>NZ_JABLTF010000021.1:0-506703 GCF_024085615.1 Psychrobacter sp. PSP
AAGGTCATACCCTCGTCTAAGCTTTTTAGTACTTGCATACGAAAATCTAGTGAGTAAGTCATGGTCTTTATAATAACAATTGAATTTGATAATTAGTTTATAACACTTTTAGGTGGAATTGACTATAGTTTGGTGATTCATTATAAAACCACTATTTGAACCTTATAGTGGATTGTATACTTCTGAATTTTAGCTTAGGAAAGAACCTATGACTACATCAACCGTTCAATACCAAGGCGACTTGCGCACTACCGCTATTCATTTGCAATCAAACAATGAAATTATTACCGATGCACCGACTGACAATCAAGGCAAGGGCGAAGCGTTTTCACCGACTGATTTGCTAGCCACCAGTTTGGCCAGTTGTATGTTGACCATTATTGGTATCAAAGCCCGTGACATGGAGATTGACCTTGCAGGCACCACAGCTGAAGTGACCAAAGTCATGGCCGCTGATCCAAGACGCGTGAGCGAGATCCATATCATCGTGACCTTTAATAAGGAGCTTGATGATAGAACGCAAACGATCTTTTATAACACCGCATTGACTTGTCCAGTCGCCAACAGCCTCCACCCTGATATCACGCAGAACTTAACGTTCCGTATTGCTCGTGGCCTTTAATGCCATGGCAAAAACGTTATTGATTGTCGCTCATGCGCCGTCACCCAATACTGAGAAGTTGGCGCAAGCGGCGTATGGTGGTGCCAATCATCCTGATCTAGATATCACTGTCATTTTGAAGTCGCCGCAGGACACGCAGCCTGAAGATGTGTTGGCTGCTGATGCTTTGCTATTAGGCACGACTGAAAATCTGGCATATATGGCAGGGCTGACCAAAGACTTCTTTGATCGCTGTTATTATCCTGTGCTAGAAGAAAAGCAAGGCATGCCATTTGCACTATATATACGTGCAGGGCATGATGGTACGGGTACCAAGCTTGCAATAAAGACGATCACGACGGGGCTGCGTTGGTCGTGGATTCAAGAGGCAATGATACTACAAGGTGAGTGGCAAGACAGCTTTGCTGACCAAGTAAAAGAGCTTGCCATGACGTTAGCCGCTGGCGTTGAAGCGGGTATTTACTAGTAGTATATTTTGCCAATAATTCGCGAAAGATACTGCAAAGGTAACGGGCAGTCTGAGGAGAGTATCCATGCAAATCGATCATCTAAACAGCCAATTGGATATCGACGCGTTGCCATTCTCTCAAGCGTGCGAGAACAATAAGCAGCCTATCCTAGAAGTATTGCAAAACGAGCTACAAGAGCATACTCATGTCTTAGAAATCGGCTCTGGAACGGGTCAGCATAGTGTTTACTTTGCTCCTCGTTTACCTAAGATACAGTGGCAAACCAGCGATGTCACGAGCAATCATCGTCATATAGCGGCTTGGTATCATGCTTATCCTGCGCCCAATCTATCTCTACCATTAACGTTTGATTTGGCTTACGATTCTGTACCTATTAATAGTCAGTCAGTAAATAGCAATATAGCCAAGCCCTATGATGCGATATTTACGGCAAATACGCTACATATCATCAGTTGGGCGTTGGTCGAAAAATTATTTGCACTGGCTGGTGATGCGTTACCTGTGGATGGTAAGCTGATTGTCTATGGCCCATTTAACGAACATGGTAACTATACCAGTGCGGGCAACCAGCGATTTGATGCGATGTTAAGGCAAGGTAATTCTGACAGTGGTATCCGTCATAAAGAAGACATTGTAAATTTAGCAAATATGCATCATCTAACGCTTAGCAGAACGTACGCGATGCCTGCCAATAATCAGCTGTTGGTCTTTCAGAAGTATTAAATGATTAGAACGTCAAAAAAAGACACCTCACTGATGATTCGTTGAGGTGTCTTTTTTTTGCATTGCTTATATGGTGACTGATATTTTTATACGATTAGATTATTTATACTCATCTGCTAAGAAGTCCAAATAACGTTTCCAAGAGCGCTCATCGGCGCGTGCATCATATCTGTCACTGCCAAATACGCTAAAGGCATGTGGTGCGCCGCTGTAAGTGACCATTTCATGAGGAACTTTTGCCGCTTCTAGCGTTTTGCCCAGAGTCGCAAAGCTCTCTAGAGAGACAGACTGGTCAGCTGAGCCGTGGAACACCAATATCTCGCCAGTGGTCTTGTCATAACTTTGACCGGTCGGAGTATCAAAGGCACCATGGAAGGGGACAAAGGCTTTTTGCGGGAAGCCTGAACGTGCTAACTCTAATGCAACCGTACCACCGAAACAATATCCCATGGTCGTGCCGTTGCGCACATCATTGCCCTCCAGTCGTCCAGCATTTAACGCACCTTGTAGTATGCGGCGCATTTTGTTGCGATCGTCATACAATTCGCCTGTTAAACGCTTATTTTCTTCGATAGAGGTGGGACGAATACCTTGTCCAAACATATCTGCGGCCAGTACGTTGTAACCTTCATTCGCTAGCATATCAGCGCGTTTGCGTTCATAGTCGGTGAGACCATCCCAGTCATGAATCAACAAGATAAAAGGAGCATAGGGCTTATTTGCTTTAGCGTAATAGCCCTCGTATGCTTGGTTATCCACCGTATAAGTGACGTTCTTGGTCGTGATAGCGGCAGCGGTTTGGCTGATGGTCAATGCCAGGAGCCCCATTGATGCACCCGCCAATAATGAGCGGTAAGGTTTTTTGGACGAGAAATTCGAAGTTGGTAACATAGTCGATAGCCTTATAGTTATATAAAAAAGAGATAAATATATGGCTAAAAACCATGCCAATGTTATTTATCGATGATCTCTAGTACGCCATAAAGCATACCTTAAAGAATAACTAAATTACAAGATTGGGTTGTTAACGTTTAGGCTGGCTCAAAAGCCGTCAAGCGGTTGAGTGACTGCGCACGTAAACTTTAACCAAACATCAACAAGTTTCACTATGTACGTAACTATAAGCGACTTAGTTTTTGGATAAGATAAGCCGTATGCCTTTTATTCCTTTATCTTTTTTAATAATTGGTCATGCAGCAGCACAGACAAATAATCGACAGATGAAGTCAGTATTATCCCAAAGGATACAACACCTGTGTAAGCACATTTTTAATGGTCTTGGAAGAGACTATTTTACTCATTAGCTAGGATGTTTTATGAATAATAATATCGATCATACCGACCCAGCAAAAGACATGAATACTAAACGCGGCAATGGGGGCGAAACCCATCAGCGCGCAGACGATGACACCAAAGTATTGACCACCCAACAAGGCGTGGCTATCAGCGACAATCAAAACTCATTAAAAGCAGGCGCACGTGGTCCTACGCTATTAGAAGATTTTGTACTACGTGAAAAGATCAACCACTTTGACCATGAGCGTATTCCTGAGCGTATTGTCCATGCGCGTGGTAGTGCGGCACACGGTTATTTTGAGCTGACCGAATCATTAGAAGAGTATACAACGGCCAAAATTTTGACTGAGACTGGTAAACAAACACCACTTTTTACCCGTTTTTCGACCGTTGCCGGTAATAAAGGCTCAAAAGATACGCCGCGTGATGTCCGCGGCTTTGCGGTAAAGATTTATACCGAAGAAGGTAATTGGGATTTAGTCGGTAATAATATGCCGATCTTCTTTATTCAAGATGCCATTAAGTTTCCTGATCTCATTCATGCAGTCAAGCCGGAGCCGGATCGCGGGTTTCCGCAAGCGGCCTCTGCACACGATACCTTTTGGGACTTTGTCTCGCTAAGCCCAGAGACGATGCATAACCTGATTTGGCTGATGAGTGATCGTGCATTGCCGCGTAGCTTTAGCATGATGGAAGGTTTTGGTATTCATACCTACCGTTTGCTCAACAAAGAAGGTAAGAGTACTTTCTTCCGTTATCATTGGAAACCAGTAGCAGGTGTACAGTCGCTTATTTGGGATGAAGCTGTAAAAATATCTGGTGCTGACCCTGATTATAACCGCCGTGACATGTATGAAGCGATTGAAAATGGTATGTATTTTGAGTGGGAGCTTGGTGTACAGCTCTTTACCGAAGAAGAGGCCAATGAGTTTCCATTTGACCACTTAGATGCCACTAAGCTGATTCCAGAAGAGCTAGTGCCAGTTAAAATCATCGGTAAAATGGTACTAAACCGTAACCCAGATAATTTCTTTGCAGAAACTGAGCAGGTAGCCTTCTGTCCATCGCATATACCACCTGGTATCGACTTTAGTAACGATCCCTTACTGCAAGGCCGTCTATTTAGTTACTTAGATACTCAGTTGTCACGATTGGGCTCACCAAACTTTGTTCAGATTCCTATCAATGCGCCTAAATGTCCGTTTGCAAATAACCAGCAAGACGGTCATATGCAAATGCAAGTGCCTAAGACTCGTGTGCTTTATGAGCCTCAAAGTCTAGATCTAGACCGTCCACGTGAAAGTCCTCAAAAAGGTTTTAACTCGTTTCATGAAAAACTGGACGATGGCGTAAAAGGTCGTATCCGTGCTGAGAGCTTCGCTGATCACTATAGTCAGCCACGTATGTTCTATCGTAGCCAAACCCCTGCTGAACAAGCACACATTGCATCAGCCTACGCGTTTGAGCTGGGTAAAGTAGATACTGCGCATGTTCGTACTCGCGTGCTCAGTCACCTTATCAATATTGATGAAGATCTAGCTAATCGTGTTGCCAATGCCTTAGGTATGGAGCTACCAGAAGCGGCAGAACCAGCAGCACCAGTACAAGATATGGACACCTCTAAGCCTCTGCAAACGATTGGTCGTACGCCTAAATCACTAAAAGGCCGTTTGGTTGGTATCTTAGTGGCTGAAGGATCAAACCATGAGCAAGTTAAGAAGTTTGAAGATGCTATTAATGCTCAAGGCGGTATGGTCAAAATTGTTGCTCCTAGCAAAGAAGTCAAGCTTGACGACAATACGCGTATCCAAGCAGATGAGCGTGTTGCTGGCGCACCCTCTGTATTCTTCGATGCGGTAGTGAGTATCATTATGCCGGATCAAGCTAAGAAACTGGCGGAGGATAGCTCAACGCTAGATTGGTTCACTGATGCTTATGTACACTGTAAAGCCATTGCTTATTGCGGTGCAACGGATGAGTTTATCTTAAGTAAACTTCCTGTAGAAAAAGATGAGTTTGTCACACCGCTCGCTAAGCTTGACAGCTTTGTAGAAAATGCAAAATCTCGTCTATGGGAGCGTGAGCCTAAGGTTCGTGACCTTGCGTAATCGCTAGCATAATTGATGGTATCAGCTTTAAATCTATAAAGTAAATACTTAATGTAGAAAACCCAGCCTAAGCGCTGGGTTTTTTGCGTTTTTACTGGAAGTATAAACGTTGTCATTAATGATGTTACGCATTATGCGACTATTATCAACCGTATCTATAGTCACAAGCGTTCACTGAAAACAATTTGTTTTGTATTGATTATCGCTATACTAAAAATACAGAGACACTAGGATCAAATGATCAGGGATGATAAATGAGTTCGTGTGAAATTGTACGTCTAGAGGGCTATATCCAAAGTAGCTACTTGGCAGTATATCCAGATAAAATCATGTTACTAGACGGCTGTTGCCGTGCCGATGTGCCAATGGTACTTGGGTATATCAAAGATACTCTAAATAGGCCGATAACAGACCTAAAAGTGGTGGTGGTCACCCATATGCATCCGGATCATGCGGGTGGTGCGCGCAGGTTTCGCCAAGAGACTGGATGCCGCATTATCTCTGCTGATAAGAAAAGTCAGTGGTACGGCGGTATTGGTGGACGAGCGATGCATCTGGTCGATATGAATCTTGCGTACTATGTGGCGAGGCGGCAAGGTCGCCCATTTAAAAACTTATATTATCCAGCAAGTCTTCAGCCAGACATCACTGTCACCGATGGTGACTTTGTCCCAGAGTTTGATGAATGGCAAGTGTTAGAGACGCCTGGGCATACCGATCGCGATCTGTCTTTATTTCATTTGCCCAGTCGTCAGGTATATACGGCTGATCTCATCATTAAATTGCGTCATAAGTTTGTGGCGCCATTTCCTGTCTATGATCCCAAAGCTTATAAGCAATCGTTAAAAAAAATCAGAGATTTAAAACCATCAATGGTAATGATGGCTCATGGCCGAGAGCGTGCAATGAGTGAGGTAGAGTTTGATGCGTTCATCGCTCAAGCACCCAAGTATCCGCGCACGATTAAAGATACGATCAGACATAAACTGCTATGGCGTAAGAAAGGCAGCTTCCGACTTTTTAAACGGCGACATCATAAGTAGATATAAAATAAAGGATAGAAAGTGCAGACGAAAAAAAGCCCAGTTACTATGATAGTAACTGGGCTTTTCAAATATGGTGGGCTGTCCGCGACTCGAACGCGGGACCAATTGATTAAAAGTCAACTGCTCTACCAACTGAGCTAACAGCCCTGAGAAGCGTATAAAAATGACACTGCAATTTTAGCTTCGCAAGAGAAAATTCTTTAAATAGAATTTTCTAAAAGTTATGCTAACAATAAATGTATATTATTGCCAACAAGAGTAATTCATTTAAAAAAGAGCTTTTTAAACTTAACTTTATTAAACAACTACCGGATAGGGTAGAACGATGAATAAAGGTTAAACTAAAATATGGTGGGCTGTCCGCGACTCGAACGCGGGACCAATTGATTAAAAGTCAACTGCTCTACCAACTGAGCTAACAGCCCTAACGTTTAAAGTATTTGTATCCCTAAACGTGAGAGCACATTATATATATAATTCTGACAATTACAACCCCACATGATAAAAAAAGTGTAATTCTCTTATAAAATTGCCAATTTATTCCAGTTTCTTTAAATTTTTGCCATTATATCGATATTGACTGCTCTATTTGGCTAAAGCGAGCCAATAATCAATTATTAGTCTCGAGAAAGCGCCTCAACAGGATCTAGTTTGGCAGCATTACGTGCTGGCAAGAATCCAAATACTACGCCAATCAATGTCGAGCAAACAAACGCGGCAATAATAGAAGTCGGTGAGTAGATGACTTTGAAACTATCACCGCCCACACTATTAATCAGCTCACCAATGGCAAATGCCATTCCAATACCAATCAGTCCCCCTAGGATACAGACTAGAACGGCCTCAATGAGAAATTGCTGCATGATATCGCTTTGACGCGCACCTACTGCCATACGAACACCAATTTCATTAGTGCGCTCGGTGACAGAGACTAGCATGATGTTCATGACCCCAATACCACCAACAATTAACGAAATAACTGCAACTGATGAGATAAGTAGGGTCATCGTACCTGTCGTCGACTCAATGGTTTGACGGATAGAATCTGAATTTCGTAGCTCAAAGTCATCTTTGCCATGGCGACTCTCTATCAAGTCAGAGATGGCCGTCTCTGCGGCACTAGAAGAGATACTATCATCTAACAACGCCACAAAGCGGTCGATATTGGTACTACCGGTGACGCGCGACATCACTGTCGTATAAGGCATATAGATAGTAGGCGTCGTTACACTGGGACCAAAGCCACCATCGCTCTCTTCAAGTACGCCAATCACGCGTCCAGGCACACTACCAACCAATATTACCTCGCCAACAGGGTTATCAATATCTGAGAAAAAGGTCTGTTTAGCGTTGTCATCGATGATGATATCTTGACTACGTAAAGTAATGCTTTTTGCATCAAACCCTTGGCCAAGTGCTAATGTCTCACCAGTGACGGTTAGATAGTCTTCACCAACGCCATTGACGGTAGCATCCTCTTGTATATTACGATAGCGGACACTAGAGCTGGCACTTACCTGAGGGCTGACACTGATAATATAGGGCTGATTGCCGACCGCCTCTGCATCTTCTGGTGTCAAATTGTCATCGTTATAGCGGCGTCTAGGATCGCCTCTAGGGTAGCCATCATTGACGGTAATGGTATTGGTACCTAATGAGCTGATATTGGCAAGGATTTGCTGCTGAGAGCCTTGTCCAAGACCTACGATAGATACGACTGCGGCAATACCGATGATAATGCCGAGCATCGTTAGTAGAGTACGCATCTTATGCGCGCGCATGGCAAGCAAAGACATTTTGAACGCTTCAAGCAGTCGATCAATAAAACTACCAAAGGCACTTTTGCGATGCTCGCCAAGGATAGATTCTGGTTTTTTGTCTGTGTGCTTATAATGCTCAGTTTGATAGTCAGCGATGATATGGCCATCTTTGAGCTCAATCACACGCTCTGCTTGTGCTGCTAGTTTTGGATCATGAGTGACCATGATAATGGTATGACCTTGTGCGCTGAGGTCATGCAAAATCGCCATGACATCTTCGCCAGACTTACTGTCTAGGGCACCAGTTGGCTCATCTGCTAAGATAACATCGCCACCATTCATCAGTGCACGAGCGACAGAAACACGCTGCTGCTGTCCACCTGAGAGCTGATTGGGACGATTGTTGACCTTATTGCCAAGGCCGAGGTCAGTTAGTAGCTTCTCAGCACGATTGGTGCGTGCCTCGGTATCCATGCCCGCATACACGGCAGGGACGGCGACGTTGTCTTTGGCACTGATATCACCAAGCAAATGATAGCGCTGAAAAATAAAACCAAAGTGCTCACGGCGCAGTTCTGCTAGCTGATCGGCATCAAGCTTACGGGCGGATTGACCATAAATCTTATAATCACCAGCAGTGGCTTGATCTAGACAACCTAAGATATTCATCAAGGTGGACTTACCAGAGCCTGACTGTCCAATGATAGCGACCATCTCACCTTGGTGAATCGTCAGACTGATATCATGCAAGACGCGAATGGTTTGCTCACCAGCAGGGAACTCTCTGATAATGCCAGATAGTTCCATAATGGGCTTGCCTGATGCAGAGTGGGTAGCGGTATTGGTTTTTGCTGAGTTGTTTGAGCGATTAGCAGAAGTGTGTGACCCTAAGTTTTGAGCCGTGCTACTTTCAGAGCTATCTTCAGTCGACGGTTTAGGAGATTGAGATATAGTCATAGCAGTGTCTTTAATAAAGGCTAATAAGCGTTATAGTGTTGTTATGAAAGGGCTGCTATGTTTAGCAAGCCTTTCTTACTCAACATAGTCAAAGCACAAGTTACATTCGAGGTCCGCCAGGTACGCGGCCGCTATCTGATTTCTTACCGCTCTCTTCACTGATGATTACTTCTTCCCCTTCTTTCAAACCACTTAAGATTTGCGCATTTACTCGGTTATCAATACCGACTTCTACAGTACGCTCTTCTACGGTTCCGTCATCTTTTAATACACGTACAAACTTGCCCGTTGTTGATTTGCCTTTTTCTTTAGCTCGCTTTTCTTGGATCACTGTTGATGGTACTAATAGAGTATTTTTGGCTTCGTTGACGATGATATATATCTGTGCCGTCATATCGATTCGGAACAAGCGGTCAGGGTTTGGTACTTCTACGTAGCCGACGTAATAGATAGCAGCGTCTGTCGAGCTGGTGCTACTGATCTGCTCTGGGGCAGGTTCGATAGCGGTTAATGTCGCATCATACTGTTTGTCTGGATTACCGATAATATTGAAATAAGCAGGCATACCAGCACTGACGTTAATGACATCAGCTTCTGAGATTTGCGCGTTGATACGTACGGTCGATAAATCTGCTAACGTCACCAATGTGGGCGCCGTTTGGTTAGCATTGACCGTAGTACCTTGCTCAGTCGTAATAGAAACGACTGTACCTGATATTGGTGCACGAATCGTGGTATAGCTTAGATCTTCTTCAGCAGTACTGACGTTAGTTCGTGATTTGCGTAATGCTGCTTGCTGACTGTTGATATTGGCTTCTGTGGTCGCAATCGCGGCTTTAGCTGTGTCGATAGCCGCACGTGCATTGGCAACGGCTGCTTTTGCTGTCTCGACACTGGTCGCCTGCGTGTCATATTCTTGTTGTGAGATAGCATCGATAGCGACTAAGTCTTGCAAACGCGCAAAATCAGACTGTGCTTGTTTGAGCTCAGATTGGCGGCTAGCAAGATCGGAATAGGCACTTTTTAGTGCTGCCTGTTTGCTGAGCAATTCTGCTTGCGCACTTTGTAGCGCGGCTTCACTTTGCTCAAGGCTGGCTTGTTCGTTGCTCAGGTTGTTTTTTTGGGTCACTTGGTCAATCTGTGCAATCAAGTCGCCTTGCTTGACTTCATCACCGACTTCAACGTATAGGCGTTTTACCTCGCCAGATACCTGCGCGCCGACATCAACGGTATTTAACGCTTTTACTTTACCAGAGGCCATGACATTGTTTTCAATATCACCGACTTCAACGGTTGCGGTTAAATAGTTAGGTGTGGTTTCTTCTGGTTTTAAAAAAGTATAGGCCAAAGCCCCTAATGCTACGATAATTAAGGTGATGACACCCCATTTAATAGCAGATTTTCTGCTTATTTTGCGCATGACAACAATCCAATCACAATTAAATCAAGTGTAGATATAGTAGAGACTTCATGTACGAAAGGGAATGATAATTAGTTTACGAAAGGTTAAGGCCTATGTAGTACAGTTTACATAACAGCAAGTAAGCGGCTGTTAATGGATAAATATGAGGAAAGGGTGGACATGATAAGAGGTAGTAAGGGAGAGGCCTTTAAAATACTACTTGGTAAAATAAGGCATAGGGTGTGATAGTGAATGATGACTGGCTATCACGAAGTACTATCGTATGGTAAATAAACGCTTGCCTGCCAGCTCCAATGCTGCTTGCAATAACAGCTCCCATGCTGGTTGGCGAATAAGGCCTTTGATGGCTTGGTCACAGCGATAGAGCAGAGCAGGCCATTCGCTCGTTTGTTCTTTTGACTGACGGCGGCATGCTTGTTGGTATAACCCTTGCTTACTACGCCAAATGCCTAATGCTTGAGGGTCTTGACCATCCAGCAGTTGGATAATTTGACGCATGTCTTTGCTAATAGCCCAGAGTACTAAAGTAGTAGGCTCATCGGTCGACTTTAGCTGAAACATGATTTTGGCAACCTGCGTGCTATTACCCGCGAGCATCGCATCAGACAAATCAAACACGCTAAATTGCGCGTCGCTGACTAAGGCTGCTTGTAAGTCTGCAATATCCAATGTCACATTATTTACCGGCTGTGTAAAACTATTAGAGTGCTCGTTATCTTCATTATTATCACTATTGCTAGTAGCTAATTGCGGTGCAAACAGATAAGACAGGCGCCATAGCGTTTGATAAGCACTGAGTAGATGATGCTCAGTGTGTGACATAAGAAGTTGCCACGCTTCTTGTGACAGTCGTAATCCAAACTTCTGCGCCTGTATTTGCAACAACTGCTGGCGCTGCTGCTCGTTGTATAAATTGCAATCAATGACAGTGCCGTATTGAGCAAAAGGGGCAAACCACTTGCTGCTCTGACTGCGTTTGTCTTGCTTAGGTGTTAGCCATAATACGCTATGACTGTGCGCACCTGTTTGCGCCTCAACAGCAAAGCGCTCAAGCTCAGCAATAACTGCTTTATCAGGTTTATGATTGCCAGTCACGATTACCGCACTCGCATCATCAAATAGAGACTGGCTGCCAAGCTCTGACAATACTTCTTGCCAACTCTTCACCGATATCAGCTCTATACGTTTGATGGCGTAGTTTTGCGCGCGCCAATGGGGACGTAGTGCATCGATGAGCCATTGACTGAGTAATGGCTCGTCACCATGCGCCAGCCACAAGCCAGCTACCGCAACCGAAGATTGCAGGAGTTTGGGATAAGCTTGTATAAAGGTGTGTTGCATAGCGTGGTAGGACACAGGTTGGTAAACAGATGATAGCATTTGTAGAAATATGACGAGCGCTGTCGAACTTGCTTAGCTGACTAAGTTAGTGCGTACGCTCGTTGTTCTTCATACTTAAATGGCTGCAAATGATAGAGCTTAATAACAATATTTGTTAAAAGTTACTTCTCAGGTAAGACAACAACCGTTGGCGTTGTGCCTTTATTCATCAGTACAGACTGCTTGGCAGCAGGTGCAACTTTTGGTAAGGAGATCGCCACATATTGATCCGTGATACGGCGTGCTAAGCTGTCATAGAGCCAATCACGAATTTGGTCGCCTTGCTGGTCATCAGTACTGACGGATGCTTCATTGTATTGATAGCTACGCTCGACTTGAATGGGATTGGTAAGCGTGACGGGCTTGCCATTCTCGATCGTCTGGTAGCTGACATCAGCAGAGAGTACCAAGCGAATCTCTGTCAATACACCCACCAACTCGTAACGTTTAAAACGCACGTTACTGATATCGATCGCTGCAATCGGTTTAGCACCAGCTTGTTGATTGCTGCGAATCACATCATCAACTGTCATATTGCCAATGACATCGACACCTAATGTGGTTAGGCGGCGTGTCAATGGCAATTTTAGAGGAAATGAGGTGCGATTGTCTTCGATAATGACGGCTGTTTTGTTGGCATTGAGCAGCATTGGCGAATCATAGCCGCGTAGCTGAAAACCGCAACCACTTAGACCTGCCGTTGTACCCAATATCGCAAACATAGGTAATGCTGTGAGCAATGCCGTCGCAAGCTTCTTTCCACCAGATTGTTTTGTACCAACGTGCCGTGCGCTTGGCGTTGGTTGTGATTGCCAAGCTCGATGCTTATACGACATAAACGCTATCCTCATATGATAAAAAGGCTTAGAGCACTAAGCCTAGGCGACTAGCCTGCAACCACGATATTAACCAGCTTGTTGGGTACGACGATTTCTTTTTTGATCTCGCCTGTGATGAACTTTGCTACGCTTTCCATCGTTCGAGCTTGTGCTTTTAGCTGCTCAGGATCGCTGTTCGGTGCGACATCCATCTTACCACGCATTTTACCATTGACCTGAACGACCATCGTAATCATGTCCTGTACCAGCGCACTTTCATCAACAGTCGGGTAATCTAAGGTTAAAGTATCAAGGCCGAGCTGCTCAAGTAAATGCTCACCAACGTGCGGCGCATAGACAGACAGCATAATCAGCAGATTGGTCAACGCTTCGTTTTTAACGTGTAGCTCTTGCTCACTACTGGCGTTAAAGGCAGTCAACTCGTTGGCAAGTTCCATCAGGCTTGATACAGGTGTGTTGAGTGCTAAACGATCACCCAAATCACTATCAATCTTGGCGATGGTTTCGTGCGTTTTACGGCGTAAGTTTTTGGCTTCTTTGCTCAATCCCTCTGTGTTCAATGTCGCACCGTTCAGCGTATCAATGCTGATATTGGCGGCCGTTAGCGCTTGCATGTGATCATTAGCGATGCGCCATACTTTTTTCACAAAGTTGTAAGGGCCTTTTAGCGCGTCATCTGACCATTCAAGCGTCTGATCGGCAGGTGCGGTAAATAGTGTATATAGACGAACCGTGTCCGCACCGTATTTATCAATAGTCAGCTGTGGATCGACACCGTTGTTTTTTGATTTAGACATTTTTTCGATTTTGCCAATCGTGACTGGCTGACCATCCAGCTTTAAGGTCGCTTTGATCGGCTGTCCACGGTCGTTGTAGTCGATATCGATGTCTTCTGCAAAGTAGTAAGTGGTACTGCCATCCGCGTTGACACGGTAGAAGGTGCCAGCGAGTACCATACCTTGCGTCATTAGGTTGGCAAATGGCTCGTCGCCAGTGACCAAGTTTTCATCTCGCATGAGCTTATGGAAGAAGCGCGCATACAACAGATGCATCACTGCATGCTCAACACCGCCCACGTATTGATCGACTGGCAGCCATTTATTGGCAGCAGACTTGTTGACCATGTTTTGTGTGTCAGTTGGACTAGCAAAGCGGGCGTAATACCAGCTTGACTCCACGAATGTGTCAAAGGTATCGGTCTCACGCTCAGCAGGATTACCACATTTAGGACAAGTGGTATTGACAAACTCTGGTATATTCTTGAGTGGATTACCACGACCATCAGGTACGACGTCGGTTGGCAACACAACGGGCAAGTCTTGCTCTTCGACAGGAACCGTACCACAATGCTCACAGTTGATCATTGGGATAGGGCAGCCCCAATAGCGCTGGCGCGACACGCCCCAATCCCGCAGGCGGTATTGGATTTTTTTCTTGGCAAGCGATTTTGGCTCAAGTTTGGCAAGCATGGCATCAAACGCCTGCTCAAAATCTAAACCGTCAAACTCACCTGAATTGACCAGAGTGTTGCGCTCGGTATAAGCAAGATTGACTTCACTATCATTTGCCTTAGCATCTGCTTTTAAATCATCAAAATAGCCATCAGGGGTATTGATGACTTGTTTAATCGGTAGGTTGTACTTTACCGCAAATTCATAATCACGCTCATCGTGAGCAGGCACGGCCATCACTGCACCTGAGCCGTAGCTCATCAGTACATAGTTGGCGACCCAAACAGGCACTTCTTCACCAGTCAGTGGATGAGTGACGGTCAGGCCGGTATCCATACCGATTTTCTCGGCTTTGGCGAGATCGGCCTCAGCCACTGAACCTTTTTTGCACATCGCACAGAATTGGGCAATCATGTCGTCTTTTTCAGCAGCGTACTGTGCGAGTGGGTGTTCTGCGGCAACGGCGACATAAGTCACGCCCATCAAAGTATCAGGACGAGTGGTGAACACATCTAAGGTGTTTTCTTCGCCAGCAATCTCATAAGGGAAATGTACTTCCATACCGGCACTACGACCAATCCAGTTGCGCTGCATGGTCAATACTTCAGAAGGCCAGTGACCTTCTAGTTGATCCAAATCGTCGAGCAATTCATCGGCATAGTCAGTGATGTTGAAGTAATACATGGGGATGTCACGTTTTTCGACTGCCGCACCACTACGCCAGCCTTTACCATCAATGACTTGCTCGTTTGCTAAGACAGTATTATCAACGGGATCCCAGTTGACCGTCGATAGCTTTTTGTACACTAGGCCTTTTTTGTACAACTGCAAGAATAGCCACTGCTCCCACTGATAGTATTCAGGGCTACAAGTGGCAAACTCGCGTGACCAATCAATAGACAGGCCTAACAATTTAAGCTGCGCGCGCATATTGTCGATATTGGCAAACGTCCATGCAGCAGGTGGCGTTTGATTGGCAATCGCGGCGTTCTCAGCTGGCAAGCCAAAACCATCCCAGCCCATTGGCTGCATGACCTCATACCCTTTTAGGCGATAATAACGGCTTAAGACGTCAGAAATCGTATAGTTACGTACGTGGCCCATATGCAGCTTGCCGCTTGGGTAAGGGAACATCGACAGCATGTAACGACTTGGCTTGTCGCTTGGCTCATTGCTGACTTCAAAGCGCTTGTCAGTGGCCCATTTGGTCTGCTGAGCGGCTTCGATCGCTTGCGGGTTATAATGATGGTTGTCGGTTTGGTCTGCTGTCACGGCGTTGCTCATAGTCGGCTCGAAATTGGTTGATACTGATTTATTTAATACGGATTTGTTTAATACTGTTCAAAATAGGTGGAATTTGACAATGCCATAGCATAGCGTAATTTGGCAAAAATTGCGACGATATGATGCATTTGCTCATCAGGTTTGACGATTAAAAGTGAGGTATTTTTTATATCCAATCAGCCTCCGGTATAATAGAAACGTTCACCAGTATTTATGAGTAATGATAAGGAGTCATCATGACCATCACCATTTACGGTATCAAATCATGTAGCACGATGAAAAAGGCGTTCAATAAGCTTGACGAGCTAGGCGTTAGCTATGAGTTTCATGATTATAAAAAACAAGGTGTCGATAAAGATACAGTACAGCGCTGGGTGAATGCGTTAGGGATTGATAAAGTGCTCAATAAGCGCGGCACAACATGGCGCAAGCTGACCGATGAGCAAAAGCAAGCAGCTGACGCCAGTGTGGACAATGCCATTGAGCTATTGGTTGAAAACACCAGTATGATCAAACGTCCGATTGTAGAAGGTCAATTAGCAGATAAAGATCAGCCGATACTGCTGTGCGGTTTTGATGAAGCGGAGTTTGAGCGTGTGTTTGGTTAAAAACGGTCATAAAACGCCTGAGCTAATAATTAAATCTTAGCTCGGGCTTGATAACGCCAACAATAAACCAAATTACACTAAAGCCCTAAATAATGAGCACATAGAGGCGGATTTGCTCCGCTGTCCAATCAAGGGCAAACCAGTCAATCATAAAAAACGACTTCCAGCCCTCTATCCACTTTGCGCCGCCATAGCCAATGACCCACCAGCAGTAGATACTTTCTAAGATAAATAGCAGAAACCATAGCGGAAGAGACATGACTGATTCCTGTTTTTAGCTGAATTAGGCCTCTATCTCACGGCTAATCAGTGTACCAACCCCTTCGTTAGTGAAAATTTCCAGTAACGTGGCATGAGGCACACGGCCATCAACGATAACGGCACTTTTAACACCGCTACGCACGGCATCAAGCGCACACTGTATTTTGGGAATCATACCGCCTGAGATCGTCCCATCTTCGATTAAAGCATCGACTTTCTTGGGTGTTAGCCCAGTCACTACCTCGCCGTCACGGCCCAATACGCCTTTGATATTGGTCAATAGCATCAGCTTCTCTGCTTGTAAAAACTCCGCCACCTTACCAGCGACTAGGTCTGCATTGATATTATAAGTATTGCCTTCTTTATCGACACCAAGTGGTGCGATAACGGGAATGAAATCAGAGGAGATGAGCATATTGATGACGTCTTTATTGACACTGACTACGTCGCCCACAAATCCTAAATCGACAGGCACCACGACACCGTCGTTACCGATTTTTTCCATCATCAGTTTTTTGGCACGAATCAAATTGGCGTCTTTACCCGTGAGGCCAATTGCGCGACCGCCGTGCTTGTTAATCAAGCTAACAATCGATTTGTTGACACTGCCGCCAAGCACCATTTCTACGATATCCATCGTGCTTTTGTCAGTCACACGCATCCCATCGATACGATCAGACTGACGACCCAGCTCTTTTAACAAGTTATCAACTTGTGGGCCACCACCATGTACAACGACTGGATGTATACCGACCGTTTTCAGCAAGACAATATCACGAGCAAATGAGCTTTCGAGTTCAGGATCGGTCATGGCATTGCCGCCATATTTCACCACGATGAGTTTATCAACAAAGCGCTGAATATAGGGCAGGGCAGTGGTTAATACTTCAGCGGTGTTTTTGGCGTCATCTAAATTAAGTGTCATTCCTAACTCCTAAAGGGCGGGTTTTAAATGGGTTGTTCTTTTTAGCATATTTAATCGATACAGGTTTAATGCCGTTATTCAGCAGGCATGGCGATAATCTGTGTTGCCAGCTCTGCATCAAATGGGCGACACAACGCGGCAAAGGTCGCTTGAATGTCTTTTAGATCATCCATGCTGTCACCAGCGAAGCGCGCAGTCAGGCTATTACTGGTATTTGATTGACGCAACACGCCAAATCCGTGCGCAAAATCCAAGCGCACACCATCAATGCAGCTAAGTCTAGTGCCTGCTGGCAATAAAGACTTGGCTTGTTCGACAGCTATATGGGATCTGATAGTGGAGCAAGTACAGACTGGTGACGCACATAAAGCCGTTGGTAGATTGGCGGCGTCTAGTCGGTAATCAGAAATATCAAACGAATCAGCATGAGTCGTCACGCTCGCTAGCTGCTGCAAGTAGGTACAAACCCTCGTTAATTGCTCCATGATTGAGCAATCTGTCCTAGCAGTCTGCGGCATCGGCAGATAATGATCTGCTGTACTGACCATGGCGGGCAAGCGTTGGAGAATATCTGATAGTGCATTTTTATCATCTAAGATATTACGAGACTTGACAAACCAATGCAGTAAGCGCAATGCAGCATATATGGCATCATCATAAGGGATAAAGCGGCCATCATTAAAAATAAAATGCCCTGATAGCTCACCTGCAAAGACAATTTGACTATCAGGATGCTGTACCTGTTGGCGCATAAAGCTGCTACCGGTTTTGCTAATCACTGGCATCGCGCCAAGATCCGCCAGTAGCTTTGGCAGATGATGCGCGCATTTAATATCAAATAGCACCTCAGACGCTAAGGAGCTGGTCAAAGAATCCGGACGTTCTGTTATGGCAATGCGTGCTAACAAGTAGAGTAGGTGATCAGGCATGACCACTTTGCCGTTATTATCAACGATCATCAAACGATCACCATCACCATCAAATGCTAAACCAATATCGGCACAATGAAAAGCAACAGCTTGCTGCAGCGCTGTTAGACGGTTGGGCTCGGCTGGATCAGGATTACCAAGAGGAAAACTGCCATCTGGCGTGTCATTGAGCACAATGACATGCTGGCAAAAACGGTCAAATAAGCGCTGAGTGATGTTGCCAGTGGCACCGTGCATACAATCAATAACCACAACCAAATCAAGCTTAGACGCTGTTTTTCGGTTGTTTGTAGGTGCTGTCTGATTATCCTGAGTCAACTGGCAAAAGACTTGCTCAATAGCCGCGATATAGACATCTGCTACTTGCTTGGCAAGCAGCTCTTTAAGCAAAGCTCTAGACAATTCAGTATTGCTGCTAATATTTATATAGTGTGAGTCTGGTTCTGAGTCTAAGGTTGCTTGCTCGACCTGATTTTTAGATAAGTAATGAGTATGAGAGATTAATTGTTGATAAAGGGCTTGTATCTCTAAGCTACTAGGAGATTTATGATTGACCAACCACTTGATACCCAATACGTCTTTGGCAGAGTGGCTGGCGGTTACAATAATGCCATGACCTTGATACTGCTTTGCCCAAAACGCCATCATGGGTGTGGTAACAAGACCGAGCTGGATAACGCATAAACCCTGTTGGGCTAATACAGTAGAGAGTGTACGTGCAATCGATTCGCTGCCATGACGCATATCGTAGCCGATCACCACGATAGTTTCGGCTACTGTATCCTCTTGAACATTCATGGTGCTATCGGGAGAATAAGTAACATCAGCAGTATTGGCATCGATATCTTGGGTTAGCGCTTGTGTCAGGTGGTGTGACTCAGCGCTATAGAGCTGAGCAAAACGATGGCCCAGCGCTTGTACAAACTCATCGGTGAAATGCGTGTTTGTACCACGGATGTCATAAGCACGAAATAAGGATTGCTGCGCCGCAAAAGATGGCATGGCTTATTCTCCTTATTGACGTGGTAAATAGGTAATTATGAATACAAAACGGGTAGCGTAACATTCTATTAATGTAAACAATTACTCTTAGTCGCCATCCCAATAATTATTTTAGCCACTAAACTGGCACTGCTAACCTGAAATCGCCACCTCAACGATCATTAATTGAGCGAATAATTACTGACGGCCTGAATGTCCAAATCCGCCAGCACCGCGCACGCTTTCATCACTGAATTCTGCAACCACTTCAAACTCAGGACGGGCAACAGGCACCACGATATACTGTGCCATGCGATCGCTTGGGTTGAGAACAAAGTCTTCGTTACTGCGATTCCAAATACTGACCATCAGCTCACCTTGATAGTCGGCATCAATCAGCCCAACCAAGTTACCCAAGACGATGCCGTGCTTATGGCCAAGGCCTGAGCGTGGCAATATCATACCGGCATAATTAGGGTCTTGAATATAAACAGCAAGGCCCGTACCGATCAAGTGGGTTTCGCCTGCTTTGATCGTTAAAGGCTCATCAATACAAGCGCGCAGATCGATACCAGCACTGCCATCGGTAGCGCGAGTCGGTAGAGAAAATGCTTCATCTTCAATAATTTTAGGATTGACTACTTTCACTTGTACAGCTTGCATAACACACTCACTTAACGATTTAGAAGTTTTATAAATTAAGACTATTTAACAATATTTTATAAACAACAATGATATATGAATAGCAATGCTGTGTTTTTATTGGATACTTTATTATTTAGCAATTCACTAGAGTATTAACACACTCGCCAAGCCTAAAAATGACATAAAACCAACAATATCCGTCACGGTGGTCAAAATCACCGAGGCAGACAAGGCTGGGTCAATGTTCATGCGCTTAAGTAACAGCGGTATACTAATTCCCGAGACATTCGCCGCCGTCATGTTGATCGCAATGGCAAAGCCAATGACAGCACTAATTTCGATGTCATGAAACCATAATTGGGCAATAAATGCCATGATGATCGCCCAAATGATACCGTTTATCGCGCCAACCCACAGCTCTTTATTAAGGAGCCAGACTCGGTTAGAACCACCGATTTGACCCATTGCCATCCCGCGGATAACGACGGTCAAGGTTTGCGAGCCTGCAATACCGCCCATGCTGGCGACCACAGGCATCAATATCGCCAGCGCCACCACTTGTGCCAAGACTTCCTCGAATTGTCCAATCACCGCGGCTGCCAAGAGCGCGGTACATAGATTGATACCCAGCCAAACACTACGGCTTTTGGCACTGGTCAAAATAGGCGCAAACAGCTCTTCGTCTTGACTGACACCAGCAAGATTTTTCATAGTGCTATCGACATCATCTTGGATAATCTCCATGATGTCCTCGCCATTTAGCTGTCCAACCAGCTCGCCATAGCTATTTGTCACGGGGGCGAAACGAATGTCTTCTGAACGAAAAATCGCTGCAGCATCTTGGATATCTAGGCGATCATTGATGGTGATAGCCGTATCAATCAGTTCTGAGACTAGGGTGTTTTGATCATGTTTAATCAGATCTACCAGACTCAATAGCCCAAGTAATTGCTGGCTTTGATCGACAACAAGCAGTTCTTGGCTTTCGTCATCGAGCAGATCCTCGTTTTCGCGTAGCCAATCCTGTACATCCGCCAGACAGATATCATCCCGTATTTGGATAATATCGGGATCCATGTAGCTCCCAACTTCCCAGTCATCATACGTATCAAGTTTATTGACTTGGACGCGCGTTTCTTCATCGAGCGTTGCCATGACTGAGGTACGTACGCTCTCAGTGACAGTATCCAAAATCTCAGAGATGTCTTGGGCATCAAGATCTTGGGTAAATAGCGAGATTTCTTGAGAAGAAATATTCTCTAATAATGGCTGGCGGGTATCGTACTCGAGCTCAGCAAGTACCTCACCTTTAATGCTCTCTGGTACTTGCTCCCAGATGAGTAGGCGGTTTTGAGTCGGGAAAGACTCTAGTAGGCTTGCAATTTCATACTCAGACTGCTTTTCTAAAAACTCTGTAATCGCCTCATATGCTTTATCAGCAACCAAATCCTGCAAATACAGCAGTTTATATTCGGCACTGTATTCAGCCGGATTATAATCTCCTGGTAGCACTGATGGTCGTTCCTGATCGGGCATCGAGGTAGGCATAAGGATTCCAATATCTTTTATAAAGTGTTAATAATAGCAAATGGCAAAACGTCGGGTTAGCGTTTGCCGAGTCAGTTCTTTTTGGCATCAGCACTGTCAATATTGATGTTAGCGCTTACCCAATAAAGCGCGAATATTGGCTAAGTACTCATCAGCGACCGCTTCTGGGTCTTTGATGGCTTTTTTCTTTTTGGCCTTGGCGGGCCAGTCAACATGATCTTCAGGTAGCTCGTCCAAAAATCTGGACTCTGAGGTCACGCGCATCTGACCACCGGCACGGCGCTGGGCCGCAAGCGTCAAAGTCAGCTCACGACGCGCGCGGGTGATGCCTACGTACATCAGACGACGCTCTTCTTCGATCGTCTCACTCATAATAGAGTTACGATGCGGTAGCATCTCTTCTTCAAGCCCCATGATATAAACAAAATCAAACTCCAAACCTTTTGCAGCATGCAAGGTCATTAGATTGACTTTGTTGGTGTTCTCTTCTTCTTGCTGCTGCTCGAGCATATCGAGCAAGACCAGCTTACGAATGATGGTATCAATCGTGCGGTCTTCGTCTTCTTCTGCGCGATTAATGAGAGATTGGATACTGGTATAGAGCATATCGATATTATCAATACGGTTTTTTTCTTGCTGCGGGGTTTTGGCATCGCTACGGACAAAATCTATATAACCCGTCTCATCAATCATTTGGCGTACGATTGGCACAGGATCAGGGTGTTGATCGAGCTCACGTGTATAGTGCTCGATGAACTCGCCAAACTCTTTGATCGTGCCATACGCTTTTGACGGCAACACATGAGCCAAGCCGGCATGAGTACAAGAAGCCAGTAGCGAGATACTATGCTCTTGAGCAAATAAGCCAAGCTTTTCTAGCGTAGCAGGTCCCATACCGCGCTTGGGTGTATTGATAATACGTAAAAACGCGCTGTCATCTTCAGGGTTCAAAATCAAGCGTAGATAGCCCATGATGTCTTTGATTTCACTACGCGCAAAGAACGATTGACCGCCTGATAGCTTATAAGGGACTTGTAGCTGGCGCAATTGTGCCTCAAGCATTCGTGCCTGAAAGTTACTGCGGTAGAGTACTGCATACTGCTCCCACTCATTACCAAAACGCAATTTGTGCGTGACGATTTCTTTGGCGACGCGCTCAGATTCATCATCATCATTACGGCAGTTGATAATCCGAATTTTTTCGCCTTGACCTTTATCTGACCACAGTTTTTTTTCAAATAAATGCTCGTTGTTCAGAATAACGGCATTGGCAGAGGTCAAGATACGGGTGGTTGAGCGATAATTTTGCTCAAGCATGACGATTTTTAGTTTTGGGAAATCTTCTTTTAGCAGTGCCATGTTTTCAGGCTTCGCCCCGCGCCACGCATAGATAGATTGGTCATCATCACCTACCACGGTAAAACGACCTTGCGGACCAACCAGATGCTTAATCATTTCATACTGGGCGGTATTGGTATCTTGATACTCATCGACCAATAGATAACGAATACGGTTTTGCCATTTGTCTCGCAGCTCTCTATTTTCACGCAAGATTTTGGTCGGCAGTACAATCAAGTCATCAAAATCGACGGCATTATACGCACGCAAGTTACGCTCATAAAGCGCATACAAGGTCGCAAAAATCATGTCTTCTGGATCGTCTAACGTCTCCATCGCCTTGTCAGGCTCAATCAAATCGTTTTTCCAATCAGAGATCATCTTGATGGCTTTACCAACCAGCTCACGACTTTCAGCGCCACTCAAGTTGTCGCGCATCATCAGCTCCATCAAGAGGCGCTTACTGTCATCGCTGTCCATGATAGAGAAGTTGCCTTTTAGTGGCGTATGCATCAGCTCATAGCGCAAAAACTGCAGGCCAAATTGGTGAAAGGTCGATACAGTCAAGCCGCGCGTTTTTTCGCTTGGGAGCAGTTTGCTCACACGGGCTTTCATTTCACGTGCCGCCTTATTAGTAAAGGTCACCGCTGTGATGCGCTCGGCTGGCATGTCGCACTCTTGAATCAGATACGCAATTTTACGCGTGATCACCGAGGTCTTACCGGAGCCAGCACCTGCGAGCACAAGTAGTGGGCCGGATACGTAGAGCATGGCTTCTTGTTGTTTGGGATTGAGTTGACTCATAACGTGACCTGTAAGACAAAAGCAAAAAGAGGGTAGCGCTGATATAGCACAATTGATATCTTAATAATGTTTGTTATAAGGATAATAGAATTTAAGGTTTGATGATGACATATCGTAAAATTAGGTGGGTCATTATAAAGCAAAAACGGTCACTTTTGGGGAGGAGTTGGGTGATGAAAATAGGGTATGAGCGCGCTTGATTTTTGATAAATAGCGTGACAGCGTTTGCGCATCGAACAAAGCATGGATTTGGGGTTAATATAAGGTAACGTCTATATCATAATTTTTGGTAAAAAAAACACATTTTGTTTCATAGAAAATGACCGTCGAATACAGTTAAAAACTAGCTTTTAGGCACTGATATGCGTATAGTACATAAATAATTTATGCCAGTTGTCACGTCATTATTAACCACGTGTAATGAGCTATTAAATCAATTAAGTACGCAGTCAGATATGATATTGATTTAATACGTTGATCTTACGTTGTTAGAAGATGCGTTGGGCGACCAGCCTTTATCCGCGTGCATACCGGAATCTCTACCGTTGGTCAGGTCTGACATCGTCGTTAATAAGCTTGATAATTGGTTATTACCAGCAAAATACCTAACATGTGACTCAATGACAGTTACTTAAACACAGTGTCAGTGAATGACAACTGCTTTGTGTTTTCGTCTGCGTTATACCTGTCGTGAGGCGGCCTTAATGGGTCAGTGCCTGCGCTGTGTCTAACACTCGATTGGGTGAGGAGCACGTATTATCATGTCTGCTTTTAATTGGTCAGCAGTTGCTTTTATCTTAGCCGCCATTGGGCTAGTTGTCTTTATGCTGGTGGTACCGCGTTTACTTGGTGGTCGCTCTCAAGGCTTACAAAAAGAAGAGATATTTGAAGCGGGTGTTGTCGGATCTGGCAACGCCCGTATTCGTTTGTCTGCTAAATTCTATTTGGTCGCGATTTTCTTTGTGATTTTCGATTTAGAGGCGCTGTATCTCTACGCGTATTCTGTGTCAGTGCGAGAGGCCGGCTGGCTTGGTTTTGCCGCTGCTGCTACCTTTATCACTATTCTGATTATCGGTTTGATTTATGAGCTGAGCTTGGGTGCGATGAACTGGGCACCTGCTGACAAGCGCCGCAAAAAACCTCGGCTACATGCTGCGCCAGCTGGTTTTAATTTGGCAGACATCACCAAGTTTGATGGTGCTCATGAGCTGATGGTCGATCCTACTGGTAAAGTACCCGCGCAATCATCCGGTCAAATCAATGTCTCAAACAATATCGAAGCCAACCGTCGCCATCTACAAAACATTGATCATATCAATACCACAGGTAATGTGACGTCTGTGGACTTTGCGACGTCTGCACAAAACGACAAGCCTGCGCACTAGTGAGTACTGCTGGCTTTCGCTGATCGCATTTTGTTGCAACGATTGCTTGTGATTGGCCCCTTATTAATAACGAAATTTTTGGCGACAGCGTATACAAGATGAGTATGACGCCAAGCTTAATATAAAGGTTGTATGTTATGAAATACACATTAACAAAAGCCAACCCTGATGCAGATACCTACCCTGCACAGACCCGCCAAACGGTCAATGATCCTATCGAAGATGAAGTCAATAAAAACGTCTTTATGGGTCGTCTCGAAGACCTCGTTCATTCGACAGCAAACTGGGGGCGCAAGCACTCGCTCTGGCCATTTAACTTTGGTACGTCTTGCTGTTATGTTGAATACGCCACTACCTTAACCGCCGTTCATGATTTGTCACGCTTTGGGGCCGAAGTTATCCGCGCCTCACCCCGTCAGGCAGATGTGATGATCGTTGCTGGTACATGTTTTGTCAAAATGGCCCCTGTTATTCAGCGTCTTTATGAGCAAATGCTTGAGCCAAAATGGGTCATCTCTATGGGTGCTTGTGCCAATTCAGGCGGCATGTATGATATCTACTCGGTCGTACAAGGGGTGGATAAAGTGATCCCTGTCGATGTGTATGTGCCAGGCTGTCCGCCGCGTCCAGAAGCATTGATTCAAGGCTTGATGTTATTGCAAGAATCTATCACCAAAGAGCGTCGTCCGCTGGGCATCCATGTCAATGAGCAGGGTATCTATCAGCCGCAAATGACGCCTGAGCGTGACCGTAAGCAAGCAGATCGTATCGCTGTCAAAAACTTGCGTAGCCCAGACAGCATCTAAGTTTAGACAGTATCTAAATTTAGATAGCATGTAGATTTAGCAACCTCAATATTTTATGCGCTCATCATGGTTTGGTTATGACTGACATAGCCTCACTTTGATTGACATCGCTCAGTTATGATTAATGAAGGAATACATCATTCATGGTCACGGTAGTCGAAAACACAGATCCTAAGATCAAGCCCGTCCCAGCCGTCATTACAGAGCTGGAGCAAAAGTATGCTGGTAAATTTGTCGTACAGCACACTGTGGATGAGATTCCAACAGTCTGGGTGGCGCGTGCAGATTTATTAGACGTGCTTTTATTTTTGCGCAAACTGCCCAAGCCCTACGTCATGCTATTTGACTTGTCAGCGATAGATGAGCGTCTGCGTCAGCATCGCGCAGGGTTGCCTGACAGTGACTTTACGGTGTTTTATCACCTGATGTCGCTTGAGCGCAATAGTGATATACGTGTCAAGGTCGCACTGAGCGAAGATGACCTCAATGTCCCAAGCGCGACCAATATTTGGCCAAATGCCAACTGGTATGAGCGCGAAGTGTGGGACATGTTCGGTATTGTCTTTACAGATCATCCGCATTTGACCCGTATTTTATTGCCAAAATACTGGGAAGGTCATCCACTGCGTAAAGAATATCATGCGCGTGCGACTGAATTTACCCCGTATTTCTTGAATACCGCCAAGCAGCAATACGAGCAAGAAAACCTACGTTTTGTCCCAGAAGAGTGGGGCATGAAGCGCTCAGGTCGTGATGAAGACTTTATGTTCTTGAACATCGGTCCTAACCACCCCTCCGCTCACGGTGCGTTTCGTTTGGTACTACAGTTGGATGGCGAGGAAGTCGTCGACTGTATCCCTGATATTGGCTATCACCATCGCGGCGCAGAAAAGATGGCTGAGCGTCAAACATGGCACTCATTTATTCCTTATACCGACCGTATCGATTATTTAGGCGGTGTGATGAATGAGCTGCCTTATATCATGTCAGTCGAAAAGCTCGCTGGGATTACCGTCCCACCTCGCGCCGAGACTATCCGTGTGATGATGAGCGAGTTTTTCCGTATTACCAACAATTTGCTATACGTCGGTACATTCATTCAGGATGCAGGTGGTATGACCCCTGTATTTTATATGTTTACCGATCGCCAAAAAGCCTATGACGTCATCGAAGCCGTGACAGGCTACCGTATGCATCCGGCTTGGTTCCGTATCGGTGGTACGGCGGCTGATCTGCCACGTGGCTGGCAGCGTTTGGTGCGTGAGTTCTTAGATTGGATGCCTAAGCGCCTGGACGAGTATGTCAAAGCAGCACTACAAAACAGCGTGCTCAAAGGTCGTACCCAAGGCGTCGCTCAGTACAATGCCAAGCAAGCATTGGCTTGGGGCGTGACGGGCGCTGGTCTGCGCGCGACAGGCGTGGATTTCGATATGCGTAAAGCGCGTCCTTACATGGGCTATGAGAATTACGATTTTGCAGTGCCAGTTGGTTACAACGGTGACGCTTATGATCGCTGTATGGTCAAAGTTGAGGAGATGCGTCAGTCATTACGTATCATTCGTCAATGTATGGACAACATGCCACAAGGCCCTTATAAGGCAGATCATCCACTGGCCGTACCACCGCCGAAAGACCGTACACTGAACGATATCGAAACGCTGATTAACCACTTTATCTCCGTATCATGGGGTCCTGTAATGCCAGCGGGTGAGTGTACGACGATTGTCGAGGCGACCAAAGGTCTGAACAGTTATTATATTACCTCAGACAAAGCCACAATGAGCTATCGTACGCGTATCCGTACGCCAACGTTTGCTCATATACAGCAGATGCCATCGGTCATTAATGGCTCACTGGTTTCTGATGCCATTATGTATTTGGCATCGATTGATATTGTGATGGCGGACTGCGATCGTTAAGATTTTGATCTTTAAGGTTAAACCGCTGCTTAAAAAGTATTTGTTCATCAATATATTATTGCCTGATGGCACACCAAAATGCTGTCGCTTGTCGATATAACCACGGTTTTAAGTAGACTGATATTGGCTTGTGATAGAGCAGGATGAGTGAGGAAAGACAGAAGATTATGAAAATTGTTTCCGACAAAATGCCAAAAGTAGATGTGGAAAGCATCCTCACCACTGAGGAAATCGCTGCCATTCATGAGTTTATGCACCATTACCCACAGGCGCGTGCTGCCTCATTAGATGCGCTAAAAATTGTGCAAAAGCGCAACGGCTGGGTCGATGATGCGCAAGCAAACGCTATTGCCAACATCCTAGACATCCCGATGTCAGACATGGATGGGGTCGCCACTTTCTTTAACCGTATCTATCGCCAGCCTGTCGGTCGCCATGTGATTCTCATCTGTGACTCCGTGGCTTGTTATTTGACAGGTTATGAAGCGTTGTCAGCTGAGATCAGATCACAGCTGGGTATTGAGTATGGTCAGACAACTGCTGATGGACGTTTTACGCTATTGCCAATTTGCTGCTTGGGCAACTGTGATAAGGGGCCAGCGGTACTAATTGATGAAGACACTTACGGCCCTGTCCAGCCCTCCGAGGTCGCGCAATTATTGGAGCTATACGCATGAGTTTAACGATTTCAGAGCAGATTGCTCGTCGCGGTCAAGGCCAAGCGCCAAGCCAGCTAAATGCACAGCGTGTTCCAATTTATGGCGATAAAGCGACAGCCACTAGCGAAACCAAGCCATTGACTTGGCGTTTGGCGCATCATGATGCGGTGCTTGATTTAGCCACTTATGAGTCTCTAAAAGGCTTCACTGGTCTAAAAGAAGCGCTATCTAAATCGCCAAAAGACGTCGGCAATATGATTAAAGCCGCCAATGTCCGAGGTCGCGGCGGTGCAGGTTTTAACGCGGGTCTAAAGTGGTCGTTTATGTCGCCGCCGGACGGTTTGCCGCGTTATCTTATCTGTAATGCTGATGAAATGGAGCCGGGTACTTTTAAAGACCGTCTATTAATGGAGCGTTTACCGTTTCAGTTGATTGAAGGTATGCTTATTACCGCGCATGCGATTGGTGCCACTGACGGTTATATCTTTATCCGCGGTGAGTATATCTTGGCCGCTGAACGTTTGGTCGCTGCTATCGAAGAATGTTTGGCCAACAATCTCATGGGCGACAATATTTTAGGCTCAGATTTTAGTTTTAATCTGCATGTGCATACTGGCGCTGGACGTTATATTTGCGGTGAAGAAACCGCATTGATTAACAGCTTAGAAGGTCGCCGTGCTAACCCACGTACCAAACCCCCTTTCCCGCAAATCTCTGGTGCATGGGGCAGACCAACGGTTGTCAATAACGTTGAGACCTTATGCAATATGCCAGCCATCTTGAATCACGGCGTAGAGTGGTATCAATCACTATCCGAGATTAAAGGTAAAAGTAAAACGCCAGGCACCAAATTATTTGGCTGTTCAGGCTTGGTCAATGATCCAGGCCTCTGGGAGTTACCCTTTGGTTATACGGCTCGCGAAATCATTGAAGATTTAGCCGGTGGTATGAAAGATGGTAAAACGCTGAAGGCTTGGTTACCGGGCGGCGCCTCGACGGACTTTTTAACCGCCGATTATTTGGATGTGGTCGTAGATTTTGACACCATTCAAGAAGCGGGTAGCCGTATGGGTACTGGGCTTATCATGGTCGTCGATGAGTCGCAAGATATGGTGCCGTTACTTCGTAACCTTGAGATTTTCTTTCAACGCGAGTCGTGCGGCTGGTGTACACCGTGTCGTGATGGCTTACCGTGGGGCGTCAAATTGCTGACCGCTATCAATAACGGTGAGGGACAAGTGGGCGATGTCGAAAAACTAGAGGGCCTGACGCGTGACTTATGGATTGGCAAGACGTTTTGTGCCCATGCACCAGGTGCGATGGAACCACTAATGAGTGCGATTAAATATTTCCGTCCAGAGTTTGATCAAAAAATCGCGCAGGCGGTTGGTGTCGATGTGATTGATGCGGCAGCCAACCAACAGCCAGCAGTGAAATAAGGAGAGCGGCATGGCAGTCATACATATTGATGGAACCACTGTCGAAGTAGATAGCAGCGACAACTTACTACAAGCCTGCTTATCACTCGGCATTGATGTGCCGTATTTTTGTTATCATCCAGCCCTAGGCTCAGTAGGCTCGTGCCGTCAGTGCGCGGTCAAGCAATTCCAGAATAAAGACGATATGGAAGCAGGTCGTGGTCGTCTCGTCATGTCATGTATGGTCGCCCCTGGCGATGATATGTACATCTCCGTGACTGACGATGAAGCCAAAGCATTCCGCAAGTCGATGGTTGAGCTACTCATGACCAACCATCCACATGACTGTCCAACTTGTGAAGAAGGCGGACATTGTCATTTGCAGGACATGACTTATATGTCAGGTCATAGCCGTCGTCGCTATCGCTTTACCAAACGCACCCATCATAACCAAGAGCTTGGGCCATTTATCGCCCATGAGATGAACCGTTGCATCGCTTGCTATCGTTGTGTCCGTTTTTATAAAGACTACGCAGGCGGCGAAGATTTGGGTGTTTATGGCTCAAACAATCGCGTCTACTTTGGCCGTGATAAAGATGGTCAGTTTGAAAGCGAGTTCTCAGGCAACTTAACCGAAGTATGCCCAACGGGTGTATTTACCGATAAAACGCATTCTGAACGCTATAACCGCAAATGGGATATGCAGTACGCACCAAGCATCTGTCATGGTTGCTCAGCAGGTTGTAATATCTCACCGGGTGAGAGATATGGTGAATTGCGCCGCATCGAAAACCGCTATAACGGCGAAGTAAACCGTTACTTCTTATGTGACCGTGGTCGCTTTGGTTACGGTTATGTCAACCGCGCTGATCGTCCAACCCAAGCGCTTGAGCGCATCAATGATAAACATGTCAAAATCAATATCGACTATGCTCTTGATGAAACCATCAAACGTATCAAAGATAAAAAAGTCATTGGTATTGGCTCGCCGCGCGCCAGCCTTGAGACTAACTTTGCCCTAAAAAACCTCGTTGGCTTTGATAACTTCTCAACAGGTCTGAATCATCAGCAACAAGCACTGGTCAATAAATGCATCGAAGTGCTTAGCACGGAAGGCATTTATAACCCTAGCATGACCGATATCGAAACGCATGATGCAGTGCTCGTATTAGGTGAGGACATCACGCAAACCTCATCACGAGTGGCGCTATCAGTACGCCAAGCCGCAAAGAACGAAGGCCTAAAAATGGCGGCGGCGCTGCAAACGCAGCCTTGGCTTGCTGAACCAGTTAAGCGTATCGCGCAAGATGCATTAAGCCCAGTTTATGTCATTGATGTGACCCAAACCAAGCTAGAAGACATCAGTAAAGTGAGCGTAGTCGCGACACCTGAAGACATCACTAAACTTGGTTTTAAAGTCGCTGATGAAATTGCTAACTTCGCTGATGATTTAGCAGAAGTAGCGGACCCACAAGCGGCTGAACAAGACGCTAATGTGGATGCGATGCAAGCATTGGCTCAGCAGATCGCTTATGATTTGGTTCAAGCGGATAAGCCATTAATCATCTCTGGTACTAGCCTGTCGTCTACCGCATTAATAGAAGCGGCGGCACAGATTACTCAAGCATTAACACAAAAACGTGCTGCGATTAAAGCAACGGAACAGCAGCAAGTTGAGGCACATAATGAGCAGGTTCGCGCCGCTGAAGCACAAACAGCAACTGCTCAGCAAAGCGAAGACAAAGACTTGTCTGCTAAACCCAACAAACCGGAAACGGGCGTTGATACAGAAGCACAAGACGATGTCGAGCGTGAGCCTGCAACCAAGCTTGAGCTAAAAGAAGTGAATGATAGCTATCATGCGCAAGCCGGTATCTATCTAACGGTTCCTGATGCCAACAGCATGGGCGTTTGTATGCTTGGCGGTCAGTCAGTTGAAGAGCTGCTAGCCACTGATTACGATGTGGTTGTGGTTGCAGAAAACCAGCTAACAGATGCGATTGATGCCAATAAATTGACACAGCTACTGACTGATAAAACGGTCATTGCGTTAGATCATCAGCTGCTTGATTGGCATAAGGACGTCGATATTGTATTGCCAGCGGCTAGCTTTGCAGAAGCGGATGGCACATTGATATCAGCTGAAGGTCGTGCGCAGCGTTTCTTCCAAGTTTATGACAACGAATACTACCATCCGATGAGCAGTATTAAAGAAGGCTGGCGCTGGATACATGCTGTGCATAGCAGTATTGAAGGTCGTGATGTCGACTGGACGCAGCTAGATGATGTTATCAATGCATTGATTGCCACCCATCCTAAGCTTGCAGGTATCAAAGGCGCTGCGCCTGAAGCGGACTACCGTATGACTGGTCTGAAAATCGCGCGTCAACCGCGCCGTTACTCAGGTCGTACTGCTATGCGTGCGCCAATCTCAGTGCATGAGCCGATGCAGCCAAAAGATTTGGACACTGGTTTGACCTTCTCAATGGAAGGTTATAGCGGTAAAGAAGCACCAAGCTCGATGATTCCTTTTGCCAATGCGGCAGGTTGGAACTCCCCGCAGGCATGGAACAAATACCAAGACAAAGTCGGCGGACATCTGAAAAATGGTGATCCAGGGGTGCGTTTGTTCGATCAGCTAGAGCGTCTAGCCACTCGTCAATATGTGGCGCCAGAAGCCATGTCTTCGAATACAACTGACTTACAACAAGGCCAAGCGAAGCTAGTACCGATTCATAACATCTATGCCAGCTCAATGATGGCATCACGTAGCCCAATCGTCGCAGAGCAGCTGCCAGTTGCAGCATGGCGTATCGGTATAGATGATGCCAAAGACTGGAATATTGCTGCTGGTGATTACTTGGCGATTGAAATTGACAAGCAACAAATCACCTTGCCAGTACAGCTGGTTGGTTATTTGGCAGAAGGCTGTATCGGTTACCCAGTCGGGCAGGTGAGTATCATTCACCCATCAATGCCAGCGTCGGTACGTAAAGTAGATGCGCCAGTAACGATGATGGGTAGCATGGCTAACGATATGATGAACAATAACGACACAGCGCAAATGAACGCAGCGCCGACCACCACACAGGAGGTGTAATATGCAAGTTACCCGTATTATCCCTGATGTGCCAAGCTTTTTGGCGGGTAGCATGAGCTTTGATACTTGGTCTATTCTGTTTTTGGTGGGTCAATCGCTAGTCATCTTTTTGGTCGTGGTATTGGTTGCCGCAATGATGATTGTCTATGAGCGCCGCATGCTGGCATTATGGCAAGATCGTTATGGTCCAAACCGCGTAGGGCCTTTTGGTTCGTTGCAGTTAGTCGCTGACATGCTCAAAATCTTCTTTAAAGAAGACTGGACACCAAACTTTACTGACAAGTTTATGTTCACCTTGGCACCTGCGGTCGCGATGTTCACGGCACTGGCTTCATTTGCCATTATTCCTATCTCGCCAACACTTGGCGTGGTTGATTGGGATATTGGTATTTTGTTTTTCTTTGCCATGGCGGGTATTGCGGTATATGCCGTGATGTTCGGTGGTTGGGCATCTGCTAACAAATTCTCGCTACTCGGTGGTTTGCGCTCAGCTGCACAGACGATCAGTTACGAAGTGTTTTTAGGTTTGTCGTTGATGGGCGTTGTTGCACTAACAGGTTCATTTAACTTACGCGCTATTGTTGAGTCACAAGTCGACGGCTGGTATATCATTCCGCAGTTTTTTGGATTTTTGACCTTTGTGGTCGCGGGTGTGGCGGTTACGCACAGACATCCATTTGACCAACCAGAAGCAGAGCAAGAACTGGCTGAAGGCTATCATGTCGAATATTCGGGCATGAAGTTTGGTATGTTCTTCATTGGTGAGTATGTCAACGTTGTCTTGATTTCTGCCTTGATGACTTGCTTGTTCTTTGGCGGTTGGCTTGCGCCGTTCAATTTAGATATCCCATTTATTCCACCAGTTTTTTGGTTCATGATTAAAACGCTGTTCTTTATGACCATGTTTATTTTGGCTCGAGGCTCACTCATGCGTCCGCGTTATGATCAGGTGATGAACTTTGGCTGGAAAGTATGTCTGCCAGTAACGCTGATTAATCTATTAATCACTGCTGCGGTCATTTTGATCTTTTCCCCAACGTTATAGTCATTACTAGCCATCACTGATGAACTAGGGTAAAGCTGATAAGGATAATAATCCCATGTTTACTACCATAAAAAAGACCGTCATTGGTATATTTACCATTGTCCGCAGCATGTGGATGGTCAATAGTCATGCACTCAGACCGCGTGACACCATCCTTTATCCTGAAGAGCCGGTACCTGTGCCGCCGCGTTTTCGTGGACGTATTGTCCTTACGCGTGATCCTGATGGAGACGAGCGCTGCGTGGCTTGTAACTTGTGTGCGGTGGCATGTCCGGTAGGGTGTATCTCATTACAAAAAGCCGAGCGTGAAGATGGACGCTGGTATCCAGAGTTTTTTAGAATTAACTTCTCACGCTGTATCTTTTGTGGATTGTGTGAAGAAGCCTGTCCAACGACAGCGATTCAAATGACCCCAGATTTTGAGCTGGGTGAATATAAGCGCCAAGATTTGGTCTATGAAAAAGAGCATTTGCTCATTTCAGGACCAGGTAAATACCCTGATTATAACTATTATCGTGTGACAGGTATGGCGGTAGCAGATAAACCAAAAGGTGCAGCACAAAATGAGTCTGCACCGATTGATCTAAGGAGCTTGCTACCATGATGAATATTTTGAACCATCCTGAACTGGCTGGGTTTTATTCACTTGCAGCAGTGGCGATATTTGCCAGTCTGCGCGTCGTGACTCAGGCCAATCCAGTGCATGCTATCTTATCGATGATTGTATCGTTGCTGGCAATTGCTGGGATATTCTTTGTATTAGGAGCGCCGTTTGCAGGTGCGCTAGAGATTGTTGTTTATGCTGGTGCCATTATGGTGCTATTTGTTTTCGTTATCATGATGCTGAACTTGGGCATGAGTAATGACGAGCGCGAAGAGCGTTGGCTCGATGCTGGTACTTGGGCGATACCGACAGGATTGACGATAATCATTGCCGTTGTGCTCTATGCAATGATTGGTATGGGTCATGATGAAGCCGTTATGATGGGTGGCACGACTATCTCTGCCAAAGCAGTCGGTACGGTGCTATTTACCAAATATATCATGCTGGTTGAAATTGCAGCTTTGTTACTACTAGCGGCTTTGGTGGCGGCATATCACTTAGGTAAAGAGTCGATTGATGAAGAGATCGTCGGTCATGCGAGTCAAGACGTTCAGCCAAGTGTAGGCAGTATCAAACAATACGACAATGACAGTGCGCTTACACAGCATGATGGCGTAAAAATGGCTAAGCCCTACGAATATAAAGATGTTGACCCGCATGACTATGTTGGTATGAAGGTAGGCATGAAAACAGGTGCGAACAAAGTGACGCGCAAGGAGGCAGACTAATGGTACTAGCAGCAAGCGTGGCACAAGAGGTGTCAAACGTGCCGTTTGCCCACGAGGTGGCAGGCTTAGTACAGCCAGTTGCTGAGGCGCAAAATGTACTGGGTATGATACCCATGAGCCATGGACTGATTTTGGCAGGTATTTTATTTGCTATTGGTCTGTGCGGCGTCATGGTACGACGTAACTTCTTATTTATGCTCATGAGTCTTGAGATCATGATGAATGCGGCAGCACTAGCATTTGTCGTGGCAGGTAGTCGCTGGGTCGATCCAGACGGGCAGATTATGTTTATCTTTATTTTGACCTTGGCTGCGGCTGAAGCGTCGATTGGTCTGGCAATATTATTGCGTTTTTATCATCAGCGTGGGCATCTCGATGTCGATAGCGCCAATGAGATGAAAGGATGATGTCATGAGTTTATTACCATTAACCTTTATATTCCCGCTCATTGGCTTTTTGATTTTAGCCTTTATGCGCGACAAATTATCAGAGACGGTCGCAGCGATTGTTGGCGTGGGTAGCATGCTGTTATCAGCATTATGTACGCTAGTCGTTAGCTATACCTTTTTGACCACCAATCCAGCTGGAACGGTAATTGAAGTTCCGCTATGGACGTGGTTCCAAGTTGGCGACTTTGCGCCGCATTTCGGTTTGAGCTTTGACGGTTTGGCATTGACTATGACAGGCGTCATTACTGGGATTGGCTTTTTGATTCATCTGTTTGCCTCTTGGTATATGAAAGGCGACACTGGCTTTGCCCGTTTCTTTAGCTATATGAATTTGTTCGTGGCCAGCATGCTGTTACTGGTACTCGCAGATGATTTGTTCTTGCTATATCTTGGCTGGGAAGGCGTGGGTATCTGTTCGTACTTATTGATTGGTTATTATTACCATGACAGAGCCAACGGTCGCGCCGCGATGAAAGCCTTTACCGTCACACGTGTTGGTGATGTGTTCTTAGCCTTTGGTTTGTTCTTATTATTCCGCGAATTCGGTACGCTTAATATTCAAGAGATTATTACGCGCGCGCCAGAAGTGTTCGATGTAAATAACCCAACGATGATGCTTACCACGATGATGTTGGTCGGCGGCGCGATGGGTAAATCAGCGCAGTTGCCACTACACACATGGCTTGCTGATGCGATGGCAGGTCCAACACCCGTATCGGCATTGATTCACGCGGCAACAATGGTAACGGCTGGCGTTTATCTGATTGCCCGCTTGCATCCATTATTTGAGTTGACCCCAGGCATCTTATTATATTGGGTTGGTGGCGTCGGGGCATTGACGCTGGTCGTTGCTGGATTCTGTGCGCTCGCGCAAACAGACATCAAACGTATCCTTGCGTATTCAACCATGAGTCAAATTGGCTATATGTTCTTAGCGCTTGGCGTGGGTGCGTGGCAAGGGGCAATCTTCCATTTGATGACCCATGCTTTCTTTAAAGCATTGCTATTCTTATCATCAGGTGCGGTTATTCTTGCGGTACATCACGAGCAAGATATCTTTAAAATGGGCGGTCTGCGTAAAAAGATACCATTGGTATTTTGGTGTTATATCATTGGTGGCGGTGCGCTCGCGGCGATACCTTGGGTTACCGTTGGTTTTTATTCTAAAGAAGCGATTCTTTGGGAAACTTATGCCACAGGTCACTTAGTACTATTCTATATGGGTGTATTTGGTGCGTTCCTAACAGCAATCTATACATTCCGTATGATTTGGATCATATTCTTCGGTGAAGAAAAAACCCATGCGCACAAGCTATCAGGGGTGTCGTACTGGTTACCTTTAACGGTATTACTTGTATTGTCTACCGCTGTTGGTGCATGGATTACGCCGCCACTACAAGGTGTATTGCCAGAGAGCGTAGGTCACTTATTAGAAGTCGCGGGTCAAGACCATGCTAAGCACACCGCAGAGTATATCGCGATGGGTGCGATGGTGGCCGGTTTGATATTGGCAGCACTATTATATGTCGTCAATAAAGGTCGCATGCTCATGAGCTTTAAGCGCTCACGTATTGGCGGGGCGCTATATCATTGGTGCTATCACGGTCTAGGTTTTGATGCGCTATACGATATAATTTTTGTAAAACCCTTTTTGTTCATCGGCCGCTTATTAAAAGCCGACCCTATCGATAAAACGTGGCTATTCTTGCCTAAGCTGGCTTCGGCAGGTAATAAAGTATTGTCTGCGACGCAAACAGGGTCTCTTCGAGGTTATGCCACAAGCTTTGGCTTGGGTATGGCTGTATTGCTGGTGCTGGTAATGATAACGGTGGTGTAAAGATGATGGAGTTACAACAAACGTGGATGCTACCAGCATTAATCGCAATTCCTTTTATTGCAGGATTGCTATGCTGGTTGGTGGAGCGATTTAATAAACGTCTGCCGCGCTGGATTGCCTTGATCGGTATGATGTTGACCTTTGCTTTGTCATTAATACTTTGGCAGCAGGGTGATTTTAGCGGTATGAGTAAGCAGGTCATCGCGCCAGATGCTGCCGTGCCTTGGGTCGCAGAATTTAGTGTGCCGTGGATACCGAGCTTTGGTATTAGCTTTCACTTGGCGCTAGATGGTTTGTCACTGATGATGGTAGCCTTAACAGGTTTGCTTGGTGTGGCAGCTGTTGCCTGTTCGTGGAATGAGATTCAGCGCCGCGTTGGCTTTTTCCACCTAAACTTGCTATGGAGTTTGGGCGGCGTTATCGGGGTTTTCTTAGCGATTGATCTGTTCTTATTCTTCTTCTTTTGGGAGATGATGCTGGTTCCTATCTATTTCTTGATCGCGCTTTGGGGTCATGATGTGGTTGGCAAAACCAAAGAATATGCCGCAACCAAATTCTTTATCTATACCCAAGCGTCTGGGCTTATCATGCTCATCGGTATTTTGGTATTGGTCATTATCAGCTACGCCCAAACTGGGGTGGTCAGCTTTAACTATAATGACTTACTCGGTACGTCACTTGGCGGCTGGGAATATCCCATCATGCTGTGCTTCTTCATTGGTTTTGCGGTGAAGTTGCCTATTGTACCTTTTCATGGCTGGTTGCCAGATGCGCATGCGCAGGCACCAACGGCAGGTTCGGTGGATTTGGCAGGTGTGCTCATTAAAACTGCCGCCTATGGTTTGATTCGTTTTGTGTTGCCGTTATTCCCAGTAGCGTCACAAGAGTTTGCACCGATTGCCATTACCTTGGGGACGATTGGTATCTTCTACGGTGCTTGGCTCGCGTTTATGCAGACCGACATGAAGCGTTTGCTAGCGTATACCAGTATCTCGCATATGGGCTTTGTGGTATTAGCAATCTATGCTGGAACATTGCTCAGCTTACAAGGTCTGATGATTCAGATGCTTGCGCACGGGCTTAGCTCAGCCGCACTATTTATCATGGCAGGGCAGCTATATGAGCGTCTGCATACACGTGATTTGACCTTGATGGGTGGTATGTGGGGACAGTTCCGTTACTACGCACCGATATTGATGTTCTTCTGTGCGGCGTTGCTTGGTATTCCAGGTACAGGTAACTTCATTGGCGAGTTTATGATTTTATTTGGCTCCTTTGCTCAGTATCCTGTGTTTGTGGTATTTGCGACATTCAGCTTGGTGCTTGCAGGTCTATACTCGCTTATTTTGATTTATCGCGCGTTATTTGGTGAAAACAACATCGCTGCATTGGCAGAGCGAGAGACTAAGTCACATGGTTTGCCTGCACGTAGATTAAAAGATTTGGGCAAGCGCGAGCTGTCATTACTATTGATGTTAGCGGCTGGTTTGGTCTGGCTCGGATTATATCCACAGCCGTTCCTTGATACCTCAAGTCACGCGATGCAGTGGATCAACAATGCATATATATACAGTCAAGTGACACAGGTAGATGCGTCGCAACTGCTTGATGTAATGGAGGCACGTTAAGTCATGAATGAGATTACAATGAATGATTTGATAGGGCTTGTGCCTTACGCACCGATTATCGCCGTAGTGATTACGGTACTCGTGGTGATGATTGCCATCACTATCAAGCGCTCGCATATGGTCACTGGTACAATCACCGTAGTCGGTTTGAATATTGCTCTGGTTACGTTACTTGGGCAAATGACGGGCTTTATTGAAAGCGGTGCTATTGCGCCAAATGCTGAGCAGTTATTTGTGATTGATAACTTTGCACAGTTCAATATGGTGATAGTTCTAGTTTGTGCCTTGGCGTGTTGTACGCTATCGTATGCGTATCTGGCCGATCTAAAAGACAATAAAGAAGAGCTATACTTGCTCATGCTGCTATCGACCATTGGTGCATTACTCATGGTAAGCGCGCAGCATATGGCATCATTCTTTATGAGTCTTGAGATGCTGTCAGTGCCTTTATATGGTTTGCTCGCTTATACTTATATGCGTAACCGCTCGCTTGAGTCAGGACTAAAATATCTAGTACTGTCGGCGACAGCGTCAGCGACTTTACTCATGGGTATGGCCTTTATTTATGCAGAGGTTGGCTCGTTGGCATTTAAGCCAATCAGCATGGTATTGGGCAATATTTTTGAATCGCCACTACTGATATTGGGTGCGGCGATGATGATGTTTGGTATCGCCTTTAAGCTTTCTGCAGCTCCCTTTCATATGTGGACACCAGATGTTTATGAAGGCGCGCCTGTCCCTATCGCGACCTTTTTGGCGTCTGTCTCAAAAGTTGCCATGATGGCGCTAGCGGTTCGATTCTTAATCGATACCTCTTTATTGGCATTGCCATCGGTGCAAATGTTATTAATGGTGATGGCAACCTTGTCTATCTTGGTAGGTAACTTGTTAGCTGTGCGTCAGACCAGCCTCAAACGTCTATTGGGTTATTCATCCATTGCCCATATGGGTTATGTGATGATCGTCATCGTCAGTATTGGCGCTGCTGCTGATAGCATTTCTAGTATGTATATGGCGGTGTATGCCTTTACGTCTATCGGTGCCTTTGGTGTGGTGACATTGATGTCGAGTCCATATCGCCTATCTGGTGAGGCCGATGAGCTGACACATTATCAAGGGCTATTCTGGCGTCGTCCAGTATTGACGGCAGTGATGACTATCATGATGTTATCACTGGCTGGTATTCCATTGACCGCAGGCTTTATCACCAAACTATTTGCGATATTGGCTGCTGTACAAGGAACCAACTGGTTCTTAGCTGCGATGATTATCCTAGGTAGTGCGATTGGTCTATTCTACTACTTGCGCGTGTTACTCACACTGTTCAAGCGTCCTAAGCAGTTCATCGAGTTTGACGTGTCCGGACAATGGGGTATTCGTACCGGCGGTATTATGGTTATTGCGGTGACGGCCATTATCCTGTTCTTTGGTATTTTGCCAAATAGTATGATCGAATGGGCAAGCTTGGCTCGTATTTGGTAGATTCAATGATTTATGCGATAAGATAAGCCATTTGTTGCTTATCTGTTGTTACGGTTAAAAAACCAAGATGCGCCCGCTTTATGATAAGCTTGGCGCATCTTTTTTTGCTTAATTTTTGTCTTTGGCAAACTTATCTTATAAAAATACCATTTAATAAAATATGAGTGATGAACAGTTATGAGTGATAATATTCAAACGGTAACGGTGCTCAGCAAAACCACATGGACGCCAAATTTATTTAGCTTTACCGTCAGCCGTCCTGATAGTTTTAAGTTTACTGCCGGACAGTTTGTGCGCTTGGGTGTCAATCCGAGTCAATTAAAATATTACCAACAGGTTAAGGCAAGTGATGAAGTCTCTAATGAAGCATTGAATGAAGATATCTTTCGAGCGTATTCGATTGTGTCTTCGCCCTTTGATGAGGTACTAGAGTTTTTTTCTATTGTTATTCCTGACGGTGCTTTTACCTCACAGTTGCAGCATCTACAAGTGGGCGATGAGCTATTACTTAATACCATGCCATTTGGGTTTTTGACCTTGGCGCGTTACCAAAAACCCCTGCCTAAGGACTTGTGGCTGCTTGCCACAGGCACTGGTCTTGCACCATTTTTATCGATGCTACAAGACCTAAAGACATGGGAAGATTACGAGCATATCGTGCTAGCCTATAGCGCACGCTCGACGGATGAGCTTGCGTACGTTGAGCAAATCGAGCGCTTGCAAGACGATTTTGGCTCGCTGGTTGATAATCCTGCAAAGCTGATTTTCATTCCTATCGTCACCCGTGAGTCTGTCGACGGCGCGTTATCAGAGCGACTACCAAAGCTGTTATTAGAAGGCACGTTGCAAGCGCGCGCGGGTATCGATTTGGATGTCGATACGACGCATGTCATGCTATGTGGTAACCCAGATATGGTGGATGATACCAAAGAGGCATTGAAGACACTAGGATTGGTGATGAATCGCCGAGGTGAGGGTAATATCGCTGTTGAGAACTATTGGTAGGGGCAGCTGACGATTGTCTTATTTAATAAAAAACGCTACATCTATCAGGCTAATAACCTGTGAGATGTAGCGTTTTTTTGGAGACATCGTTTATGGATCGTTATTCTTGGCTGGGTTCGGTGGCATCGTCTACAGGGTTGATGGGGCCTTGCATCAATTGCGGCTCATCATCGTCGCTAATGATATCTTCGTTATTGCTTGAGGCCAATAAGTCACGATAGTTAATCTGCGCCTTCAAAACCATTTGCTCTTCTTCAAGCTTTCCATAGTTGACCTGTACTTTATACAACGTACTCATGATCTTTTTGTTGTTTTTTAGCCAGCGGTTAATATCGAGGTAAATCACTTCGTCTTTTGGGCGAGCAATATTGACGTAGGAGAGAATAAAGCCCAATGGGTCTTTTTTAAGGACGCTATGATAAAACCAAATAGCAAGCTTGATCCCTTGGCGCTTAACAAAAGACTCGCAGCGTAGATTTAATATATCGGTATACGTCTGCTGACCAAACACAAAACGTTGGACATTACGATCTAGCTGCACATGGACCAAACTAAAATTACTGGCCACTTCAGCGTAAATACCGCCAGCATTAACCGTGCAGTATAAGCGAAACCAATCATCATGCATTTCAACGCGCAGCTCTAGTATGGCTTTTACATTATCCGTTACAAAGCTTTGTAGCGCCTCGTTGACGTATTTTTGTGCGACTGGTAGGGATATCTCATCTTCGAGTTTGTCTGTCGTTTTATGATAGATGTCTTTAACCGATTGAGCGATACGCTCCCAACCACTATCAAGTGACTCGTCAAAACGATAGCCGATGTTCTCAAAGAGCTCGTCAAAACTGTCTGAATTATTCACGTTATCAAAGTCGCTCAAACTTATTATCCTTATAATTATAGGGCTTAGCACTACCATTCTAAAACAGTATATAACAAATACCGTGGCTTCAAAATGGACACATGCGTTTTATGACAATTCATTTGATATCATAAAGACGATACCTGTTTTATAACATTTTTAGTGATAGAGATTTGTTTTAAGTAGATGAAAGGTTGTAAACAATGACTGATTAGCGCCATCTCTCGACACTATCGGTTGGGCTAGCGACTTAATTCTATGTCATGTTATGATAGCGCCGACATATATCGTGCATATCACTACATGCTCATTTATAAACCATACCCTTACCTATCAGCTGAGACCCATTGTGGCCTATATCAAAGACTCACAGAGCTACCATTTTTCGGCGCAGCCTCCCAAGCGTGATGTGAGCTTACCTGTAGCGATTGTCATTGCGGTCGCCATACACGTATTGATTATTTTTGGCATCAGCTTTTCGATGGGTAAAGACCCGGCTGCCATGATGCAGGATGTGGCAAAGGCGCTCACCGATAATATGCAGCCAAACGAAGACGCGCATTTTATTGCCAACGCCTCACAAGAAGGCGGCGGCACCATAGAGGAGCGACTAAGACAAGAGAATGACCAAATGAGTCCATTGTCTGCTGAGCAAATGAGCGAGACACAAGACGTCATCAATCTACAGCGCCAAGTTCGACAGCAGCGCTACCAAGAGAGCTATCTGCGCACCACGTTAAGCTGGCGTCAGGCGAGCGTAGAGTCGGATAATGATAGCAAACAAGCACAAGATGACATCATGGCACAAGAAGCGCGTCTGCGTAAGCAAATCGCTACTTTAGAAGCGCAATTGTCTCAACGTCAGCAAGTCTATGCGACCAAATCCAAAGTGGTCACTATGGATAGTAACTCGACCACGCGCGGGGCAGCAGCTGACTATATCAATACCTTCCGTGAGCATGTCGAGCGTGTCGGCAATCTGCATTATCCTGTGCAAGCACGGGCGCAAGGCATTACGGGTGAAGTGCGGCTCATGGTCATTATTAGTAATAATGGCAATATCAAAGCCATTCGTCTGCTAGAAAGCTCAAATTCGACGATACTGGATGAGGCCGCAAAACAGTCAGTACGACAAGCAGCACCTTTTGGACAATTTACCAAAGAGATGAGTGATATTGTCGAGTTACGACTGATACGTACTTATCGCTATAGCGACGAAGTGGATGTCACCTACTGACGCCACAAAACGAAAACTACAAAACTAAAGCGATAAAAAATCAGTGACACGATAAATAAACATAGAATATCAACGAATACGTCATAATATTTGACGACAATAATTAAGATTAATCGGCAATTAAGATTAATCGACACCCAAATTTATAACACACCGCTATCGAGTAAAGAGTTAGTATGGAATTTTTAGGTTTTACAGTAGATGTTGCAACGCTCACCAGCAATGCATTAGAGATAGTCATCAAGGTGGCTTTGGCAATACTTATATTTATCGTTGGGCGCTGGCTTGCCAAAAAAGCCGTCGACTTTTTTGGCCGTCTCATGGCGCGTAGTCATTTAGATGAAACAGTCTCTGGCTTTTTAAGCCGTCTGTTGTATGGCGTGCTATTGGTTGTCGTAGTCTTAGCCGCACTTAGCAAAGTTGGCGTACAGACCACCTCGGTCGTTGCTATCTTGGGCGGTGCCGCGGTTGCAGTTGGTTTGTCACTAAAGGATCAATTATCAAATTTTGCCGCTGGCATTATGATCGTGACTTTTCGCCCATTTGTACGCGGTGATTATGTGCAAATCAGCAGCTATACGGGTACAGTGACCGAGATTACCTTGGTCAACACGCATCTAACGACCATTAACAATCATGACATCATTATTCCTAACAGCGACATCACAACCTCAGCGGTGGTCAACTATACAGCACTACCCAATCGCCGCGTCGATATCACCGTGGGCATTGGCTATGATGCAGATATCAAAACGGCCAAAGATCTGATGCTGAGCCTCGCCAGAAATAACCCGTTGTCTTTCACCGATCCTGAGCCTATTGTACGAGTGACCAATCTTGGTGACAATTCAGTTGATTTGACATTGAACGTGTGGACAACCAATGCTGACTGGTGGACCATGCAGTGCCAGTTGCTTGAGCAGTTCAAACACGCATTGGATGATGAGAATATTGAGATTCCATTCCCGCAGCGCAGTATCCATGTCAAAGGCTTGGATCAAATGATCAATCAAATGGGTCAAGCACAAAAGCTGCCGACCACTAAAGATTGATTAAGACCGAATCAAAGATAAGGGTTTGGTAGGTTTAGGCCTGCCAAAATCTCAATCTCAAAGCGCTCCATCTCATCTTGCTCGGCCTCTCCGAGCTCATGATCAAAACCCAGTAGGTGCAGCACGCCATGTATCAGTAAATGACTGATGTGCTGTGCCACGGTTTTGTCTTGCTCTTGTGCCTCACGTACCATGACCTCATGACAGATAATAAGCTCACCAAGAGACAGTGTTGGCATTAGTCCGATGATGGCGACAGGCAACTCACTTGGATAAGACAAAATATTGGTCGCATAGTCCTTACCGCGTGCCTCTAAATTGAGGGCTTGGCCTTCGATTTCATCTGTAATATATATATCCAAGGTTTTAGGTTTTTCTTGCCACAGCTCAGAACCGATATCTGCAAAGTAGGGTAGTGTCAGACCTTCATTGATGCGCGCGTTCATATAATCTAAAGTTGCCATCATGACAGATAATAGATACTTACGATCATAAAACGTATCAAGCGTCTCATCATCGATACTATCGGCTGCATTAATATCCAGTGCTACCAAGCTGTCATCATCATTAGTGGTACTATGATCTTGGTGGCTATTATTACTGTCAAATTGGTTCATATCGGTGTCCTGTTTTATTATAAATGGGCGTGTTTAGTTGGCTATACTCAATCTAGACCATGCCTCACCCAAGTAATGCTAAACCTAAGCAATCTCTGTCAAGAAAAAACCGGACTACTTTAGTAATCCGGTTTTTCTATGCAATATAAATCTTTATAGTAAATTGTTCTAGCGTTATTATAGTTGATCCAATTTAAGAGCGGTACAAGGCAACCGAGTGCAGATGTATATGTCATACTTCAAGCGAGGTTAACGCTATAACGCTTTTATAGTGGATTGACTATATTATAGTTTGGCAGCAGCATTAGCCACAGCTTGTCTACGTTCTTGTTCTTTGATACGTTCAAACTTACGTTTTTCTTCTAGAGCCATTTGCGCTTCATCGTACACGTCATACGCTTCAACGATTTGTTGTACCAACTGATGGCGTACCACGTCTTTTGAATCAAATTTGGTGATATGAATTTCTTCGATGTCTTTCAAGATATCCATCGCCTGCGCGAGACCTGACTTATGACCGCGCGGCAAATCGACCTGCGTGATGTCACCAGTAATCACAGCCCGTGAGCCAAAGCCCAAACGTGTCAAAAACATTTTCATCTGTTCAGGCGTGGTGTTCTGTGCTTCATCCAAAATGACAAAGGAGTTATTGAGCGTACGACCACGCATATACGCAAGCGGGGCGATTTCGATGATTTGTTTTTCGATCATCTTGCCAACTTTCTCAAAACCTATCATCTCATAGAGCGCGTCATACAATGGACGCAAGTAAGGGTCAATTTTTTGCGTCAAATCACCAGGCAAGAAGCCTAGTTTTTCGCCAGCTTCTACGGCTGGACGTACGAGCAAGATACGCTCAATCTCGTTACGCTCTAGCATATCGACTGCACAAGCGACCGCAAGATAGGTTTTACCAGTACCAGCAGGGCCAATACCAAACGACACATCAGAGCTTAAGACGTTTTTTACATAGCGCTGCTGGTTGCCACCGCGCGGTATGATGCGACCTTTGCGCGTACGCAGACTGACGGGCGTAAACTCATTAGCCTCATCTGATTCTGCATCCTCAATATCATCATCCTGCTCATCGTCGTCCATATCCTCATCACGCGAGATGCTAGATTGAATAATCAGATGCAGCTCTTCTGCGCTGATATCTTTGGTGTTTTGGGCTTCATCGACCATCTTATAGATGATACGTTCACCGCGCTCGACAGCGGTCACATCGCCACTTAAGCAAAAATCGCCTTGGCGTTGCATGATTTTGATATCGAGGCGTTCTTGGATGTATTTCATGTGGTTGTTATATTCGCCAAGCACGGTTTTGAGCTGTGCTGGCGTTAGGGATTCGAACTTTATACGGCGGCTCATGGTATCAGTCAAGCGATTATCCTTGTATTGTATGCCCGGCGCTGTGATTTCATTTTGATAGCGTCACGGGTTTCAGAGATAAAGTAGTTAGTAGCGTTATATGGGTGTTGAGTAGTTATAGTAAATACTAAAAATAACGGTAATATTATTGTTGGTTTTGTGGAAGATAATAAATAAAAGTCTTGCCTTCATTATGGTAGAGAATTTTTAAAATTCAAGCGATACATTGAGCATATAGCGTTGTTTTTGTATGTCGATTGCAATCAACATACAGGCCTACTCCAAATCGAGTCAACAGCATGTCTATTAAGTTCATTTATCAGTTAGATAACATCATCAGGGAAAAGTAACGCTCGCATTGAGATATTGATAAGTTGAGTTTTTACCGATATAAACCTTCTTGCGATGAGGATGGACGAACGATTTGTCTACGGTTAAGAGCGCAGCATGATAGGCAATTTGTGGTAATCTATGAGCGATATTACAGCACTTTACGATTGAGTCAGAAGCGGCCTTTACCAGATAAAGGCTATCCAATAAAACGACTATCAATCGCTAAAGACGTGTCTGCCCAACAATTATAATAGGAACAACAACGATGCAAGAGACAGGTTCACCTTTATCCAATTCTAAAAGCCTACCTGAAAGAAGAGAAGCAATCACCGACCAGCAAGTGCTTATCGTCGGTGGCGGTCATGTCGGTTTGTCTTTTGCCTTACTACTGGCGCATCACGGCATTGCTAGCACGCTATTAGAAAAAAACCGTTATCCAACCATCAGTCCGACCGATGACCGTACGCGCAGTCATTATTTGGACAGTCGTAATACAGCGTTATCTCGGCGTACGGTACAGATCTATCAAGAGATTGGATTGTGGGATGAATTGCAAAGCCATGCGTGCCGAATTGATAGCGTGCAGATTAGCGAGCAAGGTAGCTTTGGTCGCGCACAGCTCAACAAAGCCGAGGAGAAAGTAGAGTCTTTTGGACAAGTCATTGAAAACGCGTGGCTCGGGCGTAAGCTTTTATTAGCCGCGCAGCAGTCGCCACTTATTACCTTGATTGATAATGCCAGTGTCAACGCCGTTGCCCAACAAGCGGATGGCGTGATGCTGAGCTTTAGCAACGATGACGCAGCAGAAAACGAGCAACAGCTACAAGCCAGCGTGTTAGTCGCTTGTGATGGGCGCGATTCTACGGTACGTCAGTTGTTAAATATCGGCACCACAACCTATGACTATCAGCAAACCGCTATCGTTGGTGTGGTAGAGACCGATAGACCGCATGAGCATGTCGCCATTGAGCGCTTTAGTCCAGCAGGGCCGCTAGCTGTGCTGCCACTGACAGATCCAGAGGGCGACGGCAATGATAAATATCAACACGGTTATAGACGATCTGTGGTTTGGGTCTGTCCAACAGGTGAAGAAACCAAATATCTAGAAGACGACGCGCATTTCTTGCAGACGCTACAGCAAGCGTTTGGACAACGCGCTGGCAAATTCGTTGCTGCTGGTCGCCGCGGCGCGTATCCGTTATCGCGTGTGCTAGCAGATAAGCAGGTCGAGGGTCGCTGCGTTATCATGGGCAATGCCGCTCATACTTTGCATCCTGTCGCGGGTCAAGGCTTTAATCTTTGTATGCGAGATGCTCATGTATTGGCGCAAATGATGAGCGCACAAGTGCTCAAAGGCGAGGACATCGGTAATGCACAACTACTAAAGCGCTATGAAAAAGCGCGTCAAACGGATCAAAAGCGGGTGATTCGATTCTGTGATGCCGTGGTACATGGCTTCACGCATCCTAATCCCGCCATTAAGTTTGTACGTAATATGGCATTACTGGCCTTTGATAAATTGCCAAACATTAAGCCATTGGTGGCAACCTACGCGATGGGTTTAAAGTCATAGCGCTATAGTTAATCCTCTTTAAAAGAGTGACAGCGTTAACCTCGCTTGCAGTATTGCCTATACATCTGCACTCGGTTGCCTTGTCTCTCTTTTAAACTGAATCAACTATATGTAATTGAGATTGATAATAAGTATTCTAATATTGAGCAATATTGAGAGACACCTTATGAAAAACAATCATACGCTGATTATCGGTGGCGGTATCGTTGGGGCGACGCTCGCGCTAAAGCTTGCGCAGCACAAAATGCCAGTGACCTTGGTTGATGCCCGTCCTGCTCGAGATGAGTCTGCATGGCAAGCGGTGCTAAGCAAACGTGACGCGCGTGTCTATGCGCTTAGTTTGGCGAGTATTAACCTGCTTACAGAGGTTGGCGCGTGGCAACACATTACCGCATCCAAGCGTAAAGCCGACTATTCACAAATGCAGGTTTGGCAGTTGAACGGCATGGGCGAGCTATTATTTGGTGATAGTCATGACCAGAGCGCTGCGCCTGAGATACTCGGTAGTATGGTGGAGCCAGCCGTTATTGAGCACGCCTTATGGCAGCGTCTGTCTGAGGAGGATGTCAGCGACTATCTGACGGTTATCGCTGGGCATAAAGTGGTCAATATGGACTGGCTAGGCGCGCAGCAAGGCTACCGTGTGACCTTGGATGATGGAACAGCGATTGACGCGCGTCTGTTAGTTGGGGCTGATGGTCGTGGCTCGTTTGTGCGTCGTCAAGCAGGGATTGGACTTGATACGCTTGATTACAATCAAACCGCGATTTGCTGTGCGATTCAAACAGAGAAACCACATCAAGCGACTGCTCGTCAAGCCATGTTGCCAACGGGGACGCTAGCGCTCTTGCCGCTAGCGGATATTACTGATGACGATAAGGCAAATCCACAACATTGGCAATCTATCGTATGGACCTTGCCGCGCAATCAGGCATTGGCATTGATAGAGGAAGACGACCGCTTTATCGCAGATAAACTCGCAGCGGCAAGTCATTACGAGCTGGGTGCTATAAAGCAGATTGAGTCCATCGCCAGTTTTCCTTTAGCAGCACAACAAGCAAAAAACTACGTCGCTGATAACTTGGTACTCATCGGTGATGCCGCCCATGGCGTGCATCCGCTAGCAGGCCAAGGGTTGAACCTCGGTATGCTAGATGTAAAAGTGTTGTGTGAGCAGTTGATGCATGACTTTACCCGTAGTGGCGGCACGCTGTGGGGCAGTAATCAAACGCTGCGTCATTATGAGCGCTCGCGTCGTCCGCATAATAGCCTGATGATGCACAGCTTTTCGGCACTGAATTGGTTGTTTGCAGGGTCGCTTGCACAAACTCGTCCTATGCAGCAACTGCGTAGCGAAGGCATGTACCGCGTTGGCAAGATTAAACCTTTAATGCGGCTGTTTGCGAAGCAGGCTAGTGGGGTTTAGTTTGCTTGTTCTTAGTGACACAGAGTTAGTGGCATAGCATGAGTATAAGTATGACCTATCATAACCAGTAAGGCATTCACTATGACAAAGTTTAAGAAAACAAAATTCTCTACTGCCTTATGGATGATAGGAGCTGTGGTAATAGCAGGCTGCCAATCAGTGACTCCAGTCACAAGTAACATAGCACAAGAGGTTTTAAAGCCCTCCATTTGCGTGGTTGAACCGCCACCTGTTGATGAAAATGGCAAACCTATGCCAGTAGATTTGGACGATACATTGTCTATGGAGTTACGAGTATTTTTTGATAAAGATAGTGCCGAATTAAAGGAACAATATACTCCGGAATTAAATAAGATCATAGCGTTCGCGGATCGCTGTTCTAACCTGACTTTTTTTGTCCAAGGGCATACCTCCAAAATTGAACAGCAAGCCATTGACGAGAAAGCTCTACATCTCAAAGGCTCGTCTCAGCCACTGGACTTTATCTCATTAGCGAGTGCTCGTGCACAAAGTATCAAAAATTATTTGGTTAATCTTGACCTGCCAGCGTATAGAATTCGCACCTTTGATTGTAGCGCTAATAATCCTATTGCTCCTAATGATACCGAGGAGGGAGCTATTATGAATCAGCGAGCGTTCGGTTGGATATCAGCGCGAGATAGGTATGATCAAATGTTACTCGAATGCAGAGAGTTTTAAAGGAAAAATATTATGAAAACTCAATTGGGAAATGCATTTTTAATTTTGGTAAGTGCTTTGGCGTTATCAGCCTGCCAAACATCTGTTTCACAAAATCAAGCAACTCAAAATATTAATGCTCCAGTTGCTAAAGTTATTTTAGATAGCGACGGTGATGGCGTACTTGATGCTATGGACGAATGCCCAAGGACGCCACATAATATGGTAATAGATGAAAGAGGCTGTCCGCACTCCTTACTTTTTGCTGAAAATGAATTCAGAATGGAAGCTAGAGCCTATTATGATGAAAATAGCAGTGAGATAAAAAGTGAGTATTATGAACAGCTAGATAACGCAGGCAAGAAAATGCAAGATCATTTGGACGCTATCATGCGTGTTGAAGGGCATATATCCAAGCGTGAAGACAGTCGCGGCAACCAAACACTATCAAGATACCGTGTAGAAGGAATCAAAAATTATATCGTTATGAAATACAATATAGATCCCGCTCGTATCGAAACGTCCTATTATGGATCGGAGCGACCGATTGCGCCTAATGATGCTGAAAACAGTTGGCTCAATCAGCGTATTTATGTGCTTATTAGCAATGTTGAATAGTGTATTCAGCGTTTGAAAATTAAAAAAGTAAATTTATCAAATGCTACCCCAAAGCCGAAAACACCACCATCAGTACGGGCGAGATGATATTAATCAAAAAGCCAAAGCTAATTGCCAGTGGCACGACCTTGAGACCGCCTGATTGCTGAATAATCGGTAAGGTAAAATCGAGACTCGTCGCGCCGCCAAGCCCCACCGCAGCAGAAGGATATTTGCGCATAAATACAGGAATGAATAGCAGCGCAAAAAATTCCCGTATCAAATCATTAAATAGCGCGACACTGCCCCATACCGCGCCGTAAGCATCAGTCATGACAATCGCGGATAGTGAATACCAACCAAACCCTGATGCCATAGCCAAGCCTTTCGTCCACGACACATCGGTAAATAGTAAGGCAAACACAAGCCCACCAACCAACACCGATAGCGTAAAAATAACGCTCATCTCGACGCCGCGCTTATTGAGCATGACTTCTTTTAAGGTAATGCCTGAGCCTTTGAGACCGATACCGACCAGCAAAATCAAAATCATCAGCATGACCGTCATAGAGTTTTCAGGCGGCATATAACCTGCCGGTAAAAAATAACCAATCACCATGCCAATCACGACACAAACCACTTGTGCCAAGCTACCGCGGATACTGACGCGGTGCTCTTTAGATTTGACGCTTGGTTTTTTGGCATGCCATGGTCGTACATGATCAAATACCATCAGTGCAAACAATCCTGTGCCAATCGTCAATATGGATAAGACAGTCACGTACAGTGCAATTTCGCCAACTTGATTACCCAGCCCTTCTACCTGTGATAGCTCAATACCGATCAGTGCCAAGATAAGATAGACTAAATAAGACAAGCCTGTATCGGCTAGTTTGGTCATGGTTGGGTTAGACGGAATGGCAAAGCCAATAAACATTGGCATCAAGACCAAAACGAGGGTAATTAGGCTTTGCATGGTGGTCAGCTCGCAGCGATTTTAACAAGACATTTTAGGAAGCTTGCGATTGTACCATAACCCTGACCGAATACTAAAAACCCACTAGGTAGCCTACATTGATTGATATTTTGTGAGCTGATAGGACTTGCGACAAGTCAATCAATCTCTGCTATTGGCTGACTTTTTCTAGAACGTTGATGTGCACACTGCTCCGTCAAGCAATCAACGTTTTCCACATATTGTTTAGCGTTTTCGATATATTTATAGATTGAGCAGAGGAGATATGTTGCTGATATGGCTCACGCTGCGGCTCAACCACACTTGCCCGAGGTATATCCGATAGCTTTGGATAATCATGGCGATAATGTCCGCCGCGACTCTCCATACGCTGATAAGCAGACTGAATAATTAAGGTCGCTAAAGCAAGCTGTCTGGTTAATTGAAAATATGCCAGCTCATGTATGTTCGTGGGGCTGTCATTTTTAATGATATTTTGTTGTCCAAGCTCAGTACTGGCAAGCGAAACTTGCCACTTTTGTATTTGGGTTAATGCTTGTTCTAATTGTCCCGCGCTACGGGTGATACCCATGTTAGTGGTCATGAGCACTTTTAGTGCGGCAGTGATTTTGGTCATGTCCGCCTCAGCGCCAGATAGCTTGTCATCATTGTCATATTCGGACGCTGTAAATAACGTATCAGTCAAAATAATTGACTGCGCATCTGTGAGCGTAGGCACTGACCAAGATTCAATGACGGATTGATTTATGTCACGATAAGCATCATTACCTATCTTCTCTGCGTTTGCTAAACGGGTGACATACTGAGGCAAATGGTCTGCGATATTACGACCAACCACCACGCACTCCAACAACGAATTACTTGCTAAGCGGTTCGCCCCATGTAGCCCTGTATAAGCGACTTCACCAGCCGCATAAAGTCCTGGTACATCCGTCAATCCATTGGCATCAGTCACCACACCGCCACAGCTATAATGCGCAGTCGGGGCAACTGGAATAGGATCTGTCGTGATATCAATCCCGAGCGTTAATAGCGTTTGGTAAATCTGCGGGAAATGCGCTTTTATAAAGTCAGTGGCTAAGTGACTGACATCAAGATGCACGTAGCCAAGCCCGTTGTTATCAATCTGCGCGGCTATCGCCCGAGCGACGATATCGCGCGGTGCCAATTCAGCACGGGCATCCACGTCCAACATAAAGCGGACACCCGTCTTTGGACAATATAACCGTCCACCTTCACCGCGCAGTGCCTCAGATATCAAAAAGCTGCTGTCATCTAGCGCTAAGCCTGTTGGGTGAAACTGAATGAACTCCAAGTTTGCCAAGCGGCAGCCTGCTTGCCATGCCATCATCACGCCATCACCGACGCAGACGTTAGGCGCGCTGGCACGCTTGAATAATTGACCTAAGCCGCCACTAGCCAGTACCACTGCACGACTATGAAAGGTGAGCGGGCGCCCATTGATATGATCAAAGACAAGCACCCCTCGGCAATGCTTAGCATCGCTATTATCTGTAAAAAAAGGCTTGTCGCTCGCTATAGGCAGTGTCAGTAACTCAAGCGCTTCATGATAAGGCAAAATAGTGATATTGGTAGCAGCTTGCGCTTTGATGGTTAATGCGTCCATCACGTGTCGACCCGTCGCATCGTCCGCATGGGCGACGCGTCTACAGCCGTGACCGCCTTCTTTTGTTAAATGCAAGTCGCTAGTCTGTAACTGAGAAAATTCCTGTGCGCTTGTATTATCCAAAGCGTTAGGTGAGTTCTGCGTAAAAGGGACACCTTGCGCGCATAGCCACTGAACCGCTTGCTGTCCTGCACCCAAGATACGGGCAGTATTATCGGGTGTGCAAAGCCCGGCACCAGCCACTAAGGTATCAGCAACATGGTCAGACACAGAGTCATCTTTGTCTAGACTAGCGGCAATGCCACCTTGAGCATAGTGACTTGAGCAAACCTCAAGTGCCGCTTTACTCAAAACCGTGATATTCAGTGACTTTGGTAGCGATAACGCTGTACTCAAGCCTGCCAGTCCAGCGCCAATGATAAGGACGTCAGTGTTGACAATATGGCTCATGCGACTACTCCTACAGTTATCAGGAATACAGTTATCAGGGATGGTGGTACGGGTTTGATTGGCTGAGCGCGGCTGACTCATGCTAGGCTGCCCCAACATTGGCAAACAATGCACGGTCTTGAACGATATCGCCACTGGCGGCCACACGTTGCTTTTGCGATTCAGCAAAATCAAGCATACGTTGTAAGGGTTTTCTAGCGGCGGCGGCAAGCTCAGGCGTCATTAGTACCTCACCGCTGTTATTGGTCAAGCATTGCTCGATACCTTTTAGGCCATTCATCGCCATCCAAGGACAAAAGGCACAGCTTTTACAGCTTGCGCTTTCACCAGCGGTAGGCGCTGCCAAAAAGCGTTTGTTCGGCGAGCGTTTTTGCATTTCATGCAATATGCCGAGGTCAGTTGCAACGATAAAGGTGTCAGCATCCATCTCATACGTTGATTGCAACAGTTTACTGGTTGAACCAACGACATCAGCGAGTGCCACCACGCTATCGGGCGACTCAGGATGTACCAAGACTTTGGCTTCTGGGTACTCGGCTTTTAATTGCAGCAATTCAGTGGCTTTAAACTCATTATGCACGAGGCAAGACCCTTGCCAAAGCAGCATATCTGCACCCGTCTCACGAGCGATGTATTTGCCCAAATGACGGTCAGGCCCCCAGATGATCGGCTCACCTTGTGCATGCAAATGACGGACGATATCGATACCGACCGATGATGTCACAACCCAGTCAGCGCGGGCTTTCACCGCGGCGCTGGTATTGGCATAAACGACGACGGTACGTTCAGGGTGGGCATCACAAAATGCGGAAAACTCATCAGCAGGACAACCCAAATCGAGCGAACATTCCGCCTCCAAATCTGGCATAAGCACGGTTTTTTCCATACTTAAAATCTTTGCTGATTCGCCCATAAAGCGTACACCAGCGACGACTAGGGTCTGGGCGCTATGGGCTTGTCCAAACCGAGCCATCTCAAGCGAGTCACCGACGCAGCCACCTGTCGCAAGTGCTAAGTCTTGGATAAAAGGATCGACATAGTAGTGTGCAACGAGTACCGCGTTATTATCTTTCAATAATTTTTTGATGTTTTCTTCAACCACGAGTCGTTCAGCACGAGGCAAGTCTGCTGGCATTTTTGCTCTGGCATATTCGATGTTCATCTGAGTGGCGATGCGATTGTCGGTACTCATGATGGGTGCGTCGTAAGGATAAATTTTCATAATGGCAACCTCTGTTGGCGCTATAGTGATAAATGGTGTGCTAAAACAAGATATTTGGTTAAATAAATTTAATTGGTCTTTAATTATGCTCATTTTGAGTATAAATACAAGTGTTTTTTATAGGTTTACTGATTTATTTCCTCTGTTGTCATCATTTATTCTTGGTTATGTGATAGAGATTCTCTAGCATTTCTCTGCACCATCCTTGATAGTAGAAGGACCATTTTGATGTTGTCTGATTGCAACGGCAGACTATGATATTTTTAGATTCACGTTATACTGAGTCTTATTATTATCAGCATTGATAGTCCACTCATCACACTTTATACAGATAGGATAACCCCCTAAATTATGACGTTGTCTTATTCACATGCGCACCAGCAAGGTAGCGGCACGACAGAAGTGGTCGCCGTATTGGTCGCGATTACCGATCATATCGCTCGTGTCCTAACCGTTGATCAAGGTAAGCTGCTGCCAAATGGGCCGCTTATGCCGCTACATCGCTCGCTACAGGCAGGCGTACGTCAATGGGTAGAAGAGCAGACGCAGCAGCCGCTCGGATATTTAGAGCAGCTATATACCTTTGTTGATACCAACAGACGTAACGTTGATGGTCATGCATTGGTGTACGTCAGCTACCTTGGTTTGGTACAAGAAACTCAAATGCAGGCATTGCAAAGCCAAGCGCTATGGCGAAATTGGTATGATTATTTCCCATGGGAGAACCATCTAGATGGTATGCCTAGTATCATTATGGACTTTATCATCCCTATGCTATTGGAGTGGGCGAGTAGCGCTGAAGATTCAGTTGCCCGGCAGCGCAGGCGTCAACGTATTGGTTTGTGCTGGGGACTTAGCGAAGAGTTTTTGACAGATAGCGAGTTCATAGAAACTGAACCAGTTGGCGATAAGGCTGATGAAAGCAGAGAATGGATCGCAGAGCATGTGCTGCTGCGCTACGAGATGCTGTATGAAGCAGGACTGATACCAGAAGCGCCCAATTATCCGCCTAATTACCAAACGGTTCAATTGCCAAGCGACTGGTCTCAGCGTATCGGCATACCGATGTATTACGATCATCGCCGCGTGATTGCCACCGCTATCTCCAGACTACGCGCCAAGATTGAATATCGACCGCTTATCTTTGGGTTGATGCCAGATGTGTTTACTTTATCCCAGTTGCAGCAGAGTGTTGAGGCCTTATCAGGCATACGCTTGCACAAACAAAACTTTCGCCGTTTGCTGGAATCTCAGAATCTTGTGATGGAGACAGGAGAGAGTAGTAGTGCTCAGCGTGGTCGCCCCGCCAAACTCTATCGTTTTCGCCATGATATCGAGCTACAAAGCTTATTGATGGACAGCAAACTTCCTAAGCGTAAATAATTGCTACTAACAAATACAGCTAGGTCAATTTCATATAGAAATCGACTTGCTCAATAAAAACTGTTTCACCTTCCCTTGCAGGAGCGTCAACTTTACGCTATATTTATGCTCATTTTGAGTTTAAATATTTAGACGTTTTTATTCATATTACGCCTACATAAGGGTCAAACATGACAATTGAAAAAGAGCCAGTATTGGATGACGTATTGCTTAAACCTTTGGTAGAAGATGCGCTAGCGGAAGATTTGGGCAGGCGTGGAGATGTCACCTCGCAAGCCACTATCCCAGCAGATATGCAAGCCCAGCTACAAATCAAGGCGCGACAATCAGGTGTGATATGCGGTATGGATTTGGCGCGGTTGTCTTTTGCCTTAGTTGATGCAAACATTGAGTTTGTGGCTCAAGTGCAGGATGGCGAAACAGTCGCCGCTGGTGCCGTATTGGCTACTGTAAAAGGTAATGCACGCCATCTGCTAACAGCAGAACGTACAGCATTGAACTTCATGACGCATCTTAGCGGTATTGCGACTGCGACCCGCCAGATCGTCGATAGCGTGGCGCAATATCCAGCGCAGATTACTTGTACGCGTAAAACCATCCCAGGTCTGCGTATTGTACAAAAATACGCGGTACGCTGCGGTGGCGGTCGCAATCATCGTTTGGGACTGGATGATGCGATCTTAATCAAAGACAATCACATTGCCATCGCAGGTGATATAAAGACGGCTATCGAGCAAGCGCAACACTTTGCTGGGCATCTGATTCCGATTGAGGTTGAAGTCGATACGCTAGAGCAATTAGAGCAGGCGCTAGAGGCGGGTGTGAGTTTGGTATTGCTAGACAATATGTCGCCAGAAACGCTATCGCAAGCGGTTGCTATGTGTAAAGGTCGCGCAAAGACTGAAGCATCCGGTGGTATTACGCCTGAAACGGTACGAGCCGCCGCCAGTACAGGGGTTGATTTTATCGCGATGGGCTACCTAACGCACAGTACTACTGCGCTGGATATTGGCTTAGATTTTAGTGCATAGGCCATCAAGTATTTCAGCTTCATCTGATTCATAGCTTTTATATTCGCTGGATTTCTCGCCAAGATGACATAGAAGGGTAACCGAGCAAAGTTAATGATTTAACTCGCTTATCTGCCTATGTTACAATGCTACTATGAATTGCCTATTGGGTCATCGTTGCACTCGCACGATGGCCTTATCTTTTTGCACCAGTGGTATCAATAGACAAGCGAGCGCTCAGTGAATACTGAAATTATCAAGATAATCCTAGCCTTTATGGTATTGATCAATCCATTTAGCGCATTGACGTTGTTCTTGGATTTGACTCGCGGCTATTCGATGAACAATCGACGCAAAGTTGCGCGTGTTGCTTGTCTGACCATTTTTATCACCATCAGTTTTTTTACGGTGGCGGGTGAGACCTTACTAAAAGCACTAGGTATTTCTATTGGCTCGTTTCAGCTGGCTGGTGGAATATTGGTGTTCTTGATTTCACTAAATATGATGAACGGTGAAGGCAACCCTGTTAAGCCTGATCAAGAGAACTTCGATGTCGACCACGTGCAAGATGCACCGCCGACGATGGCCTCAGCAGTGGTCCCCATTGCGATACCGATGATGATTGGACCAGGTGGTATTTCTACCGTTATTATTTATTCATCGCAAGTCTCAGGCATTTTGCAGGTATCTGCCATCATCATTGCTGGTCTCTTTATTAGTCTATTTTGCTACCTGGCATTGATGGCTGCTGGTCGTATCAGCCGCTTGCTCGGTGATACTGGTCTGAATATTATGAGCCGGATCATGGGTATGCTATTAGCAGCCGTGTCTATCGAGATTATCGTTAGCGGTCTGCGCACACTGTTTCCTGCTTTAATCTAAGCTATTTATTCTGTCTCTAATATTGAGCACTTAAAATCCTAATAATTGAATTAAGAGGCCTTATCAGATAGCTGATAATGGCATCTTAGTTTATCTAGATTTAACGCCTAATGTTGTGTTTAGCTTTGGTATAAATGCCAAGCCAGATACAACATCAGCAGTCCTACCAACGCATCGAGTATGTTCCAAGCTTTTGGCTTTTCAAATAACGGCCTGAGCAGGCGTGCACCGTAACCGAGCGCAAAAAAGAAAAAGAATGAGGCGCTAATTGCCCCAATGGCAAAGGTAAGTTTGCTAGCAGCGCCTGTTGAAACCATCCCAACGAGCACCAATGTATCTAAGTAGACGTGCGGATTGAGCCAAGTGAAACCAAAGCAGAGTAGTAGCGCTTTTTTTAAGCTGGTCACTACTTGCCCATCAACGTTCAAAGCGTGTGATACACGGATACTGGCATACAAACTTTGTAAGCCATAACCCAACAAAAATAAAACGCCTGCTATTTTTGCGATATCTATCACATGCGGATAGCGTGCGGTGACCGCACCAAATCCACCAACGCCTGCTGATATCAACAGCGCGTCGCTCACTGCGCAAAACAGGCAAACAAAAAATATGTGCTCACGTTTGAGACCTTGTTTGAGTACAAAGGCATTTTGTGAGCCAATGGCGATGATGAGCGATAACCCAAGCAGGAAACCAGAAATATAATCGGGAGCATTCATAACAAGTCGCTTAGCATTTAGGAAGTGAGCGGAGAGAGTAGGAATGTTGACACTTTGCGTACTGGCAGGTCAGCAAAAACCTGTTAAGATAAGCTATTGAATGAACGTATGCAATACGAGCACAACGTGTGTGTACTGGATGAGGGGCAGAGCAAGTCATGGTAGTCAGTTTGACAAGAATGCTAAAGTCATTTGGGCAAGCGCAAGATGACCTACCAACGTTAGCTGCCAACAATGCGCAGGAGATGGGTGTTAACCATAATTTAAATGACAATAGTGATAATATCGATATCCATCATAATAATGACGGCACTCAATCAAATCACGAGCGTGCTGCATTAACGCCACCTGAGCGGGTACACCGTATACGTGATGCACTAGCGCAAGTGAACGATATTCACTCATCAACCCCGCTGACTGATCGCTATTTGTCCAATCGCGCCCAAATGCAACCGACCAATAGACCACCTTTTGACCCCGATACCTTGTGGTATCTCAAACATGGACGTTGTCCGATTATGACTGAGCTTGTTGATGTGGTCGATGAGGCCACCCTAAATGCGATGCCTATCGAAGCCGTTGCGATATTAGATCGTATCAATGGTAAGCTAAAACGCTATCGTGAGTGGAGTAGTGAGCTAAACGAGCAACAGCAGCAGCAACATAATGAGCGCCAGTTTGTCATTGATAAGCTGGTGTCCGAGAGCATCCCTGAAGCGCTACATCATTATGAGCAGTTGCAGCGCTTTAGTCCGCATCGCACCAAAAACAATATGGTTCAGGGAAAAATGACCGCAGGTGATATGTTGACCGATTTGTTTTTAGAAATCGATTATGAGCTTGATGAGCTATTGGATGAGTTGCATCAAACCGTTTTAAATCGTCTTGCCTCAACCCATCGTTATGTCAAGAGCCGCACGCAAAGCTAGCGTATTTTATAAAATAAAAGATTATCCAAAAACATAACAGACTCAATGTATAACAATATAAGGCTTTCATAGAGCCTTATTTTTTTGTTTAATAAAAGCAGTGCTAAGCAATAAAGTTGACGACACTAAAACCGCCTAGCTTAAAATACTGATTAAAATAACAAGAAATCTGCCAAACTATTCTGTCAAAACAATAAGGAAAACCCGATGACCCAAGTGACTGCTATGTTAGTGATGTTTGTATTATACGGAGTGCTGCCGGCCGCTGGGTTATATTTGGGGTATCGTGGTATTAAGAAAGTTACCGCGCCCAAAATGCTGGAATATACTGCCATGCCGCAACTGGGATATATACCAGAGAAAAGCCTACCTGTTGAAGTCAAAACAGCACTTGAGCAAATCAATCGAAAAGGCAAAAAACTCCGCTTGATTTATGGTGATACCAATAATGACGGCAAAATTGACGATAAAGACACCATCAATGAAACTTATATTATGATCCAAAATCTGATGGACCGACACATTCCGCAAGCTGTGGCCGATTATCGCCGCTTATATGACTTAGATGTGACAGATGGGGCGCGTGCTGATACCACCAAAATCAAACATTCAGATGTCACTGGTAAACAAGCATTGTTAGAAGTGCTTAAAACGATCAATACCCAGTTTGACGATTTACTCAATGCCTCATACCATCAAGATGGGCAAAAACTGCTCGCGACCAATCGCTATCTGCAAACACGCTTTGATCATCCAAATATGGATTCAACAATGCAGCCGCTGAGTAATCTCAGTAAGAAAACAGAGGCTATTGAGTCACCTACTTTGAGTAGCGCGGATGTGAAAAATCCAGTAGCAGAAGATATTAAACGCTAAATGCTAAATGCTAAGTGCCAACGATAAGTAGTCATACATAGAATTGAGTGATGAGTAGCGAGCAGTTATGAGTATATTAATAGGCATCGGTATTGTAACGACCGTCACAACTTTTTATCTAGGTAGAAAAGGCTGGCATGCATTGCACAAAGCGGTCGGTATTACTCCAGGTGTGCTTATATATCAAGATGATCATGCGCCATTGTCACTGGCTACGTTAAGTTGGGAGCAGCTTAACTTAAATAAAAAGCACTTAAAAAGCTTGTCAGATCAGCAGCTACGGCAATTAAAACGTATCGATAACAAAGTGAGTGGCTATCAAGCTTATCAGGCAGCATTACAAGCTCAACATAAAACACCTGCTATAACAGAAGCACAGTTTGTATTGAACAAAATGTTGCAAACTCGGCTACCCGAAATGCTAGCCACTCACTACCAATTAACAAATATAAATGTCACTAATGAGAATAGTGAAAAGAGGTTAGAGGCTAGTGAGTTATTGCAAAGTGTTTTAGATAACATCGAACAGCGTTTGGATAGACTACTGGCACAAATGGACGAGGAGCAGCTAAAAGAGCTGCGAGTCATGACGCATTATATTAATACCCACGATAGCTGAGGCGTTATTTTTATACTGAGTCACTGTGAGGCCTGTAAAAAATACATAAAAAAAGGGGTCAATGATGAATAGTCATTGACCCCTTTTTTATGTTTATTCTAAATCTATCAAAAACTTAGAATAATGTTAAATCAATTGAATTAGCGCTTATCATTGCGGTCACGACTATTACGCGTACCGCGGCTGGCAGGGCTAGCACTGCTTTTAGGCTTCGCGCTGCTGTTGCGATTGTCATTACGAGTGTCCGTGCGACGCGCTTTAAGCGGCTTGTTTCTGATACGCTCTTGCTTTTTTTTAGCCGCACCATGTAGACCTGTGCCATAACGTGGGCGTAAGCTCACCAAATCGGTCAATGTATTGATCTCTTTTTTATCGAGCTCTAAGAAACGACCTGTACGTAACTCTTTTGGCAAGGCAATCGTACCGTAACGTGTACGCAATAGGCGGCTAACTTTCAGACCTTGTGACTCAAACAAGCGGCGTACTTCACGGTTACGACCTTCTTTAAGCTTGACGTGATACCACTTATTAACGCCTTCACCGCCGCCTTCTTTGATGTCGTCAAACTGCGCCATGCCGTCTTCTAACATGACACCAGCAGTCAAGTTGCGGGCGATATCGGGAGTGACTTCACCCAACACACGAACGGCATATTCACGCGTCACTTCGCTAGAAGGATGCATCAGGCGATGCGCCATCTCACCATCATTGGTAAATAATAGTAAGCCAGTTGAATTGATATCCAAACGTCCAACCATGACCCAACGATCATGAGTGAGCTTTGGCAAGCGCTCAAACACAGTCGGACGACCTTCTGGATCCTTGGCTGAGCAGACTTCGCCTTCTGGCTTGTAATAAGCGATCACTCGGCGACGCTTTTCATTTTCGGCGGTATATTTGATCTGACGACCATCCACACGTATTTCATCGCCTTGCGATACACGATCACCAATCGTTGCTGGACCGTTATTAACAGATACGCGACCTGCTTTAATCACTTCTTCCATTTGACGGCGTGAGCCAAGGCCCATACGGGCGAGTGCTTTTTGCAATTTTTCGTCTTTCATCTTAATGTCCTTGAGTCGGTGGGTTTACATTTCTCAATGTATAATGATTCACAATTGTTTATACTAGATTATAAATGATAATAGGTAAGAAAATGCATTGTTTGCTGTGAGCAGCATTATACTAGTAAAAGACTGCTTATACTGTATTTTTTGACTTATTTCTTTGACTTATACACCTCGCAACTGTACTCAAGCCAATTTGAACAAAATCTTGCATATTTTTACTAAGAATGTTTAACAGCTTTTAGGTAGTCGTACATATGCAGCAACATAGCAGTGTAAGAATTTAATATAAATTCAATCAATTATTAATATACGTAATATATTTAATTGTAATTGATAAAAAGAATTTATATGCTACATGGAGTAATTAGTTTAAAAATAGCTTTTTGTATCAATCAATAAGAACATTACTGTATAACAGATAACTTATGTTATGATGCCGATTATTTTTGTGAAAGATGTAAAAAAATAACATCGATACAAATTTATTAATACAAAACTGTTTTTAGTCGTTTTATGTGATTGCAGTAATAGAAGAGGCTTTTTGATATGAGACAGACAACTAAGTTGTTGAGTGCAGCGTGTTTGTTAGCCAGTAGTATGCTCTATGGATGTGCTACTACAACCATCAATTCTGGGCTTCAAGCTGGTCAGTTACCGCCCAGTGGATCTTTTACTGCAGAGAATGGTATTAATTTCAATGTACTGCCATTGACTCTCGCCACACTGCCACCTAAACAAATCGCTCGCTCACAAATGAGTGCCAACCTATCTGACCTAGTACGATCGTCTAATAGGATGAATTACCGTATTGCATCCTCTGATGTATTAAGTATTATTTTGGTAGATTATCCTGATATTAATGCTGCAGGAGCATCTGGTTATCCTGTTGATCAGCAGGGGTTTATACAGTTTCCGTTGATAGGTCGTATACAAGCTGGCGGGCTAAGTGTTCCACAGTTCACCGCAAACCTAAGTTCAAGATTGCAACGCTACCTAAAGTATGCAGATCCGCAAGTGAAAGTTGCTGAGTATCGAGGCAATAAGTTTTTTATCGATGGTGAGGTTAACAAGCCTGGTCAATTCAATATTGCTGACGAACCTGTGTCATTGTACAGTGCAATATCTATGGCTGGTGGTACGACGAGAGAAGGTAACTCAAACAGTATTGTATTGAGAAGAAATGGTATTGATTATCGTATGGGATTACAGTCTCTGCAGCAGGCGGGATTATCAGCCAATCAAATTTATGTACAAGATGGTGACTCTATTCGTGTCAGTAGCGAAGACATCAATAAAGTGTATGTTTTGGGAGAGTTTGGCAAAGTTGCACCTGTACCTATTATTGACCAGGGGTTGAGCTTAGCGCAGGTGATTGGGGAGTCAGCTGGTCTGAATTCTAATACGGCTAATGCGGCTAAGATCTACGTAGTACGTGATCAACCTGAATATCAGCGTACAAATATATACTATGTAGATATGCAGGCGCTCACTAGCTTTCCACTGACTAGCCGGTTTGAGATGTTGCCTAATGATATTGTCTATGTCGACCCAACTGGTCTGACGCGCTGGAACCGTGTTATCAGTGCTTTGTTACCATCAACTTCAGCAATCAGAAGTTTTTCAACTTTATAGGAAGTGATAAGCATGGCTTTTGATAATATTTTGGTTGTTTGTGTAGGTAATATTTGCCGTAGCCCAATGGCAGAAGCTTTGCTAAAAAAGCGTTATCCTAACAAAGTAATTGACTCCGCAGGCGTTGGCGCTTTAATTGGGCATCCTGCAGATTCATCTGCTCTCAAAATTATGACTGAACAGCAGATAGATATTACAGACCATATAGCCAAACAAATCGACGAAAAATTAGTAAAAAAGGCTGATCTTATTTTTACCATGTCAGATAGTCAGACTAAATGGATTGAGGAACGTTGGCCATTTTGCCGTGGTAAAACCTTTAAGCTTGGTCACTGGCAAAATAAGGATATTGCTGACCCATATAAACATGAAATGAGCGCTTTTGAGACAGCATATCAAGATATTGTTGATGGTCTCGATCAGTGGGCCGATAAAATTAACTAAGTAATGCTTATCCGATGAACAAGCTGAAGTGGTAGACCTATAGTTATGAGTACAGATTCGAAAAATTTATCAAACCCTGTTTCGAAAGAAAATAATGATGACATTGATCTTATGGCGCTGCTATTTGCCATTTTGCGTGGCTGGAAAACTGTATTGTTTTTCGCATTAATTGGCTTATTGATTGGTGTGCTGTACGGGCGCTATGTGAACCCCACTTTCAAATCCGATGCTTTGATACAAATAGAGGAAAACTCTCAAGGTATATCAGCATTAGGTACAACTGCATCAGAGCTCATCGCTCCACAATCGAGCAAAGCTCAGACAGAGTCCGAGCTGATAAGATCTCGTATGATACTTGAGCCTGTAGTAGATAAGTTAAACTTGCGTATACGTCTAATGGATCCTTCTATCGGCTATATTGATCGGATCAAAAGTGATCGCGTCGCTACCCAAATTAATACTCCTGATGGTGTATCGTTACAAACAGAAGACGGCGATGCTCAGATTAGCCAGTTCAATGTATCGCAAGCTTATCTTAATCAAACATTTACTCTGACCAAATCCGAAACAGGTTTTGTCTTGAGCAATGGGTTCGATGATTTTAAAGGCCAGTTGAATAAACCGCATTTATTTAAGGGTGTAGATGGTCAGATTCAGATTACTGTGACTGATTTACCTGACAACTCTCATCCTATCAACTTAGCCAAGCAATCTCTACAGACTACTACTGATTCAATAAACAGCAAGCTATCCGTAGTTGAGCAAGGGCAACAGACTGGTATTGTTGAGCTGTCTATGACAGGGTCTAACCAACAGCAAGTCAGTTTGATATTGAAAGAAATAATTCTGTCTTATGTAGATCAGAACCAAACGCGGGGCACTGAAGAAACAACCAGAACAATCAAGTTTATGGAAACACAGATTCCAGACTTGAAGAAAAAGTTAGAAGACTCTGAAGCAGTATTTAATAAATTCCGTGAAAATAACGGTACTATTGACGTTAGCAAAGAAGCTGAACTTTTATTATCAGAGAACTCTCAAATTGATACACAGATTAATGAGCTCAAGCTGAAAAAAGCTGATTTGACTACCTATTATACGGAAGAGCATCCATTAGTCATCCAGATCAACGAACAACTCGACGTACTTAATCGTAGAAAACAAAATATAGATGACACCATTGAAGGATTGCCGGAAATACAAAGGGAGTTCTTACAGTTGTCTGAAGATACAGCGATTAATAGAGAAATATACCTAACACTGCTAAAAAATTATGAACAGCTAAAAGTCGTGAGAGCTGGTCAGATCGGCTACGCTCGTATTATTGATTTGCCTATCAATACTTTCAATGCTATTGCGCCAAATAAGCCACAAATTATCATATTGGCGATGTTGTCAGGGGTAATGCTTGGAACAATGCTCGTACTCCTGAAAAACATGCTTAGAAATGTGGTTAAAGACCCTGAACGTATTGAAGCAAAAACGGGTGTACCTGTGGTCGCAACGATTCCTCGTTCACCTCTACTGACCAGATTACGTAAAGATAAGAAAGTGCCTAATCGTTTGCTGGCTTATGCTGATAGTAACAGCTTGAGTTATGAAGCCATCAAAAGCCTAAGAACGAGCCTGATGTTCGGTATGACGACCCCAGAGCAAGGGGGCCAAAGGGCGAAAGTTATACTTATCACTGGTGAGAGTCCTGGCGTTGGTAAATCATTTATCTCGGCCAATCTAACGGAAGTTTTTGCTCAGTTAGACAAGAAGGTGCTGATTATGGACGCAGATATGCGCTTGGGTGAGCTGCATAAAATATTTGGTATGACCCAAGATAACGGTTTGGCCGACTATATATCGCAAGATAAATTATCACAAAATATGACTGATTTTGCGCAGAATAACGCTCAAATCCCAGAAGCTATCACCACCCAAAAGAACAGTAATCTAGCGAGCTTTATCCATCCGACCAATATAGATAATATTGATTTTATGCCAAGAGGTGAGTATCCACGCAATCCTGCATCACTGTTGTCTGATAGCAGGCTCAATAACCTAATGACAGAGTTAAGCTCACACTATGACTATATCATTATTGATTCACCGCCGATCCTCGCAGCTTCCGATGCAATGATACTGGCGCAATATGCTAATAAAGTATTGATGGTAACTAGATACGATAACTCAATTGAGGGACAACTGGTCTATGCGGTCAATCAGATGAATAAGGCAAATATAGAAGTAGATGGTATTATCTTAAATGACGTACAGCAGGGTATCATGAGCAAATACAGCTATCATTATAGTTATGCCTATGGTAACAACCAGTAGTATGCTATTAGCTAACTTAGTTCTTAAAAACGATGTGGGATGAATAAACAATCCATATGGTTGAAAAGTCTTTACATAGTGTCAAACGTAAGCCGAAGCTTATAGGTGGAAATGTGTTGCAATCTATCGCTCAGTACCTGTTGTCGCTGCCAAGATATGTCAAGCGTCTGATTTTGATTAGCGCAGACTTTATAATGGCTATTGCCTGTCTGTTTTTGTCACTATTATTGCGATATGGTTATATCGAGCTTCATATTAGTTTATGGACGTTAAGTTTATATGCCTTAATTCCTGTCATTGGTTTATACCTTGTAGGCTTTTATCATGGCGTATCTAGAGGGTTTCTTGATACGGTTATGAGTGGTGTATTGCAGCTGTTTTTTGTGCTGATTGTTTTTTATGAACTGATTATCTACTTTGATGTACTGCCACAAATCCCTCGATCGACCCCTATTTTGTTTCTGTTTTTGCTTTATATCTGGCTGTGGAACAGTCGTCTGACAATTAAAGAATTATTGAAGCGATGGCAAGGTAAGCGTTTTGAGGGTGAACTTATAGATTACGATAATATTTTGATTTATGGTGCAGGTGAAGCAGGGCAGGAGTTGATGAAAGGTTTGAGTAACACACATAAATATAGTGTGGTTGCTTTTGTTGATGATGATCGTCAGCTAACAGGTGCCCATATTATGGGTAAAAAGATTTACCATACTGATAACTTATTGGATATCGTAAATACCCTTGATATTGCCCAAGTATTTTTGGCAGTACCCTCGATTAGCCGTGCTCGTAAGCGCAAAATTATTGAGAAGCTTTCACATATCTCTATCAAGATAAAAGAGCTACCCAGTCTAAAAGAATTGGCTGACGAAAAAGTCACGGTTAGCCATATGCGCAAGATCGATATATTAGACGTATTAGACCGCCAAACTGTAGAGCCTGACGAAGAGTTGCTGAAGAAAAATATCGCTCATAAATCTGTCTTGGTAACAGGGGCTGGTGGCTCTATCGGTAGTGAGTTGTGCCGTCAAATCATCAAAAATAAACCGACTTGTCTGGTGTTATACGAGCTATCAGAGTTTGCCCTTTATAGTATTCACCAAGAGCTTTTGGCAAAACAGGCTAGTAGTAATGAATATCAGGACATTCAAATTGTATCCATTATTGGTAATGTGACTGATGAGCATAACCTTATGAGGATATTTCAGACTTATCATGTACAAACAGTCTACCATGCAGCAGCATATAAACATGTGCCTATGGTCGAGCACAATCCGTTTCAAGGGGTTATTAATAATAGTCGCGGTACTTACCATTGTGCGCGTGCTGCTATTCGATCGGATGTAGAAACTTTTGTTTTGATATCTACTGACAAAGCTGTTAGACCTACTAATGTGATGGGTGCCACAAAGCGTTTAGCTGAGCTTGTGTGTCAGGCATTAAGTTATGAAGCCAATTCAATCAAGCCAGGTAGCAAAACCTGTATTAGTATGGTTAGATTCGGCAATGTGCTAGGCTCATCAGGATCTGTAGTACCTGTTTTTACCAAGCAGATTGAGCAGGGGCTTCCGATTACTGTCACCCATCCTGATGTCACGCGCTATTTTATGACTATCCCAGAGGCTGCTAATCTAGTAATACAGGCAGGTGCCATGGCGCAAGGAGGTGAGGTTTTTGTGCTTAATATGGGAGAGCCAGTAAAGATTGTCGATCTGGCTCAGCGTATGATTCACCTAAGTGGGCATGAGGTCAAAGACGATAAGCATCCTAATGGTGATATCGAAATTGTCTTTACAGGTCTTCGTCCTGGTGAGAAGCTCTATGAAGAGCTTATAATCGGTGATGATAATATTGAAGAAACTGCTCATCCTCTTATTATGCAAGCGATGGAGCATAGGTTTTCTTTAACAGATCTTGAGCAGGTATTAGAGAAGTTACCAGAAAAATCTCAATTATACGACGTTGTATGGTTAAAGTTGCAGTTCAAACATTTTGTAGATGGATATAAAGAAGATACTACAGTTCACTCCTAATTTGGAAAACATTCATTGATAAGGTTGGTTGATAGATACTATGCTAAATATTGATAATATTAAAATTGCCGTTATTGGTCTTGGTTACGTGGGGCTACCATTAGCAGTAGAGTTCGGTAAAAATCATTCGGTTATAGGCTTTGATATCAATGCTGAACGTATTTCAGCACTTAATACAGGTATTGATCATACTTTAGAGGTCAGTGAAGAGGAGTTAGCAGAAGCTACACATTTAAGATACAGCTCAGATATCAATGAGTTAAAGGACTGTAACTTCTTTATTGTGACTGTACCGACACCGATTGATGGGTATAAGCAGCCAGATCTGACCCCTTTAATCAAAGCCTCAGAAGCCATCGGTAGTCTACTTAAAAAAGATGACATTGTGGTTTATGAATCGACCGTTTACCCTGGCGCCACAGAAGAAGTTTGTATCCCTGTACTAGAGCAGGTATCAGGCCTAACCTTTAATCAAGATTTCTATGCGGGTTATAGTCCTGAGCGTATCAATCCTGGTGATAAAGAGCACCGTGTTACTAACATCCTGAAAGTCACAGCTGGTTCAACGCCTGAGATTGCGGACTTTGTCGACGAAGTCTATAACTTAATCATCACTGCTGGTACTCATAAAGCACCTAGTATTAAGGTAGCGGAGGCAGCAAAAGTTATCGAAAATACACAACGAGATGTCAATATTGCGCTGATCAATGAGCTTGCGGTTATCTTTAACAAAATGAATATCGATACCCAAGCAGTCTTAGAAGCGGCAGGCACTAAATGGAACTTTTTGCCATTCCGCCCAGGTCTGGTCGGTGGTCACTGCATCGGTGTCGATCCGTATTACTTGACGCATAAGGCTCAAGCAATCGGTTATAACCCCGAGATTATATTGGCTGGCCGCCGCCTAAATGACAGTATGGGTGAGTATGTGGTCACACAACTGGTCAAAACCATGATCAAAAAACGTATTCAGGTTGAAGGTGCCAAGGTTCTGGTATTAGGCTTGAGTTTTAAAGAAAACTGTCCTGATGTACGTAATACCAAAGTCATCGATATCGTACACGAGCTGCAAGAATATAATATCGATGTCGATGTGTACGACCCATGGGTAGATGCTGTAGAGGCTCAAAAAGAGTACGGTGTTAAGCCTGTCAATGAGCCTACAGCCGATAGCTATGACAGCATTATTTTAGCAGTAGCTCACAGTGAGTTTGTCGATATGGGGGCAGAGCACATTCGAAACTTAGGTAAAGTCAATCATGTACTCTATGATTTAAAATATGTATTCGCTAAAGAAGATACCGATATTCGCCTATAACTTTGTAGTGCCACATAAGAGAAGAGTATATGACAGCGACAGCATACCAGAAAATTAAAGAGTTACTAATAGAATCACCTAAAACATGGCTTATCACAGGTGTAGCAGGCTTTATAGGTTCTAATTTGCTTGAGACGTTACTTAAACTTAATCAGACTGTGGTGGGACTGGACAATTTTGCCACAGGTTTTCAGCATAATTTAGATGAAGTGAAAAGTTTAGTAAGCGCTGAACAGTGGGAAGGTTTTACTTTTATAGAAGGTGATATTCGTCAGTTAACTGATTGTTCGAAAGCCTGTCAAGGCGTTGATTACGTGCTGCACCAAGCAGCGCTAGGCTCAGTACCGCGCTCTATCGCTGATCCTATCGCAACCAATGAGACTAATATTTCAGGCTTCTTAAATATGTTGGTAGCCGCTCGTGATGCTAATGTAGCTAGCTTTACTTATGCTGCTAGTAGCTCAACATACGGTGATCATCCGGCGTTGCCTAAGGTTGAAGAAAATATCGGTAATCCTTTATCGCCGTATGCGGTGACTAAATATGTCAATGAGCTATATGCAGATGTATTCTCACGTACTTATGGCTTTAAGACGATCGGTCTACGGTATTTCAATATCTTTGGTAAGCGTCAAACACCAGATGGTGCCTATGCGGCGGTGATACCGAAATGGACGGCCGCTATGATTACAGGTGATGAGGTTTTCATCAATGGCGATGGCGAGACCAGTCGTGACTTCAATTTTATTGAAAATGCTGTACAAGCAAATATCCTAGCAGCAACTACGACTGACCCTGACGCTAAAAATCAGGTATATAATGTCGCTGTCGGTGGTCGTACGACCCTTAATACACTGTTTTCAGCACTTAAAGAGCATTTAAGTACTAATGGAATTAGCTACACTCAAGAAGCAGTCTATCGAGATTTTAGAGCAGGGGATGTTCGTCATAGCCAAGCCGACATTAGCAAAATACAAAATGCACTAGGCTACGAGCCACAGTTCGATATTATTCAAGGTATTGAGAAAGCAATGCCTTGGTATGTGACAAACAAAAAATAGTCTTGAATTTAATAATAGGATACAAAATGAAGAGATTTGCCTTAATAGGAGCGGCTGGTTATATCGCTCCAAGACATATGCAAGCGATTAAAGCTACTGGAAATGACCTATCTGCTGCTTATGATCCTAACGATTCAGTAGGTATTATCGATAGTCACTTCCCTCAAGCACATTTTTTTACAGAATTTGAGAGATTTGATCGTCATGTAGATAAATTAAGTCGTCAATCTAATGATAATAAAATTGATTTTATGTCAATTTGTTCACCAAACTATCTACACGATTCTCATATGCGTTTTGCTTTACGCAGTGGCGCAGATGCGATTTGTGAAAAGCCATTAGTGTTAAATCCGTGGAATATTGATGGTCTGTTGGAAATAGAGAAAGATACTGGTCATAGAATAAATACCATTCTACAATTGAGAGTACATCCTGCAATTATTGAACTTAGAGAAAAAGTTAAAAGCCAAATTCGTGATCATAAATACGAAGTCGATCTAACTTATATCACTTCAAGAGGAAAGTGGTATCTACAGTCATGGAAAGGTGATATCAATAAGTCGGGAGGAATTGCAACTAATATAGGCGTGCATTTCTTCGATATGCTGCACTTTATATTTGGCGATTTACAGCAAAATATTGTACATTATGTTTCAGAAACTAAATCTTCAGGCTATTTAGAGTATGAAAATGCGCGTGTACGCTGGTTTTTATCTATTGATGTAGAAGATGTGCCAAATGAGGTCTTAAGTACCGGACAACGTACATTTCGTTCAATCACTGTAGATGGTGAAGAAATCGAGTTTTCAGGTGGTTTTACGGACTTACATAATCGTAGTTATGAAGAAATATTAAAAGGTAATGGTTTTGGGTTAGAAGAAAATCGTACAGCAATCAACACAGTTAAACATATTCGCGATACGCAGCCTATTGGGTTGACAGGTGATTATCATCCATTCTTGAATAAATAAGGAGATAGAATAATGAGTGATTACTACCAGCACCCGAGCGCAATAGTCGATAATGGTGCTCAAATAGGGAAAGATAGCCGTGTTTGGCACTTCGTTCATATCTGTGCTGAAGCTGTAATCGGTGAAAGATGTTCTATGGGTCAAAACGTTTTTATCGGTAATAAAGTTGTCATCGGCAACGATTGCAAAATACAAAATAATGTCTCTATTTATGACAATGTTACTTTGGAAGATGGTGTGTTTTGTGGTCCAAGTATGGTCTTTACCAATGTCTATAACCCTAGATCATTCGTTGATAGAAAAGATGAGTACATGAGCACACTGGTAAAGACAGGCGCTTCTATGGGTGCTAATTGTACGATCATATGTGGCAACACTATTGGTAAGTTTGCTTTTATCGGTGCTGCAACATTGGTCAATAAAGATGTGCCAGATTATGCATTGATGGTCGGTGTTCCTGCCAAGCAAATAGGCTGGATGAGTGAGTACGGTGAGCGTTTAGATTTACCATTAACGGGTAGTGGTGAGACCAGCTGTATCCATACAGGCGCTAAGTATAGATTAGCCGACGGTACAGTAACTAAGGAGTGCTAAGATGAATTTCATTGATCTAGTCGCACAGCAAGATAGAATAAAAGATAAACTAAATGCTAATATCCAAAAAGTATTGGCTCACGGTCAGTATATTTTAGGCCCTGAAGTTCATGAGCTTGAAGAAAAGCTAGTAGAGTATACGGGTGCAAAATATTGTATTACTTGTGCCAATGGTACTGATGCGCTACAAATAGCACAGATGGCATTTGGCATAGGTCCTGGTGATGAAGTCATTACACCAGGGTTTACCTACATTGCGACAGCGGAAACCGTTGCCGTACTTGGTGCCAAACCTATCTATGTGGATATTAATCCAAAGACATATAATCTCGATGTTGAACAGCTTGAGGCTGCCATTACACCGCGTACCAAAGCCATCATCGGTGTTAGCCTCTATGGTCAGTGTGCAGACTTTGATGCTATCAATGCTATTGCTGCTAAATATAATCTGCCAGTCATTGAAGATGCTGCACAGAGCTTTGGTGCAAGTTATAAAGGCAAAAAGTCTTGCAACCTGACCACAATCGCTTGTACCAGTTTTTTTCCTAGCAAACCCTTAGGTTGTTATGGTGATGGTGGTGCTATCTTTACTAATGATGAAGAATTAGCTACTGTTATACGCCAAATAGCGCGTCACGGTCAAGATCGTCGGTATCACCATGTGCGTATAGGTGTAAATAGTCGTTTGGACACTCTCCAAGCTGCTATTTTACTACCAAAATTAAAAATCTTGGACGAAGAGATTCAGGCGAAGGAGCGAATTGCAGAAAGGTACAACGACTTATTTTCAGGTGCTAGTACATTAATAACACCTTTTATTGAAAGTTATAATAGTAGTGCATGGGCTCAATACACGATTAGAGTAAAGAATCGTAATGGAATACAAACTAAGTTGAAAGAGCAAGGTATTCCTACTGCGGTCCATTATCCTATTCCTTTAAACAAACAGCCTGCTGTTAAAAATATTGATGCAGTTTTGCCCATAGGTGACTTAGTTGCAGAAGAAGTACTTAGTTTACCCATACACCCTTATTTGACAGAAGCAGATCAGCAAGTTATCACAAACGCTATTTTAGGCTAAAAAAATGCCATCTGTTATACGAAAAGTTAAGGATAGATTTCAAGCACAAGGTGGTTTTTTGAAATCTGTCAGTATTCTGGCAGGTGGTACGGCTTTTGCTCAAGCTATAGGCGTTCTAGTTTTACCCATTATTACTAGGCTCTATAGCCCACAGGAGTTTGCTCTATTTGCAATTTATTCTTCAATATTAGGTATATTGGCAGTCGCTACTTGTTTACGTTTTGAAATTGCTATTCCTTTACCAAAAAATGACGAAAATGCTTTATGTTTATTTACTTTGGCTCTGCTAAGTAATGTTTTCATAACGCTGTTATTATTAATTGCTGTCTTGTTTTTTGAGGATCAGATAATATCACTGATTCAGCAGCCTGACCTCGAGCCTTATTTATGGCTCATACCGATAGGTGTCTTCTTTGCTGGTTTATACAATACCTTACAGTATTGGACTACCAGACAGAAACAGTTTTCTACAATAGCCAAGACGCGCATGACACAATCAATATCTAGCTCAACAGTACAGATTGCTGGAGGTTATATAGGTTTTGGCGCTATCGGTCTAATCATTGGACAAATTGTGAACTTTTCAGCAGGTATTATCAGATTGTTTTCTGCATTATGGAAAGAGAGCGGTCATCTGTTCAAAAATATATCTGTTAGAAAGCTAAAGAAAAATGCCAAGAAATACGATAAATTCCCAAAGTTTTCTACGTTTGAAGCATTAGCCCATATTACAGCTATACAGTTACCAATAGTTATTATTGGGGCAGTATCAGAAGACGCCGAAGCAGGCTACCTTATGCTTGCTATGAAAGTAATGGCTATACCTACTGCATTAATAGGTGGTGCCATTGCACAAGTATACCTTTCCCATGCATCTGAATACTATAATAACAATGAGCTTCGAAGCTATACCATTGAAACAGTAAAAAAGATAGCGAAAATCTCTATACTGCCCCTTATATTGATAGGAGTAGCCTCGCCATTTTTATTTCCGATTGCTTTTGGTAGTGAGTGGAGCGAAGCGGGTTATATGATGGTATGGATGATACCTTGGTTTATCATGCAGATCTTGAGTTCTCCTGTATCTATGGCATTACATGTTACAGGTAATCAAAAAGCCGCGCTAATACTACAACTAGTAGGTTTTTTTCTTAGAGTTATAGTCTTGCTCTTAATATGTAAGATCGAACCAGACTTATCTTTTGAGTATTACGCTATATCTGGATTTATATTCTATGCCCTATACCTGGCTGTTATTATGAGATATTTGAGGTTAGGAGAAGGACTTGCAAATGGTAAATAACTATAAAAACTTTAAATACTTTGTATCAAAAGATCTTGAACAAAGAAAAATAAAATTTCGCTGGCGTCATCTTGCCAATCCTGTTATTAGGTTTCAAGTAGCACTTAGGTATTACGAACTACTAGTAAATAAAAAATCAATATGGCGTCATATATTCAAAATATACTTTTATCGTCTATCTATTCGATTAGGATTTTCTATTCCGCCTAATGTATTTGGTCATGGGTTATGTATTGTACATTATGGCAATATTGTCGTGAATCCAAATGCCAGAATTGGTAAAAACTGCCGTATTCATGTTGGAGTAAATATTGGTGGTCAAGCTGGCTTTTATGCACCAGAGATAGCGAAAACCTTATGCCCTGTCATTGGTGATAATTGCTATATAGGTCCCGGGGCAAAAATATTTGGTCCTGTAAGTATCGCAAATGGATGTTCTGTAGGTGCAAATGCTGTGGTTACTAAAAGCTTTTCTGAAGAAGACTCTATTTTAGTAGGAATACCAGCAAAAAGGATTCCCAAAAATGAAAAATATTGATTTAGTAATGCTGTCTAAGCTTGGCTTGGGTGACGGTGGTAGAGAAACCTGGTTAAATAATTTTTTAAATTATATCGATGAAGATAATGGCAAGGTAAGATTTAATCTAATAACATTGGATTTAGATAGTAATAATATACTGCTGGAAAACAATAAGAATCTTATTGATCAACACTATACATATACCCACAACTGTAAGAAAGTTCCTATATCAATAGGATATATAGGTTTTGTTCTGAAAAATTTTTTCTTTAAGAAAAAACAAGCAACTGATGTTTTAGCAGTAGGTAGTCTAAATGAAGCTCTGGCAACGTTGGCAGGATATTCCTTGAGAGGGGTTTCGGGAAATAAAATACTATGGCTGCGTACCATCTACACGAAAGAAAAAGGATATGCACTAAACCCGTTCACTCAAAAATTGATTTTGAAATTAGAGATATTCTTGATAAATAATTTCTTTGATATCATTATTGCAAATGGTAATGATACCGCAGATTTTTATAGAGAAAAAGGTGTGAAATGCAGTGTTATAAAAAACTCTATTGATTTGGAAAGGTGGAGTAATTTAGAAGAGCCAAGTTTCGAAGGTAATTTTAAGATTGCATTCGTAGGCAGGCTTTCAGAAGTAAAAGGCATAAAAGCGTTCTTAGAAGCAGCAGATATTTTGTACAAAAACAAAAATATGAGTGATATTGAGTTTCATATTATTGGTGACGGTCCATATCGAGAAGAGGTTGAAACTTATGCAAAAAGAGGCATTGTTAAAAGTTATGGCGCTGTTCCAAACTCTGAGCTACCTGAGCTGTTAGCAAAAATGCATTGCTGCGTAGCTCTCACTTATCTGACGGATTTTTTGGGTGGTGGTGGTGTTTCAAATGCGCTTATAGAACAGATGGCAGCAGGAAAAATAATGGTTTGTTGGGACAATAATATCTTTAGAAACGTTGTAGATGATACAAGTGCGTATTTTGTTGAACAAGATAATAAAACAGAATTAGCCAGTACCTTTCTTAAGGTAAAAAATAATATTGATGTAGCAATAAAAAAATCTAATAAAGTTAAAAAGCTAAGTAAGGAATATTCTATAAAAAATCATGTCGAAAAGTTTTTTAGTTTAGTGGAAAGTGGGTGAACGTTATGAAAATTTTATATGTGATTACAGGATTAGGGGTGGGAGGGGCAGAAAGAGTAGTCACTACAGTTGCTGATCGTATGGTTGATGCAGGTCACTCTGTAAAAATAGTCTACTTAGTTGGGAATGCTGACGTTACACCAAACTCTAAAGATATAGAAATTATAAGGTTAAATTTAGAATCCTTTTCTAGACTGTTTGCTGCAGCAAAACGCTTACGAAATATTATTTTAAACTATCAACCTGATGTTGTGCATTCTCATATGTTTCATTCAAATATTCTTTGTAGAATAGTAAATAGTATTACCCCTATTAACAAATTGATTTGTACTGTCCATAATTCTAATGAGGGTGGACAGATTAGAATGTTTGCATATAAATTAACTAATTTTTTGTCTGATATTAATACTAATGTTAGCGAAGAGGCGACAGACAGTTTAGTTGCAAAAAAAGCTTTTAAGAAGTCACAGATATCTACTGTATATAATGGTATAGACACAGACTATTTCAAATTTGATCAAGTCGAACGAGATTTATTGCGCAATCAATTTGATATTAATAAAGATACAAAAGTGCTGATTTCTATAGGAAGTCTCTCTGAGCAAAAAGATTATCCCAATCTATTTAGAGCAGTCCAAAAACTTGCTAATCGACAGGATTATAGGTTTTTTATTGTGGGGGATGGTTCATTGAAAGATGAGCTGCATAGTCTAGTAAATTCAATGGGCTTAAAAGATAATATTACTTTTTTAGGTGTTAGGCGAGATATCCCGTCGTTACTTTCTATGGCAGATATATTTGTATTACCTTCAGCATGGGAGGGCTTCGGACTTGTTGTTGCAGAAGCGATGAGTTGTGAGCGTATTGTTGTTGCTACAGATTGTGGTGGTGTTTCAGAAGTAGTTGGTTCAGAAGGTTTTCTTGTTGATCCTAGTAATAGTTCTCTGTTAGCGAAAACAATAAATAAAGCATTAAGTTTGAATATTGAGGAAAGTCATAAAATTGGTATAAATGCGCGTAAACGAATAATCAATATTTATTCCCTTGATGCCAGTGTGAAATCCTACCTTAAACTATATAACTAATATAAAAAGTATATAATTTTAAAAGTTCTAAAAAATCATAATGTTGTATGTTGTTTTTTGAGCTAGTTCTTACATTATAATTGTAGAGATTTCGGATGTCACATTTAAATTTGATTCATAGCTATGGCTTCTTAGGCATTCGTTTGTTTGATTTACCAAGCTTGCTAATCTGTTTGCTTACGGTAATTATTTTTGGATACAAATTTCGAGTTCCACTTAATTATCAACTTTTACTATTCACACACTGCTTACTACCTTTTTTTCTTAATGATTTCTTATTTAGCTCCTCATATATGCCTGATCAATTTAAATACTGGACTGCAGTAAATCAAATAAGATCGGGTGAGGTTAGTTTTTTCGAAGCTTTGAGCGATTCTGGAAATGTTTTACAGGCTAGTGCTTTCTTATCAGTATTACCGTTCCCAGCCCCATTTTCTGTTATTAGTTTGGGGTTTTATAATACTTTTATATATATAGTACTTTTTTTTGTTCTGTATAAAAAAAATATATTTACAGGCTTCTCTATATGGTTCTACTTATTGTTTCCGAGTCTGGCTTTATATACTGGGCTTAGTTTAAGAGATACTTTGATATTATTTTTTATGGTTTTAGCTATCATTTATGCTAGAGAGTCAAGTATATTAAAGAGTGTTATTAGTATAATACCCATATACCTTATTAAATTCCAAAATTTCTATATCGTTGCTCCAATAGTATTAATTTATTTTATATTTAATGTAGCTAAAAAAGGTATGGGGCTAACTAAAGCATTAGCGATTGGTATGATTGGTTTGGGTTCGTTGCTTTTATCTGCTCCTTTAGCTTTACCCTTAGTCAATAAATATAGAGTATCTATGTTCGTTGAAGATGGTGGAGATCCAAGTGATGTTAGGCTGATATCAGGAATAAGTGATTTTGTATTTCAAGGTTTAACTTCGGGGTTTTATTTTCTATCTAAGCCTTTACCTTGGGAAGCTGCTAGCGCATTGCAATTTATACAATCGTTTGAAAACTTAATAGTGCTAGGTATTTTATTCTTAATTACTCGGCAGGCTTGGAACAAAAGTCCAGACAGATTGGCATTCTGGCTACTATTTTTAGCTCTATCCATGTCTGTATATGGACTAGTTGTAGCGAATTATGGTACAGCAGTACGCTATCGCTATGCTTTCGTAGTTATGTATGTGTTATTCGTCTGTGCTGACTGTAAGGTTGATAAACTATTTCCAAATAAAAGAATATTGTTCTATAGGCAGTGAGTCTATACTAGTTTTATAGGAATAAAATTGAAAATATTATATATAATTAACGAGCCTTGGTTCTTCTTATCACATCGCTTGCCAATCGCTCTAGCGGCTCAAGAGCAGGGGTACAGAGTACACGTAGCTACTAGAACTGGCGAAGCCGTGCAAGTTATTATAAAAAACGGTTTTGTCCATCATGAGATACCATTAACCCGTAATGGTAGTAGTGTTCCAAGTGAGCTAAATAGTTTATTGACGATTTGGAAGCTTATAAATAATGTTAAGCCAGATGTATTGCATCTAGTTACTATTAAGCCTGTTTTATATGGCGGTATAGCTTCTCGCTTTACATCAGTTAATAAGGTAGTGGCTGCTGTATCAGGGTTAGGCACTTTATTTTTGGCAGAAGGTGTTAAAGCAGACTTAAAACGAAAAATTGGAGTAGGCTTATATCGTTTTGCTTTACGCTCTAAAAAAACCACAGTTATACTGCAAAATCCTGATGACAAGCAGTTATTAATAGATTTAAAAGCTGTCAAGGCTGAGCAAACTACACTCATACGTGGTTCAGGTATAGACCTATCTACCTTCCAGTCTATTCCTGAAAACTTAAATGATACGCCTGTAGTGACTTTCGCAGCACGTCTGCTATTCGATAAAGGGTTAGCAGAATATATTGAAGCTATCAGACTACTGAATAAAAAAGGTGTGGTAGCCAACTATCAGATAGTGGGAGATCTAGATTTAGGTAATAATACGAGCGCTACAGAAAAAGATATTGAAGAATGGAAAACCATTCCTAATCTAGTTGTTTTGGGATATCAGGAGGATATGTCTACTGTATTTAGAGACTCTAATGTTGTAGTGCTACCGTCTTATCGCGAAGGATTACCCAAAGTTTTAATTGAGGCTGCCGCATCGGGAAGGGCTGTGATTACTACAGATGTACCCGGATGCCGTGATGCTATAGAAGAAAATAAGACGGGATTATTAGTTCCAGTTAAAGACTCGAAGGAATTAGCTAATGCTATTGAAAAGCTAGTGACAGATACTGAGCTTCGAGTAGAAATGGGTATTGCTGGACGTCGGCTAGCAGAGCGAGAGTTTGCGATTGAAAAAGTGATAGAGCAGCATCTATCTATTTATCAGCAAACCAATTGAAATTTGATTTAGGATATCTATCCATGAGTAATAAACATAGATTACTTCTCACTGGGGCAACTGGGTTTGTTGGGAGTGCTATACAAAAACGTATTGTAGCAGATGGGAGCTATGATTTAACGATTGCTGTGCGTAATGTTAATGAGCAGTCGGACGCTGTACGGATTGTCAAAGTTGATGATTTGACAACTAGCACTGATTGGAGTGATGCACTAAAAAGTGTCGATGTAGTTGTTCATACAGCTGCTCGTGTGCATGTAATGGATGACAAGTCTACCGATCCTTTAACTGAGTTTCGTAAAGTAAATGTGGAAGGGACTTTAAATCTAGCTCGCCAAGCAGCTGATTCAGGTGTAAAGCGTTTTATATTTATTAGCTCAATTAAAGTTAATGGTGAAGGCACGAAGATCGGTAAACCTTATACAGAAGGTTCTAAGCCTAATCCTACCGATCCTTATGGCATCTCAAAATATGAAGCTGAGCAGGGTTTACTCAAGTTAGCAGAGACTACGCCATTAGAAGTTGTAATTATTCGTCCGACCTTAGTTTATGGTAAAAATGTAAAAGGTAATTTTCAATCGCTAATGAAATGGACTTATAAAGGTGTTCCACTTCCTATAGGTGGCATCAAAAAGAACTTACGTAGCTTAGTATATGTCGATAATTTGGTTGATTCTATTATTACCTGTATCGAGCACAAAGATGCTAAAAATGAAGTATTTTTGATATCTGACAATGATGATATTTCTACCGCTGGTTTGTTAGAAGAGATATCAAAAGGCTTAGGCGTTAAAAACAAAGCGGTAAATATACCTGTTGAATTTATTAATACGGCAGCAAGTGCAGTTGGTAAGTCAGGTGTGGCTCAAAGGCTATCAGGCTCATTGCAAGTAGATATTAGTAAGGCTAAAACCTTATTAGGTTGGAAGCCTAAATATTCAACTAGTGAGTCCATTCAGGAAACTGCTAAATGTTATAAGTCAAGTTTAGCAACTTCCCAGTCTATGCCTTTACAAAGACCATTGGATATTATGTTCTCAGCTGCGGGGTTAGTAGCAGCGTCACCCTTGTTAATTGGTGCAACTGCTATTGGTTACTTGGATACAGGCTCGCCTTTATTTGTGCAAGAACGTGTCGGTAAAGACCAAAAGCCCTTTAAACTAGTGAAGTTTCGTACTATGAAAGTAGATACAGCGTCTGTAGCTAGTCACTTAGCTGATAACAGCTCTATCACTAAATTGGGTAAGGTATTACGCAAGAGCAAACTTGATGAACTGCCACAGCTGATTAATGTATTAAAAGGCGAGATGAGCTTAGTCGGACCGAGACCTAATCTATTCAATCAAGAGGAACTCATAAAAGCCAGAACAGATCAAGGCGTTTATGACGTGTTACCTGGTATTACAGGGCTAGCTCAGTTAAGTGGCGTAGATATGTCTACTCCCAAGCTTTTAGCCAAAACTGATAAAGAAATGATCGATAATCTCAACTTGAAAAATTACTTTTACTATATTGCTAGAACAGCTTTAGGCAAAGGTAGTGGGGATGCTGTTAAATAAACTTAAATATTGGGAAGTATTCAAACATGTCTAAAAAAATGACTTTGCTGGCCATTATCAGTAGCTCACTTGCTATTTCTACATTGTCGATGAGTGCTTCAGCACAGAATTTGTATATGAATGATATGAAGCTCAAGTCAGAGCTAGAATGGTTAAATGCGCAAGGCGTCACTCACATTAGTACCAGTACATGGCCTTTAACTGCTAATGAAATTACAAAAGCAATCACCACGGCTCAGGTGAGTACTGACGCACAGCAAAAAGTACTACAGTCAGTCCGTGCCACACTTGCTAAAAACCCCAACTCCTTAGTGAAGGCTGAAGTAGACGCTTATGTACAGACCGATCGTCAGCAGTTGCCGCAAACTTTTGCTGATAACCATTTAGCAGGGCAAGAGGTTTCAGCAGCGCTCAGTTTGAGTGAAGAAAATTGGGAAATGAAACTTCAAGCCAATCTAAAAAACGACAGTTTGCTCGAAGACAGTAATGATTTGAGTTTTGAAGGCTCATATATTGCTGGCTCTGCTGCCAATCAATGGTTGATTGCCGGTCAGATCCCGACATGGTGGGGTCCTGGTACTGACGGCAGTTTGATTCGTGGCGATGCCAGTCGCCCTGTTGCAGGTATCACCATGCAACGTGATGCGCAAAATGCACCAACCTCGCCTTATCTTTCATGGGTTGGTCCATGGCAGTATCAATTATTTGCAGGTCAATTTGAAGATTATGATGCCGTACCAGATGCTAAGCTATTTGGTGCTCGTCTGACGGCCAGTCCTTTACCATGGCTAGAAGTTGGTGCGTCTCGAACCTTTATGTGGGGCGGTGAGGGTCGTCCAGAGAGTTTTAGCTCCTTTGGTGATGCTATTTTAGGCACTAAAGATAATGGTGACAATGGTGCGACGATTGGTGAAGACCCTGCTAATCAATTAGGTGGTTTTGATGCTAAGGTGCAGCTTGCCCCACTGATCAATATTCCTGCGAGTATCTACGGTCAATATATTGGTGAAGATGAAGCGGGCGGCTTGCCTGCTAAAAACATGTATTTGGCGGGTGCAGACTACGCTTCTGAAGCTTATGGTATGCCATATCAATTGTATACAGAATATGCAGACACACGTACTAGTGGTAAAGTCCGAGGCGTATCCTATGATCATAGTACATATACGGATGGGTACTACCAGCAAGGCTATCCACTCGGGCATTCTTTGGGCGGCGATGCAGAGAGCATATCAGTAGGTGGCAAGCTATGGCTAGATAGTCGAAACTTTGTTAATACAAAACTGCAATATGCTAAGGTTAATCAGTCAGGAGAGTTGGATCGTCGCACTGGAAAGTCTGATAACCAAGCATTTCCAATGAAAGATAAACTGACCGCTATTGACATATCATGGGCGCATCAGTTGAATCCAAAAACTTTAGTGACATCTCGCTTATGGGGCGTAGACTCTGATACTCAGTCGAGTGATATTGGAGCAGGCGTTGGGCTAGAGTTTCAGACTTATTAGCCAAAGCCTATAGCGGCTAATAAATAACGTGAATACATGAGAGTCAAATGGTCTACTAAATTATAGTAGGCCATTTTTTTGTTGTATCCCAATACACGCTAGGATTTTGCAGCGTACACAGGTACAATATTATTATCAGTCAAAGGTTGACGAAGCAAAAGACAGGCATGCAAAGTACTTGCACGCGCTGTCTTTGTTTTTTTATATCGTATCCTCTATTGGAGTTACTATGTCTATTGCCCACGAGTCCGCCACCGTTTTGGACGGCAAAGCACTTGCCAAACAAATAGAACAGGATCTACGCACGCGCGTGGATGCGATCAAAGATAAAACGGGACGCACCCCAAGCTTAGCGACGATATTGGTTGGTGACGATCCCGCCTCTGCCACTTATGTCCGTATGAAAGGCAACGCTTGCAAGCGTGTTGGCATGGACTCTATACGTGTTGAGATGCCAAGCGCCACGACCACTGAGCAGCTCATGGCAAAGATAAATGAGCTAAACAGCAATCCAGACGTACACGGTATTTTGTTACAGCATCCTGTCCCTGAGCATATCGATGAACGTGCTTGCTTTGAGCAAATCGATTTGGCAAAAGACGTCGATGGTGTGACTTGTCTTGGTTTTGGTCGTATGGCGATGCAGCAATCCGCTTACGGCTCATGCACACCGCAAGGCATTATGCATTTACTCGCGCATCATAATATCGAGCTTGCGGGTTTGGAGGCTGTGGTCGTAGGACGTAGTGCCATTTTGGGTAAGCCAATGGCAATGATGCTATTGAATGCGAACTGTACGGTGACTATCTGTCATTCAAGAACGCAAGACTTAGAATCTCATATCAAGCGTGCCGATATTGTAGTTGGTGCTGTGGGTGTGCCTGAGCTGATCAAAGCCGCTTGGATCAAAAAAGGTGCGGTAGTTGTTGATGCAGGTTTTCATCCAACGGATAACGGCGGTGTTGGCGATATCGAAATGCAAGGCATGGAAAACATTGCCAGCGCGTATACACCAGTGCCAGGTGGCGTTGGCCCAATGACCATCAACACGCTTATTCGCCAGACAGTCGATGCGGCTGAAAAATCAGCAGGTTTGGGTATTAACTAAAAAGATAGTCATGTGAGTGCTGATTGCCAATAAATAACGGGCTTGAGGCAAAGTAGCCTCAGACCAAATCAACCACCTCTTAGTTGATAGGACCTAAAAATGGCTAAAAAAGACGTAGGTATTCATGAGCGACTACAAGGTATTGGTAGAGAGTTTGTCGATGTCTGTCATTACGTTATCTTATTTTTAATCAGCGTGGTGGTGGTCTGGACGGCAGGTAAAGAGTTTATCTATATTGTCCAAAAAGGCTCAGCGGATTTAAAAGATATTTTGATGCTATTCATTTATCTTGAGCTGCTGGCTATGATAGGGATTTACTTTAAAACCCATCGTCTGCCCGTACAGTTTTTGATATTTATTGCGATAACGGCTTTATCACGACATCTAGTGGTTGATGTGCAGGCAGTGTCAGATTATTTTCATCTATGGTTGCTGGCCACCATTTCCGTGGCAATCATGCTATTGAGTGGGGCTATTGTCATACTCACTTGGACGGCAAAAACATTTGGTCGCCCAGAAGACAATCTTGATAGACAGTATGCAAATTTAACGGTCAAGGCTATACTGCCTGATAATGCGCAAGATCCAGACAGCCATACCAAGCACCGCCGCGAATAATGATTGACGATCAGCATAAAAAAGGGCTACCAGTGGTAGCCCTTTTTTGTGTATGAATGAGTTATCACAACCATTTGAGTCGCTTAAAGTTGTAATACAAGAAGCTACAAAGAGCGATGATGATTATCATAATAACGAAGTAAGCGTATTTCCAATGCAGCTCGGGCATAAAATCAAAGTTCATACCGTAAATACCAGCGATAGCGGTTGGGACGGCAAGGATACCCGCCCAGGCGGCAAGTTTACGAACGACTTCGTTCTGTCCCATATTGACCATGGCCATATAAGTGTTCATGACCACGCTTAGCATCTCATTAAGACCATTAATGGCATCCAATGAGTGCAGGAGATGATCGTTCACATCGCGAAAATATGGCTTGGCTGCTTGAGAAAACCCTGAGACTATCTCGCTTTTTTTATGATTGATAAAGAAGCTACAGATGTCTTGCACGGGTAGGATGATAGCGCGCATATGTACCAGCTGTGATTTGAGCTGATACAGATTTTTTAATGTGCCTTTATCAAATTCATAGGTGAAGACATAACGCTCTTGCTCACGCAAATATCGTCCCAATCGATCAGTGATCGGCATATAGTTATCAACGATAAAATCGAGTATGGCATGGAGTACAAATATGGGACCCATGCGTAGCTTTTCTGGGCGACGATGACAGTGCTCGCGTACAGGCGCATAGGAGTTTGACGGACCATTACGAATCGTAATTAGGTAGTTTTTGCCCATAAATATCGCAGTCGTACCATAACGAATGACGTTGTCTTCGAGTTTGGCCGTACGTAGCACCACAAAGACCATATCATTGTCATAGTTCTCTACCTTGGCTCGCTGGTGGTCAGCAAAGGCATCCTCAATCGCCAATTCGTGTAGATCAAAGGCGTCTTTCACCTTGACCATGGTCTCTAGGCTGGGGTCGTAAAGACCGAGCCAAATAAACTGACCATTATTACTCAGCGCACGGCTCACATCAGTAAGGGCGATTTTGTCTAGATTTTCGCCTGTTTTTCGCGAATACGCATAGCAATTAACCACTTCGTCTTTACTTGATGAATCAATGTCTTCATAGCGCTCAGAGTCAGGATCGTAGACCGTCATGGTCTCGATGGTATCCTGAGTCGTGGCTTCAGCATCGCCGTAGATATAGCTGTCATCGTCATCTAGGTAGAGATGCCTGTCATTCATATTGGCATAAATGTGGCTCATATTAGAGTCAGGTGCAATGTGAGCCGTTTTTTTGATTAATTGGTTGTTGTCGTTTTCCACACACCCTCCTGTCATATAATAAACAGCTGCAAGAATCAAAACTTGTCTTAAGCAAAGCCATTATCATTTGATCGCACTATCTATGAACAACCTTTTACAATGCATAGCTTTTTAGCGTGTCGATATCTACCAATGCCAATAGGCTCTCGTGGCAAGCTTCTAGTTTTATCTGCGGAGCAATGTCAAAATCTAGTGCTTCGACCCAACGCAGGGCGCAGATACACCAGTAATCACCAGGCTTGAGACCGGCAAAGTTATATTCAGGTAGCGGGGTGATAAGGTCATTGCCACGACTGGCTGAGAAGTTTAAAAACTCACTGGTCATCTTGGCACAAACGGTATGTTGACCAACATCATGGTTGCCCGTATGACAAAAGCCATTGCGATAATAGCCAGTGATAGGGTCGAAGCAACAGCTGGCAAGCGCTGTACCTAAGACATTGGTTTGGTTGATGGCAGGGTTTGGGTGGTAATCAGATGACATAAGGCTTCCGAGATAAAAATATGTGTTAGTGTACCATGAGTCGGTATTGATAACGCTGCCGTAATCACGCTCATCAGTGTATGTATAACAAAAAATAAACGCTATTGTGGTCAGTCAATGCCGAGCTGAATATATGAGTGTCAACGGCTGCCTCTACCGTACTAATGAGAAGCATTTAGACAGTAATTAGATGCGGATTGTGGCTAATTGTCACTAGGCGAACCTTGAGTGCTATGCTAAACTAAAGCATAAAGTGCCTTGATTATTGGTCGCAATTTTTTAGCGCATGAAGATACTCGTCTTATCATTCCAAATTATACTTATTACTCACCCTCTTAAAGTCACCTGGTTTGTTTATAAATAATTGGGTCAATGATGTTGCGCGTTAAAAATAAAAACACTCGGCGTCAATACTTGGTAAAACAACCTTTGAGTACCGCATCAGTACCGCGTTTTTGGTAAGCGATACGCCAAACAAGGATTTATTGTGTCTGTTAGTTCTGATTCTGCAAAACCTGCCCAGCAAAACCCTCCAAGTGAAACAGTGACTCAGTCTGCCAAAAGCAGTACTGCATCTAATAGCATGCCGTACTTGAGTAACTTTGGCAGCGATGTTGCCAATAGCTGGCTGTTGCCTGATGGGGTGGTCGATGTCCTGTTTGAAGATGCCCATAAGCAAGAAGTGCTTAGACATCAACTGATTGAGCAGCTTATCACTCATGGTTATCAGCTGGTTTGTCCGCCGATGATTGAGTTTACTGAATCTTTGCTGAGTGATGCATCAGAAGATCTGAAACGTCAAACCTTTAAGATTATCGATCAGTTGACGGGCCGTCTAATGGGCGTGCGTGCTGATATTACTCCGCAGATCTTGCGTATTGATGCGCATCATGGCGGTACGGGGATTGCTCGTTATTGCTATGTCGGTGATGTGATTCATACCCTGCCATCAGGATTGTTTGGCTCACGCACACCATTGCAGCTAGGTGCTGAGATATTTGGCTGTGCATCACTGGCAGCAGATATTGAGTTGATCGATGTGTTGTTTACCATGGTCAATAAACTCAATATAAGTGCAGCGCTCCATATTGATTTGGGTCATGTGGCGATATTTAAGCGTTTAGCCGAATTGGCTGAGTTGCCAGACAGCGCCACTGAGCAATTGATGTACTTGTACGCCAATAAAAACCTACCAGAGCTTAAGCGTCTCTGCCGAGACTTGCCGATGGGCGATGATTTTTATGTGTTGGCACGCTTTGGTCATGATATTGCAAACTTATTATCTAAATTGTCAGACACAGCTCAACAAGACGATCAAATCGCGGCCGCTGTCGATGAGTTACAACGCCTCAAATCTTATTTAGAAAATCACTGGCAGTGCCCAGTCAGTATCGATGTGACAGAGTTGTCAGGCTACCACTATCATACAGGTATCGTGTTCAACGGTTATATTAATAGTGAGACGCAGCCACTAGTACGCGGCGGACGTTTTGACGGTATGCAAAGCCAGACGCAAACACTTCGTGCTGCCACAGGCTTTAGTATGGATGTTAGTCGCTTGCTGGCGAATACGCAGCTTGATGCACCAACCACAGTACTAGTTGATTTTGCTGCTATAAACAATGCCAACGAAGATGAGATGCAGACACTCTTACAACAAGTTGAGAGTCTACGTCAGCAAGGCTATCGCGTCACCATGCCACTAGACGCACAGGACAGCCCAAATGACGTCACTCATCGCTTAAGTTTTGCTGACAATCAGTGGCAGCTACAAACGGTTTAATGAGTCATTTGTGAAACACACGCGCATCAAGCACCAGTTATTAAAACGCTATGTTGTTCGTTAGATAAAAAGATACAGTCAATAAAGTCACTTTAATTTTTTAGCTTTTATTGCACACACCTCAATACATAAAGGTAAGGATTGATCATGGGTAAGAATGTTGTAGTCTTGGGTAGCCAATGGGGCGACGAAGGTAAGGGTAAAATCGTTGATTTACTTACCGAAAAAGCCTCAGCAGTAGCTCGCTTCCAAGGCGGTCATAATGCTGGTCACACGTTGGTTGTCGATGGCAAAACCACGGTCTTGCATTTGATTCCATCAGGTATCTTGCGTGAAGGCGTTACTTGCTTTATCGGTAATGGCGTAGTGTTAGCGCCTGATGCATTGCTCAAAGAGATGAAAGAGTTGGAAGACAACAACGTACCAGTACGTGAGCGTCTACGTATCTCTCCCAACTGCCCACTTATCATGCCTTATCATGTGGCCCTTGACCAAGCTCGTGAAGCCAAGCGCGGCAGCGGCAAAATTGGTACAACAGGTCGCGGTATCGGCCCTGCCTACGAAGACAAAGTCGCACGCCGTGCTATCAAGCTTGCTGACTTGTTCCGTGAAGATCTAGAAGAAAAACTACGTAACTTGATTGAGTATCACAACTTTCAATTAACTGAGTATTACAAAGTTGACGCGATTGACTTTGATGAGACGTACAAGCTTTGCCAAGAGTGGCGCGATGAGATTAATGGCATGGTTACTGATGTCACCGAAGACCTTAACCAATTGCGTCTGGCTGGCAAAAACCTAATGTTTGAAGGTGCGCAAGGTACCCTACTTGATATCGATCATGGTACTTATCCGTTTGTGACCAGCTCAAGCGTAACCGCTGGTGGCGTATCAACGGGGACAGGTATCGGTCCATTGTACTTAGATTATGTATTGGGCATCACCAAGGCTTATACCACGCGTGTTGGTAGTGGTCCATTCCCAACCGAATTGTTCGATGATGTTGGTGCTCACTTAGCCAAAGTCGGTCACGAATTTGGTGCAACAACTGGTCGTGCGCGTCGCTGTGGCTGGTTTGATGCTGAGGCATTACGCCGTGCAGTGGTACTGAACTCTATGTCAGGTATCTGCCTGACCAAGCTTGACGTACTAGATGGTCTTGAAGAGTTGCTCATTGGTGTGGGCTACAACCTGCCTGAGACTGAGTGTGCAGGCGCACATGATGCTGAGTTCTATGAGTCAGTAACGCCTAAGTACGAAACCCTACAAGGCTGGAGCGAGTCAACCGTTGGTATCACAAGCTATGATGACCTACCAGAAAACGCTAAAATTTACATCAAACGTATCGAAGAATTGATTGGTTGCCCAGTTGATATCATCTCGACCGGTCCTGACCGTGAAGAAACGATTGTATTACGCGATCCGTATGATGCTTAATTGGTTATAAAGATATTGTCTGTTTTATTTACAAAACCCTGATGCCAAACATTGGGGTTTTATTTTTGGTAAATAAGAAGATTGATGAGCGGTAAAACCTTGCTCAATTTATCTTTGTGTAAGTTATCGCCATAAATTAATCCTATCATTTATACGCTTAATCATTATATTGACATACTTCCACCACTTTCGCCAAGCTCAAGTGGGGAATTCTAAAAGCATAAGCTCTTAGGTGGCTTTCTCACGAAGGTCACAAGTTTTCTGTTTCAAAGGGCGACCTTTAACGCATCCTCCCTCCGCAGACAAAACGGCATGTCCTGCCGCTAATATATTACGAGCCGCATTAACATCTGCGTTCGTAACATACCTGCATTCGACGCACTCAAAGTTTGCTTGAGTGCGTCTATTTTCCTTGGCAATATGCTTGCATTCAAAGCAGGTTTGGCTGGTGTAACGTGGGTTTACCTTAATGAGCAACCGTTCCAAAAATCTTACTCAAACCTAGCCAATATTGACTATTAGATAGGTTTGACGTTTTCTTTCTGCTTCATTGTCACGCGCTATTTCTCATTTGAGATTTAGACTGACCACGACTCCACAGACTTTTTTAATTGGCGATGGAACTCACCGTCCAATAAACAGGATTATGCAGCTGTTAAAATAACAGTCGCGTTATTTAAAATATTGATGCTGGCGTTGAGGTCACGGTCATGAGAAACCTGACAGTTAGGGCACAACCACTCACGCATTTTCAATGTTAGCTCATCTTTACCAAGGATATGATTGCAGTTTGAACAGGTTTTTGAGCTTGGGTAGAAGGGTCCGACTGATTTCACAACCTTGCCTTGCTCAGTGGCTTTGTAGATAAGCTGTCGCTTAAACTCAAAGAAACCCAAGTCACTGATAGCTCTTGATAGCCGCCTGTTCTTAACCATACCTTTGACATTCAAATCCTCAATCGCAATCACATCGAACTCATTAACCAGACTTGTTGTGATTTGATGGAGAGAATCTTGCCTAATACACCTGATCTTATAGTGCAAACGAGAGAGCTTGGTTTTCGCTTTTTCTCTGTTTTTACTGCCTTTTTTAGTGCGACTGAGCGCTTTGTTTAGCGTTCTTAGTTTTTTAAGGTTTGCTTGAAGTGGTTTTGGCGCTTTAATTTTAGTGCCGTCTGATAAAACCAGTAAGTCGGTAATACCAAGATCAACACCAACGCTTTTACCTGTCTTTTTAGTAGGAATTACAGCTTTTTGTATTTCAACAGCCACACTAACAAACCACTTACCGCCACGTTTAGAGATGGTGGCTGACATGATCTTGCCGTCAAAACGTAAAGCTTCTTTTAAGCGAACCCAGCCCAAGTTTGGGATACGAATGGATTTACCTTTAATGGCAAATTGGTCGTTGGATAAACTGAATCTATCGTCACGGCCTTTTTTACGAGCGGTTGGGTATTTCGCTAAGCCTTTAAAGAAGTTGTTATAAGCATCACCCAACTGCATGATTGCCGCCTGCGGAGCGCATTTGGTCACTTCCAGCATATAGGGGAATAATTCACGCTTAATGGCGTTCAATTCGCGTCTGAGCTTCGCCTGTGAGGGCTTGTTTAGATTTTTAGTATCAACCTCAACGCCTGCGGCCAAACACGCATCACGGTACGCTTTGTCAAGCGCATACTGCCGCTGCCACTCATGCAAAGCCCAGTTGTAGGCTTTTCTCGCCACGCCACAAGCACGAGCAAGGTGATTTGCCTGTACGTTGTTTGGCTTGAGTTCGATAATGTGTCCACGGATCATAATGCTTTTTTAACCGCCTCTATTAATTGTTGGTTTTTCTTGCTGCAAGAGCCGTATAGCCTCGCTGAAAATACGGTGATAATCTCCAATAAATCTTGGGCTAATTCTTGCTCAAAACTCAACTCTTCACCTTGATTGATTATTACCACTTCAACGTCACGAGCCTCACACAACATGAAAACCAGTTCTGCACCAAATCGTAAAAGCCTGTCTTGATGGGTAATTACCAGCCGTTCAACTTTATTGCTCAGTATGTCATCAAGCAGGTCTTTTAAGCCTTTCTTTTTATAATTCATTCCACTACCAAGATCGGTAATCGTCTCAAAAGTCCAGCCTTGCCTGGCACAATAAAGTTCCAAAACTTGAGACTGGCGAAGTAAGTCGTCTTTTTGATCACGACTCGACACACGAGCATAAGCAATGGTTTTTCGGTCTAATTTAGGTGGTGTATTCAAGGAATGCGGTCTGATTTCACTTAAATCATATCGCCTATGCCCGTTTTCGGTTCGCTTGGCGACTAACGTACCATCCTCATCCCAACGTCTTAATGTGGATTGAGCAACCCCGAAATGTTTGGCAGCCTCCCCAATACTAACCAGTTTCCCCATAACTTGCTCTCTATATTATAGATATAATCTATCTATTATAGTAATAAATAGGTAGGTTTGTATATGTTTTATTTAACTGTTTGCAACCCGCCTTGCCATTGTTGCTTGTACTCAAACATATTAACCATCATGCCCCAGCCTTGATCTAAGATTGATTTGTTTAATGCTGATTTGGCTTTGACATGCCGACCTTTTTTCTCCATCGTACCGCTAGCTGATCTCGACATATTGGCGACTTTTAAATCTTCACAGGCAATCATGGCGTGGTTTTTGCTGATCGCGGTAGTGATTTTATGCAAGTAGTCATGGCGAATATTGGCGATGTGATTGTGTAATTTTTGAATCTTACGGTTTTGCCTTTTCCAGTTTTCACTGAACTTTACTTTCTTACTTAATTGACGCTGCAATTTGGCAAGTTTAATTTGATTGGCTTTAAAGCTGTTTTTGGGTTTGATGTATTGACCGTCTGAGGTGGTAATGAGTTTAGTGATACCTAAATCAATACCTATGGCGCTTTTGGAGGGGTGAGTTGGGTTCTCAGATAATGCTCGCTCAGTGCCAAACGACACGTACCAGTGACCTGATTTCTTGCTGATGGTGACGTTTTTAATGGTGCCGATGATATCTTGTGATTTTTTAAATTTTACAAAGCCCACGCCATTAGGTAGTTTGACGCGATTACCTTCAACACGGCAATATTTATCAAACTGAACAAGCCTGATTGAGTCGCAGCCATCGGATTTACGTTTAAATCTTGGCATCAGTTGTCGTAGTTGAATCTCTGTGCCATCACTTAGCTTAAAAAACTTGGGTTTTCGAAACTTCTTTTTGTTTTCTTTGAGCCTAGCATGAACTTTAGGGTCGAAAAATCGTGACCAAGCAGAGGCAAGATCACGTACTTTTTGTTGTAAAGACACAGCATTGGCATGGGTTCTTAAGAAGTCAAAATCAGGATTGTTCTTTAGAACCATGATTTTATTAACCAAGTTGGTGGCATTAATAAATTCATTTTTGGCAAACATCTCAAATGAGATCGCTAGCATTTGATTCCAAACAAAGCGTGCAGAGCCGACAAGATTATTTAGAATAATCTGTTGCTCTGCATTAGGCTCAAGCCTAAATTTATACGCTTTGTTGATTTTCATAACGCCGATTCATTTTTTTTGATATAATATAAACTCTAAAGTTTACAATAATTTATTTCAATATATTATTTGTGTAAAGATATAATATAATAAACGAAACGCTAGGCGAAATTCAATTCCACCCTAACATCAGGTGGAGTCCTTTTTCACGTTTTGATAAGCAATAATTCTGTTTTGGTCTGTCTTGAATTTATATTTATATTGATAAATCATGAACCATTTCAATAAGTCTAAGCCAATATAGTAGTCGGAGATAAAATGAGAGGTTCGTGATAAGGCGACTTCTTTGCTATTTCATTTCTTATTTTAGTTCAATTTTTTAACCCACTCATCCATTAGGAGCTTTTCATGGCTAACGAACGTACTTTATCTATCATCAAACCTGACGCAGTTGCTGGCAACCACATTGGTGCTATCTATGATCGTTTTGAGCAAGCTGGTCTAAAAATTGTTGCCGCTAAAATGCTACAACTTGATGACGAAAAAGCAGGCGGTTTCTACGCTGAGCACGCTGAGCGTCCATTTTACAACGACCTAGTATCATTCATGACTTCAGGTCCAGTATTGGTATCAGTACTAGAAGGCGAAAATGCTATCGCTAAGCACCGTGAAATCATGGGCGCAACCAATCCTAAAGAAGCTGCTGAAGGCACTATCCGTGCTGACTTCGCTAGCAGCATCGATGAAAACGCGGTACATGGTTCAGATTCAGCTGAATCAGCGGCACGTGAAATCAGCTACTTCTTCAATGAAGACGAAGTTTGTGCACGTACGCGTTAATAGCAGCTATTATTTGCAATATTGATTGTTAATAAATAGTATCGCGAGACGGCTTATATCTTATGGGTATAAGCCGTTTTAGCTGTTATATGTAATAACAGTGTCGTTGCTTATTGAAATTCATAGGCGCTTGCCTCATTATTAGATTTACTAGCGTTATCAATCCTTTATCAGCACATTGTCAATATAGATAATTATTTGCATTCTATATAGGACAAATTTTGCGCTCATAACGGATTGCTCAATGCATCATTTAATTGTATAACGACGTTCATGGCTTATGCCAAAAGGTTACCTATTATGTCCACTGTTCAATCACCGATCCAACACACACCCACTAACAAGACGGCTAGTATCAAGATAGTAGATGAGGCGCAGGCCAAGACCAATCTATTAGGGATGACGCAGTCGCAACTTGCCGATTACTTTAAAAGTATCGGTGAAAAGCCATTTCGCTCGACGCAAGTGATTAAATGGATATATCAGCACGGAGTCACTGACTTTGAGCAGATGACCAATCTGAGCAAATCATTGCGGGATAAGTTATCAGCCAATGCCTGCGTTACGCCACCAAAAGTGATTCATCGTCAATATAGTGATGATGGTACGCGTAAATGGGTGTTTGAAGTGACGGGCGGCTCATTGGTTGAGACGGTATTGATTCCAGCGGATGACAGTAAATTAAATGGTCGTAAGACTTTGTGTGTGTCTTCACAAGTGGGCTGTGCGCTAGATTGTAGTTTTTGCAGTACTGGTAAGCAGGGCTTTGAGCGTGATTTAAGCGCTGCTGAGATTATCGGTCAGCTGTGGGTGGCCAATGCCTCTTATATGACTGATAACAATGATAGTCTAGAACACGTTGATCATAGCCTGTGGGAAAACAATGTCACCAACGTGGTCATGATGGGCATGGGTGAACCATTATTAAACTATAAACCAGTGGTTGGCTCAATGGAGCTGATGCTGAGCGATCACGCTTATGGACTATCAAAACGTCGAGTGACCTTGTCAACCTCAGGCGTGGTACCTAAAATGTACCAACTAGCACAAGATATCGATGTAGCACTGGCTATCTCACTGCATGCCCCCAATGATGAACTGCGTAATGAGCTGGTGCCAATTAATAAAAAGTACCCGCTAGAAGAGCTGATTGCCGCTGCAAAAAACTACGTCTATGATGTCAATCCGCGTCATAAAAAGCACGTCACGATTGAGTATGTGATGCTTGATGGTGTCAATGATAGCAATGAGCATGCTCATCAGTTGGTCGTGCTATTAGAAGGGCTACCAAGTAAGATAAATCTTATTCCGTTCAATCCGTTCCCACATGCGTCGTACGATAAGTCAAGCAACAACCGCATTCATGCGTTTAGCAATATACTGAGTGAAGCTGGGTTTGTTTGCACCATTCGTCAAACACGCGGTGATGATATTGATGCCGCTTGTGGTCAATTGGTCGGACAAGTGGCTGACCGTACCAGACGCTCGGCTGCATGGCAACAAAGCATCAAAGATCGTGAAAATGTTTGATACGTTTTGCATATGACAGGATAAATATCCGTCTGTTCTAAAAGAAGCTTAGCTGTCTTTTATCTGTCGCAACGGTAATGAAAATGTATCAATAACGGTCAAGATTGAAGAACATAGCAATTAATAACAACTAAATTGTACTTATAGGGGCTAAATCTATTAAACTGATGCCTCGAAGATCGAATGCATTGAACCACAGTTTTATGATGGCGGCTATGATGACTTCTAAAAATTTTTATCAGTTGGTAGAGCAAAAACCATTTTTTAACCTTTATAAAAAGGCAGGTGTGGTGACGAACCGAGTCACTGCACCGAAGTGCGCATTACTGGCTGCCGCACTCGCATTATCATTGCTAAGTGGCTGTCAGAGTACACCAAACAATGACTTGTCAGGCATCGCGCCTTATCAGACATCCACGAAGCCCAGCGGTGACCGCAACTTAGATCAGCAAGAAATTGCTCGTGTACGTACCTCACTTGCTGCACAATATATCCGCAAAAATGAGCTCGATACGGCGCAGCGTCAACTCGAAAAAGCCTTTGCTGCTGATAGCCGTTACGCGCCAGCCTATGATATGATGGGCGTTTTGTTGCAGCAAGAAGGCAGCCGCATCAATCTTGCAAAAGCCGATCAGTACTTTAAAAAAGCCATCGCGCTGGATAAAGACTTTGTGCAAGCACACAATAATTACGGTGTTTATTTATCACAGATGAAGCGCTATCGTGAGGCGGCAGAGCAGTTTGAGATTGCAGGCGCCTCATTAGGTTATGAAGGCCGTATCGGTGCGTTAGAGAATTTAGGGCGTACATACCTTCAGTTGGGTGACAATAGTGCCGCTGCTAAAGCGTTTTTGCGGGCCCTAGATGGCAATCGCAATAGTATTATTGCTCATATTGAGCTGGTAGATTTATTGCTTGAGCAGCAGCGAGTACCGCAGGCTCAGCGCTTGTATGACGAGACCTTGATATTGGTACAAGGGCAGGGCATCAGTCCTAGATTGCTCCTACAAGGTATCAAACTTGCGGCAGCACAAAACAACATTACAACTCGCCAGCAATTGGCACAGCAGCTTTTATCCGCTTATCCATTGAGCGACGAAGCGAAACAACTTAAGACTTGGCTTAACAATCCAGAGGCACCATGGAAATGATCACCCCATCATCAAACACTCAATCTAACGCTCAGGGATCATTTGGTGCCACGTTGCAGCAAGCCCGTAAAACGAAGCAAGTCAGTTTAGAAGAGGCAGCCGCCGAGTTATTTATCTTAAAACGTCATCTAGAAGCACTAGAGAGCGAAAACTTTGCTGAATTACCGCAAGCGGCATTTGCTCGTGGCTTCGCTATTAACTATGCCAAATATTTGGGCCTAGACTCAGCCAAAATCGCGAGTAGTTTTGATGCCGCTTACCCCAGTGAACTCAAAGCCAAATCGGTCAATAATACTGATACACCATTGCAACCAATGGGCACGCTGCAACGCGATACACACAATCGCATTCGTTTTAATCCGCTATTGATCATCGGTGTGATTGGACTCATTATCTTGGCAGTATTTTTATTCCGTATGGTGAGTAATGCGAGTAAAGAAAATAGCCAAGAGCCTGTCTCTACTGTTGAAGATGTATCTGCTATTGAGCAAGCGCAAGGGGCTGCGATTAGCAATGATGCAAGTGATATCGGTGCGTCTGGCTCTGCGTTGAATTTAGGTGCTGCCAGTGCAGATACGGCTTTTTTAAACGTGAAGTTGACCGATGATGCTGTGGTTAGCATCACGGATGCATCGGGTAATAGTCTCATCAGTGGTTCACAGACGGCAGGTGACTATGACCTAACAGGCGTGCCACCATTTAGTGTACAAATTGATAATATCGATAATGTTAGCTTGATGCTCAATCAAGAAACGGTTGCTTTAGATACTTATGCAACGGATAAGCAAGCTACCTTTGAGCTAGTACCTTAGTCATCATTGGCCTCTTATCGAGCATGATTACTAGCGTTTAATAAAACTACTATACGTCTAAGCTCATTTATATATACAAGCCTGTGGTTTTTCTATTTTTGATTTAAGGATTTATCTATGTCAATGCCATCGCCTATTAACCGCCGTTTGACCAAAAAAATCTATGTCGGCGATGTTGCGATTGGTGGTGATGCGCCAATTAGCGTACAGAGCATGACCAACACTGACACTTGCGATGTGGCGGCAACCGTCGCCCAAATCGAGCGCTGCGTAGAAGCCGGCGCTGATTTGATGCGCGTATCAACGCCGACGATGGATACCGTCAAAGCCTTTGGCGAGATTCGTAAATTGGTGAGCGTACCTTTGGTTGCAGACGTGCATTTTGATCATAAGATTGCCTTAGCAGTGGCTGAAGCCGGCGCTGATTGTTTGCGTATCAATCCTGGTAACATCGGTAGCGATGCCAAGGTGCGTGAAGTGGTTGCTTGTGCTAAGTATCACAATATTCCTATTCGTATCGGCGTCAATGCAGGCTCTTTAGAAAAAGACATTCAGCGTAAGTATACTGAGCCGACTGGGGAGGCGATGCTTGAGTCAGCAATGCGTCATATCGACATTTTAGAGCGTCTTAATTTTGACCAATACAAAGTGTCTGTCAAAGCCAGTAATGTGTTTTTGACATTGGATGCGTATCGCCTGCTATCAGCGCAGATTGATAACCCACTGCATTTAGGTGTCACTGAAGCAGGTGTCTACCGTACTGGTGCTGTCAAATCTGCCATTGCGCTTGGTGGTCTGTTATTAGACGGTATTGGCGATACGATTCGTATCTCGTTAGCGGCTGAGCCTGAAGAAGAAATCAAAATTGGCTTTGATATTTTAAAGTCGCTTAATATCCGCTCAAATGGCGTAAACTTTATCGCTTGCCCAAGCTGCTCGCGTCAAGAGTTTGACGTGATTAAAGTGATGACGGCCTTAGAATCACGTTTGGAAGACATCCGTGAACCAATGGATTTATCCGTGATTGGCTGTAAAGTGAATGGTCCAGGCGAAGCAAAAGAAGCAGATATCGGTATCGTTGGTGCCGCACCAAGATCACTGGTATACCGTATGGGTCAAAAAAGTCATCTTATCGATACCGACAATGTAGTCGATGAAATAGAAAGTATGGTTCGCGCCCATGCAGAAGATTTGGCGAAAAAGCGTGAGAACGAGATTATTCGCGTAAAATAAGTCGCAATGCAAGTATCTGCTTTTTGCTGTGTAAACAAAGGGTAGGCAGCACATTTTTTTTGTTAATACGTAGATAACAATAATAGACATAATTGTTAAATTTTAAGGACATGACCGTATCATGATTAAAGCTATTAAAGGGTTTAATGATATTTTGCCTGACCAATCAGCAAAGTGGCTGCATCTAGAAGCGATATTGGCTGATGTACTTGGTAGATATGGTTATGAGCATATTCGCTTGCCTATCGTTGAGCAAACTGATCTATTCGCACGTGCGATTGGCGGTGCGACAGATATCGTTGAAAAAGAGATGTACAGCTTCACTGATAAATCTGAGCCACCCACGCCTTTGGCCTTGCGTCCTGAAGGTACAGCAGGAGCAGTACGTGCCGTTATCGAGCATAACTTATTGCGTGGGGACACGCCGAAGCTTTGGTACGTTGGTCCAATGTTCCGCTATGAGCGTCCGCAAAAAGGCCGCTATCGTCAGTTTCATCAGCTAGGTGTTGAAAGCTTTGGTAGTGCGCTACCAGACGCTGATGCTGAGCTGATTGCAATGACGCATCTGATGTGGCAAGAACTGGGCCTAAAAGATGAGATGCACTTACAGTTAAACAGCCTAGGTGAGCTTGATGAACGCCATGCCTATCGCGAAGCGCTGGTTGCCTATTTGACGGACAAAAAAGATCAATTAGACGAAGACAGCAAACGTCGCTTGACGACCAACCCATTACGTATCTTAGATAGTAAAGAGGCAAGTACGCAGGCAGTATTAGCAGACGCACCAAAGCTTGCTGACTTCTTGGGTACAGAGAGTGTGGCGCATTTTGAACAAGTTCAAGCTTATCTGACTGCGCTTGGTATCGATTTTGAGATTAATCCACATCTGGTGCGCGGTCTTGATTATTATAATAAAACGGTCTTTGAGTGGGTAACGGATAAGCTTGGCAGTCAAGCGACGGTATGCGCTGGTGGTCGTTATGACGGTCTGGTTGGACAATTAAAGTCCATAGGTACAAACGATGATAAGTCAGATAAAAAACCTGTAAAATCTGAACCGGCTATTGGTTTTGCGATGGGGCTCGAGCGCTTATTGCTACTGATGGAAGCCGTGGCACCGATTGCTGACAAACCCGCTTGTGATGTCTTTGTCGTGGCGCATCCTGACGTTTATAGTGCAGGTATCAGCTACGCACAAAACCTACGTTATAGTCGTCCAGATGTACGCGTGAAGATGGCAAGTGCAACGAGTCTAAAAGCGCAAATGAAAAAGGCAGATAAGTCCGGCGCAGCATTGACAGTCATCATCGCACAGCAAGAGCTGGATGATAATACCGTCAGTATTAAAGACATGCAGACGGGTGAGCAGCAGACTGTCACACAAGACTGGCTATCGAGTAAAGATAACTTTTCTCGTAAATAATCGTCTTGCAACGCCGCAGTTTTGATTTTGGCATCAGCAATTTAATGTACATTTTATCAGGTAAATATATATGGCTCTGACCCCCAATTCGCCGAATGCAGACAACTCCATGCAAGCGTTAAAGCAGTATGGTAGTTATATTGTCACTGCGATTTTGTTGGCACTGGCTGCTTATTTTGGCTGGACATACTGGCAGAACAACCATGCGCGAGTAGATACTGTCGCCGCTGATCAATATGCCGATATCCAACGACTGAATGAAGAAGTCAGCTTGGCTTCGCAAAATCCAGATCTAGAAGCCGACGCACAAGAGTCGCTGGTACAGAGCCGTACACAGCTAGACAAAGATATTGATGCTTTAGTCAGTACGCATGGTGAATCAGTTTATGCCTGGCAAGCGCTGATGATAAAAGCTCGCCAACAGGTCGATAATGATGATTTTACGGCGGCAGCTGAGACATTTAAGCAAGCGCTAGCAATCGATCTGGGCGATGCCGGTCTAAAGGCAATCACTCAGCTGCGTTATGCCAAGACGTTACTGGCGACAGGCGATGCAGATGCGGCCTTGTCAGAAGCCAACAACGATATGCCAAGCTCGTTTGAAGCCAGTCAGCAAGAGCTGCTGGGTGATATCTACTTGGCACAAGACAACAAAGAATCAGCGATTAAGTCTTACAATAATGCTTGGGAGCTATTACGTAGCCGCCAAGAAACGCGTGCAGTATTGGCCTTAAAGATGGAAAGCTTGGGTATCACTCCTGAGCCAATTGCTGAGCCCACCAGTCTTATCCAAGAATCAGCGACTCCTGAGCAGCCATTAGTGGTTGAAAACTCAGAAAATACGAGCGTTGAAGCTGCTCAGTAAGTCACTAAGTTCAGTAAATTACTAAGCTCGGTAAATCACTAAGCTAGTATTGAGCAGTAGCAATCGATTAAATGCTTTTTGATACGACGTCATAATGACTAATGTGCTGTTGGCCAATGTACCAATTAATAATAATTCATTTGTAGTGAGAACATATAATGACTCAATCTATTCGCTCTAGCAAAATGTTAAAAACTACGTTAAGTAGTCAGACTATCAAGAAGACAGTCATGCATGTGGCAGTACTTGCCGTAATGAGCACTGCAGTGATTGGGTGTAACCGCGGCATCAAGCCAGTGGTTAATGACCCAGTAAAATTGGTACAGATTGCGCAACCGATCAACGTGCTCCAGCCAGTATTTAGTACCGATGTAGGTAACAAAAAAGCCAGTAAGAAAGACCCTCTAGATTTGCAAGTTGGTTACGCCAATGGGCAAATCGTTACGGCATCACGCGGTGGTGATCTGATAGGGTTTAATCAGACAGGCGAGCGCTTATGGTCGGTTAACGTCGGTGATCAGATCACAGGCGGTGTGGCGTTGGATGCGCTGAGTCAGACAGCGGTTGTGAGTACTCGCAATGGTCAAGTAATGGCGTTTGATACTATGACTGGCGCAAAACGCTGGCAGCAGCAGTTGTCAGGGTCGGTTTTATCCCCAGCGCTTATCAGTAATAATCGTGTGGTATTATCAGCGAATGATGGCTTCTTGCATGGCTTATCACTACAGACTGGTGAATCAGTGTGGCAGTTTGCGACACAAGTACCAGCGATCAGCGTGCGCGGTAGTGCGGCACCAACTTTGCTAGATAATGAAACGGCATTGTTGGCGACTGCTGATGGTCGTTTGCATGCAGTCACCGTTGATAATGGCTTACCAAAGTGGTCAAGACGTGTTGGCATTGGGTCTGGAAGCAGCGAAGTTGAGCGCATGAGCGATGTCGATGGCAAGCCTATCGTGGATAAAAATCAGCTGTTTGCGATTAGTTATAGTGGTCAGCTATTGGGTATTGATTTGGCCTCACGTCAAGTGATGTTTGTCAATGAGCTTGCTAGTTTAAAAGCACTTGCCGTCAACCCTCAGCAAGTGATTGCTACTAGCCTAGATGGTAAAGTGGTTGCCTATGATCGCAATAGTGGCGAGACATTGTGGGAAAGTGAGGCACTGGCTTATCGTGACCTAACCAATCCTGTCATGATTGGCAATTATATTGCAGTCGGTGATTTTGACGGTGTGGTACATTTATTTGACCCTGCTACTGGCAATATTGTTAGCCGCGTGCAGACAAAAGGGACGTTGACGAACTTGCAAGTACAAGGCAATCGCCTGATGACTCAAAGCACGTCAGGACAAGTTGCTATCTGGCAGTTAACGCGCTGATAAAACAGTACACTGGTTTTTATCTACAAAACACAAACGCTGCTTAGTCAGCGTTTAGTGCTTTGTGTAAATCGCTTGTTTAAGTACAGGCTTTCGCGTACTCTATGCGACCGATGTGTTAACCATATATACTATATATAATTTAGTCGTCCCAATTATTTTTTAGCCAAAAAATAGCTAGCTACTATTTTTGCTATTGTTTTATCATTCATTTTAATTTGCGGTTAAGTGCAGCCCTATTCGTTACTATTGTTATATCAATGGTCATAAGAATAATTGTACTGTCCGTCATTGTGCCTTTCACTGAGAGTAACCCATGAGTATCAAGCCTGTGGTCGCCTTAATTGGTCGTCCAAACGTCGGTAAATCCACCTTATTCAATCAGTTCACAAAAAGTCGGCAGGCATTGGTTGCTGATTTGTCGGGATTGACTCGTGACCGTCAATACGGTGATGCAACTTATGAAGATAAGTCATTCATCGTTGTGGATACGGGTGGTATTGGTGAAGCAGATGACGGCAGCGGTAATATCGATGACTATATGTCTGAGCAGTCGCATACTGCGATTCACGAAGCAGATATCATTGTATTTGTCGTTGATGCTCGTGCTGGTATGATTGGTGCTGATGCTGAGATTGGCAAGTTTTTGCATACCCTAGGCAAACCGGTTTATGTCGTTGCCAATAAAGTTGATGGTGTCCACGAGGCAGCGCCAGCAGAGTTTTACGCGTTAGGATTGGGCGAGCCGTATCCGATGGCGGCCAGTCATGGTCGCGGTGTGGGCAACTTGCTTGAAGTCTTAACGGCTGATATGCCTGAGCAAGAGAATATAGTTGAGCCAAACGGTTTGAAGCTTGCGATTATCGGTCGTCCAAACGTTGGTAAATCAACTCTGGTTAACCGTCTGTTGGGCGAAGATCGAGTGGTGGTATTCGATATGCCTGGTACGACGCGTGATAGTATTTATATCCCTTATCAGCGTGAGGGCAGAGACTACGTATTGATTGATACGGCTGGTGTACGTCGCCGCGGTAAAATCGATGAAAAAGTAGAAAAATTCTCTGTTATCAAAACCTTGCAAGCGATTGAAGACTCTAATGTAACTGTCATTGTCATTGATGCGCATGAAGGTATTGTTGACCAAGATTTGCATATGATTGGCTATGCACTTGATGCTGGTCGTGCTCTAGTCGTCGCGATCAACAAATGGGATGGTTTGACGCCAGATCAAAGGGACTATATTAAGCTTGAGATGGATCGTCGTTTTAACTTTATCCCATATGTAAAAGTACATTTGATATCAGCACTACATGGGACTGGTGTGGGTAATTTATACCCATCTATCTTGCGTGCTTATAAGTCTTCAATGTTTGAAGTCTCTACCAATCGCTTGACGCAAATCTTGCAAGATGCTGTCACTGCCAATCCGCCACCAACTATTGCTGGTCGCCGTATTAAGCTACGTTATGCACATATCGGTGGTCACAACCCACCTGTTATCGTAATCCATGGCAATCAAACCAGTGCGCTTCCTAAGAGCTATCAGCGTTACTTAGAGAACCAGTTCCGTCAAGTATTTAAGCTTGAAGGTACGCCGCTCAATGTCATCTTTAAACAAAATGACAACCCATACGCCAATAAGAGCGACACGCCAACCAAGGCAAAAACACAGCAATTGCGTCAGCGTGAGCGCAATCGTGCAAAAAAATTCACTACCAAAGATAAAAAGTCTCGTTAATCACATGATTTGCTATGACTTATTTTATCGTGCAGCTCAGCAGGGTAAAATAAAAAAGCACTATAATCATATAGTGCTTTTTTTAGCAGTTCAGTATACTCGCTAATTACCTCAATCTTTCGCTTATCACATCTCTCAAATACCTGTAATATAAGTAAAACTTTTCTTGACTCAGTAGAGTGATATGAACAATCGTTCGTCTCAAACCATTTCTATGCTCATTTGGCGCTCTGTTGGACAGGCCGTAATTTTGGCTCTGCTGGCAGGTTTTGTATTGCCTTTTATTTATGGTTTGGTGCATCATTACCAAGAAAAACATCAGCATGTCCAGCAGTTAGCCTCGTTACTAACAACCAGTGCATCGACGCCAGACGGCGCTGACGTCGTCGCTGAGCAAGTGAATGTTTTATTAGAAAATGAGCCGAGCATTCAGAGTATCGTGTTTTATTCCACATCCCAGCCTATCAACGATATCAGCCAATCACTAGATGACTGGAAAAATGCTTTATTTGCCGATACGGTCAGCTTCAACCATCCTGTCGTTAGTAAGTACGAAGATTTTGTGAGTGTCAGACCCAATAAGCCCACATCTAATCAGCAGTTAGCGACAGATCTGTCTGAGAGTATGAGCGCGTCATCAGTTACGGATGAATCGATCGGTAACACGAATAGGAATAACAGGCTGATTGGCTATATCAACATCACTATGGATGTGAAAGTACTGCGTTTACATTGGTTTCGTAGCATTATTCCGTTATGGCTGACCACGTTACTACTGACTATTATTTCAGGTATATATATTTTTCGAAAGCTGAATTGGCCGGTCAAAGATATCGAAGCATTAAATGGTGTCTGCGGTATTATCATCAAAAACGCAGAGCTAGAGCAGCTACCTATTATTCCGCAGCGCTTTAACTTTCAAGAGCTGACACAAATAAAAAAGGCCTTGGCTATCTTGTTTGATCGACTGCAAGAAGCCAAGCAAGGATATGATACGCTTGCTGCCTTTGAGCAGCAACTACATAACAAAGATGTCTCGCTTGATGTGCAGTTGCATAATTTTCAAAGCATGATTACCCATGAACTAAAAACATCGCTCAATGCTATCGTGGGCGGGCTACAGTTATTGGACTACGAAACCTTAACTAGAGAGCAAAAAGACGCTGTCGAAATTATTAGCAACGGCAGTGATAAACTGGTGCTATCACTGGATCATATTATTCAATTAAATCAGATACAAAAAGGACAAATAAAAATTCATAACAATGAATTTAATCCGCTACAGTTGATATCTGATCTTTTGATAAAGTTTGAACCTATAGCCAATCAACAAGGCTTAGCGTTAACCAGTAATATTCATCATGTAGATTACAGTCTTTATGGCGACTCAGCAAAAATTCAACAAATATTATCCATATTAGTCAGTAATGCCATTAAATTTACTCCTACTGGACAGGTAGTGATCACGTCACAACTGACGCATTTTGATAAAAGTAATCGTTGGAAAATCAGTGTCAAAGATACGGGCATCGGTATTGATAGCAATCATATTGATGATATTTTCAATCCTTTCTTTCAGGTGGATTCGTCACAAACGCGCCAGTATGAAGGCTCAGGTGTGGGCTTGCCTGTGGTTAAGCAATTGGTGCAGCTCATGGGGGCGACCATCGAAGTTGATAGTACCTTGGGATCAGGGACGCAGTTTACGTTGACGTTAGTAATGCCAAACCAACAACAATCTCGCCAGCAGCGGCTCTTAAATGGGCTAACGATTATTTATTATTATGATCAAGAGACGGGTGCGTTATTCAATGAGCTAGAGTATCTGGGCGCTACGGTGATCTGTCACCAGGACGTACAGCAAGTGATGAATGAGATAAGAGCACAGAAGGTCGATATGGTGATGTTCGCTGAGGACGTGCTCGCGGACAAAGCTGAGCTGTTAGCCAAGCTTATTCGCCAACATGAAAACGAAGAAAGCGTGCAACGTGCGTTATTGATATATTGGTACCCCCAACATCAAGCGCGTTATGTCGATAATTTCGAGTATGGTTTAAAAGCAGCTGGCATCGATTACTGTCATAGTACGACTTATGAGCACAAGGCTTTGAGTGACTTGTTAAAACGTTGGCTAGTATGGATCTAAAACACTATAAAAAATACATTTGGCTTTTTAAAATCGCCTAGCCCGTTAGATGTAATTTCCTGATAAAAAGCACAAACAAGCCAGGATTTTTTTACAACAAATAAAAAAGACGCCCAATTTTAAGGCGTCTTTTTTGTTTCTTGAATTGAGTTAGGCTGAAAAAACATACGCTCTAAAATTTTTTAGAACAGGTTTTTTGCCCAGCGTACGATATGTTGCCAAGTACGGCTCAAGAATCCTGATTGTTCGATATCATTGGTGGCAATAATAGGAACAGATGCGACAGCTTTACCATCAATAACGGCCATCATCTTGCCGATTTCTTGACCTTTCTTAATCGGTGCTTCTAGGCTGTCAGGAATATCAACCACGGTCGTGATTTTATTCTTCTGCGTTTTACTGGTTAGGATTTGTAAGTTATCACCTGTTGCCAGTTCTACCTCATCGGCTTCTCCGAACCATACTGGAACTTTGCTAACGAACTGACCAGCAGGTGCTTTGGTCACTGTGGTGAAGTGGCCAAAGCCCCAGTTGAGTAGTTCACGCGACTGATCAGCACGAGCCTGCTGGCTCTTGGTGCCCATGATGACAGAGATGAGGCGCATACCGTCGCGGTTACTCGAAGCGACTAAGCAATAACCTGCCGCATCAGTATGGCCCGTTTTTAGACCATCAACGGTAGGATCGGTTGCGAGTAGGGCGTTGCGGTTGCCCTGAGTGATACCATTATAGGTAAACTCTTTTTCGGAATAAATACTGTAGTAATCACCGCTGTTTTTGACAATAGCGCGAGCAAGTTTGGCCAGATCCAGCGCTGATGCCTCATGCCCTTCAGCAGGCATGCCAGTAGAGTTGACGAAATGAGAGTTTTCCATACCAAGCTTTTGCGCTTGCTCATTCATCAATATTGCAAATGATGCTTCGCTACCCGCGATATGCTCAGCCATGGCTTTTGACGCATCATTACCTGATTGAATGATGATACCGCGTAGCATATCGATGACACTAGCGGTCTTATTGACTGGCACATACATGCAAGACTGACTGCTGCTACCACGGCACCATGCATTTTGGCTCATGAGTACTTGGTCGTCTTCTTTGAGGTCGCCTGATGCTAAGCGCTGTTCGATGATATAACTGGTCATCATTTTCGTCAGAGACGCTGGCGGTAATGACTCATTCGCATTTTTTTGAGCCAAGATCTCACCAGTATTATAGTCCATCAATACATAGGCGGTATTATCCATCTCAGGTGGTTGTATGGCTGCGTTTGCCATCACTGCACTCATTGAGATACTTACACCAACGACCAGCTGTACTAGCTGATTTTTTACACGCTTTACTGTCATATATCATTACACCGCATCATGGAACCAAATGTATCTATCGCTTGTATTCACTGTCAATTTTCATACATTATTTTAAGCAGCATGCCTTAAACATCATGTCTAAAATAATGTATTAATCAAAACAAGAACGACTGTACGATAGACATAAAATTAACGCCTTATCTTAGCAAAATGCCAACCGATGGGGAATCGATAAATGCAAAAAAGTAAGGCATGAATAAAAAGAAAAGCGAGTAGGTATTAAGTGTTTGCTCTTACTAACCTATAGATAGCTTTTGATCAGTATAAATTCAACGACCACAAAAAAGCCTGCTGTACCGCTTGTGGTTTATAAGCGCAATGACAGCAAGCTTTTTTGTTCATTAAACTTAATGGGTAAGTGTAGAGTATTGTTCTTAACGATGATGAGAGTAGAGCTCCAGAAAGAACAAGGCCATGGTTTATTGTCGTTAATTATGACGGGCTTTTCTAGCGCTCAAGACGGCTCTCTACGCTTACACGCTTTTTAGCGATTAATATTCTGCGTTTGCAAGATCTTCGCATAGCGCTTTATTTTCTTGCTTTGAAAAGCCCATTGTCCAGCTACGAATACCTTGCAGTATCTGACGATAGTCTTGCTGCGTTGACAGATATTGAATCGCTGCTTTTGGATCTTCTAACGAAGGCATCAGCTCATGCAATTGCACGGTATAAGACTTATAAAAACGTTGTTTTTGATTGCCGTTCAGCATTGATGGACAGATCTCTGATAGTACCTGCATCACAGCAATTTCATGCTTTGTGATATTAATGCCAGACATATCTAGCGGAATAGTAGTCGCAGGATTGTTTGCAGCATTAGACGCTTGAGACAGCATGGCAACAGACGTTATCAGTCCTGCCAGCCCGATTTTTGAGGCGGTCTTTGCTATCACAGAAGCTATAGATAATATCGATTGATTCTTCATTCAGTATTACACTCGCTTATCTTTATTTGATGGTGATATGTTAATGGGTAAAAAAACAAAAGTCACATAAAATATTGATTTATGTGTAGATATCTTGTGAGCCAAAGGCATTTTACAGCAACATATCAGTAGCATATACCAATGAAGTCACATCAGTATAAACGCATCAGTTTGTATTGTTGTACGGTGTTGCATATTGTAACGCGTTGCCTTATTTCTCTCATTTCGACTCCGTTTGAGGCAAATAATATAACAATAGACAAAAATGCCAGACAGTTTTTGGTCAAAGACTGAGTTCGGGATTATCTATTGTTCAGGTATAATCGCTCGGGCTATCAAGATAATTTAGTTTTAATGTACTGATATCACAAGGCTTTCAAGAGTAATCGCCAAATTTTTTATTTTATATACTAGGGCGTGTTGAACATTCGACCATGGCACTGACAGCGACTATTTTTTAGGCGATTCGATGTTAAAAATAATAAGTTTAGTCACTCTAAGCGCTTATTTTTAACGATGAAGCGGCAAAAAAGAGTCCTGTCCCCTGCTTTTATCGTTGGGGCTGATGCTAAAATTGCCCCATACTGCGTTACAAATCTCGCTAAGGCATCTGCATTATCGTCGCTTTGTGCCTTGTCTGGAACAATTTTAGCGATCAGCAGTGCCTATTTGCGAATGTTCAACACGCCCTAGCCTTTGGTTGCTATTTTTATACGAATAAAGATATGGTACGGTAGCAAAAATTTCTACTAGAAAGACGGTTTGACACAAACATACTGAGCTGACATGAAGATTTTAATTAGTAATGATGATGGGGTGTATGCGCCAGGATTATTGGCACTGTCTCAAGCACTATCGACCATCGGTGAGGTCGTGGTAGTCGCACCAAACGAGGAGCAGAGTGGCTATGCTAGTGCATTGAGTGTATCAAAGCCATTGCATACGCATCAATTGCCATCGGGATTTATAGCGGTTAATGGTTCACCAGCTGATTGCGTTCATTTGGCGCTGCATGAGCTATACCGTGACGTGGATTTTGACTGTGTCATTACAGGTATCAATTCAGGTGCAAACTTAGGACAGGACGTGATGTTTTCTGGTACCTTTGGCGCGGCATTGACCGCGCAGTTATTGGGCATACCTGCTATTGCCACGTCTTTGGTAGGTGGCGGCGTAAAAAATGGTGGACAAGAATCAGCCAGTGATTATCAAGTGGTGGCAAATGAAATTGTCAAATTGCTCACTGATACCTCGATTTTAGAGTTTCTCAAAAGTTTGCCCTATCATGTATTAAACGTTAATATTCCTGATGTGGATAGCAGCAGTGATATCAAAGGGCGAAAGGTTACCTCGTTGGGACACAAGCAGATCGCCCGGCCCGTGCGTCATATGATTGACCCGCGCGGCCGAGATGCGTACTGGCTGTCTCTACGAAAATGTAAAAACAGCAAGCACAAAAATGAGCGACCCTTAGACAGTTCAGCTAAATCAACCAATCAAAAAAATGTTGTATTAACATCGGGCATGACGGATGATCAAGCAGTGGCGGGAGGATACATCAGTTTGTCGCCAGTACGTCTACACCATACCCCAGCGGGGGCATTGGATAAGCTTTTGGCACTAGATTTATAAGTTCGATAGGATATGATTATCAATGACATAGGTGATAGTCACTATATCGCCTGCTGTACGAGTGATATAAATCATCTGCTAGATCGCTAATTGTAGTAACAATATCTGGAGGCTTTTGAGTGATATCAAGCGCTTTTGGATGATAAAACAATAGATAAGCAACACAAAGAACAGGAACCTTGTATGAAAAGAATCATGACCGGATCGCACCTTGCTAAGGCGGCGTTGATTGGCACTATGGCAGTTGCTACCTTGTCTGTAGTCGGCTGTGCAACCAAGCCTACTTATCAATCACCAAACCAAGCAGGTCCTAAGATTATTACCAACGCACAAGGCGTCCCTAACTACCATCGCGTACAGCGTGGCGATACGGTCAGCCAAATTGCGGCGCGCTATCGTCTTAACTATCGTCAGATTGGCGCACTAAATAATCTGGACAGTAAATATACGATTTATAGTGGGCAATGGCTCAAACTATGGCAGGGCGGTGCAGCGACCACAGCGAGTAACAACAGCTATAGCAGACCAGCACAGTCGCAACCAACTTATACCCCACCTGTAACCCAGTCTCGAACGCCAGCATACGAGGCAACGGCCAATTCGACCTCTGGTTATGATTATCCTACTCGCAATCCAGTGACGCGTAACATTGATCCAGCGGCGGGCAATATGGGCATGTGGTTTGCTGGTAATGTCGGTGATCCAGTACTTGCTAGCCAATCAGGAACGGTGCTTTACTCAGGCAACGGTCTACCAGAATATGGCAACTTGATTATGATCCGCCATAGTGATGATTACATCACGGCCTACGCACACAATAGCCAATTGCTGGTAAAAGAAGGGGATATGGTACAGCGTGGCCAGCGTATCGCGACGATGGGTAGCAGTGGTCAGACCAATCAAGTGGGGCTGGAGTTCCAAGTTCGCTTAAATGGCAATCCGATTGATCCACGTACGGTACTTGGGCGTTAGTATTGAGCCATGTCGCTGATGGCTGGGCGGCTTTGGTCCATTTTATTTATTTATGTTTGAGATTTTTTATGAGATTAAAAAAACAATACTTCACTCTTATGCCGGCATTAGTGATGGTCGGGTGTACAAGTCAGCAAGCCATGCAAAAAAAGCCTGTGCGTCAAGGTGGCGTTGAGATTACTCAAACCCAAACCGTGCAGGTCAAGCCAACACCAGCGCCAGTTATTAAGCCGCAGCCCGCCCCAAAGCCAAGCTATAGCAGTTTTTCTGATTGGAAGTCAGACTTTTCTATGCGTGCAATATCTTCAGGCTATGATGCGGGAGTCATTCGCCGATTACTCGATTCCGCTTATCTGAATCAGCAAGTGATCTCATTGGATTCAGGACAGCCTGAGTTTTCTAAGATGCCATGGGAGTATGTGGACTCCGCTGTCTCTAGTGGGCGTGTGAGCGTAGGTAAGCGCAAGTTTGCAGAGCAGCGTGCGTTTTTGTCTCAATTAGAGTCGCAGTATGGCGTTGATGCAGAGGTGATCGCAGCGATATGGGGTATGGAGTCGTCATATGGCGCGGTCACAGGTAACAGTGATTTGCCAAGTTCGCTTGCCAGTCTCGCCTACGATGGTCGTCGTCAAGAATTTGCAGAAGCTCAGCTATTATCCTTAGCGACGCTACTCCAGCGTGGCGACGTATCATGGTCGCAATTAGATGGTTCTTGGGCAGGCGGCATGGGACAAACGCAGTTTATTCCTGAGACTTGGCTCAAGCAAGGCGTTGATGGTGATGGCAACGGTCACCGTAACCCTTGGGCCACAGGTGATGCACTCGCCTCTACTGCCAACTATCTGAGCAACTCAGGCTGGGTGCGCGGTCTAGCACCTTTTTATGAGGCGACTGTACCTGCTTCGTTTGATTATTCACTGATGGGGAGTAAGCAACCTGCAGCCAGATGGGCGGCGATGGGTGTCGATACGATAGATGACGTCTATTTAGATGCCAATACTCAGATGGAGCTTTGGTTGCCAGCGGGTAAAGATGGTCCCGTATTGCTGCTAAGCCCAAACTTTGATGTTATCAAGGTTTACAATAACTCGTCGAGTTATGCGCTAGGGGTGAGCCTATTGGGCAAAACGATTGATGGACAAAGTGGTCTGCGAAAATCATGGCCCCGCTATGAGCGTCCGTTATCAACCACGCAAGTGACCAACTTACAGCGCCGTCTGACGAGCATGGGTTACGATACCAAAGGGGCTGATGGTATCGTGGGCACCAACACGCGCATGGCATTTCAGCGCTGGCAAGCAGATAATGGGCAAACGCCAGATGGGTTTATCACTCAAAATAGCGCCTCTTCATTGGCTGGCTGGTGAGGTAAGCTGACGGTATTTATACACCGTATGAAGGTCACGATTCATAAACGCTTTTAGCTATTATAAATCAGTCATTAATCATCAATTAAGCATGTTACCTTGCTCTACAAAAAGCACCTTGCCAAGGTGCTTTTTTTGCCTCAGGCTATGTCTGATTTTGCTGAAATTTATTGAATGGATAAATATTGTGATAATCATCAAATATTTGAGTTGGCTTGATCTCGCAATCTTCAAAACTTATCAGAACAAGGTTAATACAACAAAATCGACACTGTGAATGATAGACTCTAAGGACAGCTTTTAATAATAAAGATTCAATCACAAATAATGAGAACGATCAAAAGAGCATACCTTTATGATTACTATGGAAGAATTACAAGCGGCAATAAAGCTGCGTATCAATGATTATAATGATATGGATTTTCCGCTGCACAAAAGAGCCGTCAATATCTGTGATCTATTAGACAGCCGTAACCACATACTCGCGCAAGATATTGCATCACCTTTTGATGTGCCAAGACAGAATCTATCTGCTATGGATGGTTATGCCATTGCAAAAGGAAGTGAGCTGTCAGAAGGCAAGACGATTGAAATCATTGGTGAGTCTCAAGCAGGCAGTGCCTATGCTGGTGAGACAAAAGCAGGGCAGGGTGTGCGTATTTTTACTGGCGCGGTCGTCCCTGACTGTTGTGATACAATCATCATGCAAGAAAATACCAACTTTGCTGATATCAAAGCGACCATTGATAAGACTCAGCCGTACAGCATCACTCTCACGCAAACGGCCGAAACCAACGATAATATCCGTGCGCAAGGCGAAGAGGTTGAGTCTGGCGAAGCTGTGCTAAAGATAGGAAAACGAATTAATCCCGCCGATATCAGCTTGCTGGCAAATTTAGGCATCAGCGAAGTGAGCGTGTTTCAACCACTCGTCGTCGGTGTGCTCGCGACAGGCGATGAGCTCGTCGCTATTGGCGATGAGCTGGAACATCTAGCCCAAATATATAATTCAAACACCCCAACGCTCAAAAGCTTACTGTCTGGTTTACCTATAATCATTCGTGACTATGGCATCATTCCTGATGATTTGGATAAGACGACAGCTGCGGTCAACGAAGCCATGCAAGACTGTGATGTGCTCATATCGACAGCAGGCGTCTCAGTCGGCGATTATGATTTTCTGACGAGGGTGATCGAAACGCTTGGGCAAATCAACCACTATAAAGTGGCGATGAAACCTGGTAAGCCTTTCGTATTTGGCGAGTTAAATAAAAATCTCGATAAGCCCGTATTGTATTTTGGTCTACCGGGTAATCCGCTCTCCACAGTTGTGGGCGCGCTACAGTTTGTGATACCCGCATTATGGCAAATGTCAGGTGCGAGTGTGTCCGAGCAGCCGATGCCGCTAACGATCAACGCTAAACTCACAAATGACATCAAAAAGTTCCCTGGCCGCAAAGACTTTCAGCGCGGCGTATTGTCACAAGATAAGGCGGGTCATTACCAAGTTGAATGCTTTTCAAGTCAACAATCACACAGAATAAAACAGCTGAGCCGCGCCAATTGCTTTATTGTATTAGACAAAGACAGTGGCAACGTAGTATCTGGTGGTGAGGTTACCGTACAGCCGTTTCCTTGGTTGCATCGCTAATTCACCGTTTGCCAATCTGCTATAAAATGATGGAACTAAATTAAAAAGCAATCTAGCAATGGGATGCTAAACACGAATAATAAAGTAACGCTTATGGCAAGCAATACTGATGGCAGTAATATATGAATGACAACAATATCAAAATAGACAGCCCAAAACTGTATTCTCCTGCGTCAGCACCTGTGCTGTCTGACAGCTATATACCGTCTAATTTAGTGATGCCGATTGATCAGGCAACCCAAATCCATCAGCCCTTAACGGATGGGTTTGCACGGCGTCTGACATATCTGCGTCTATCTATTACGGATTTTTGTAATTTTCGCTGTGAGTACTGCTTGCCAAATGGTTATCAGGGCAAACGTCCTGACGATGAGTTGAGCGTTTCTGAAATTGCGACATTGGTGCACGGCTTTGCCCAAGTAGGTACCAAAAAAGTGAGAATTACAGGCGGTGAGCCATCTATTCGCCGTGATGTTGTCGAGATTATCGAAACGATCAAGCAAACGGACGGTATTGAAACAGTAGCGATGACCAGCAATGCTTATAAGTTGGGTAAACACTTAGCCAGCTGGCAAGCGGCTGGACTTGATCAGCTCAATATCAGTATGGACAGTTTTGATGCGGCCACTTTTCACAAAATGACAGGTTTTGATACTTTACCGCAGATACTGGCAGATATGGATACCTTGCTAGAAACGACGGATATCAAACTTAAAATAAATAGCGTCTTGATGGCAGAGACTGCCTTTGAAAACCTGATCGCCGCGATCGACTACGTCAAAGACAGGCAAGTAACGTATCGTTTTATTGAGTTTATGCAGACCAGTGACAATAGCGACTTGTTTTTTGCCCAACATGCTCAGTCTGATATCATCACGGATTATTTGTTAGACCATGGTTGGCAGCCACACGAGCGTGGCAGTGCCGATGGTCCAGCGGTCGAGTACAGTCACCCTGATTATGTCGGCCGTGTTGGTATGATTGCCCCTTATGCGGCGCACTTTTGTGATACTTGTAACCGCTTGCGAGTCAGTAGTCAGGGCAAGGTGCATCTGTGCTTATTTGACCAAGGTAATTACGATATTCGTCCATACTTACAACAAAACGATATCCAAGGACTGGTAAACACTTTACATAGCTTTATGCCGATTAAGCCTGAGCATCATCATCTGCATGACTCGAACAGTGGTATCATGCACAATCTCTCGATAATCGGTGGTTAAGGCATTCTGAGTCTCTAATTCTGATGATAACTGATGCTGTTTTTGCTATCGCTTTTCCGACATAAGCTTTTTTTAATACATTTATAAAATTATATCTATAAAGGATCTTTTATGAGTAAGCCTGCTGCACCGTTTACCCCTCTTAATATTGCGGTATTGACTGTTTCTGATAGCCGTACGCTGGCAGAAGACACGTCAGGTCAATATCTAGCCGATAGCTTGACCGAGGCTGGACATCATTTGGCAGACCGTCAGCTGATCACTGATGATATCTATCAGATTAGAGCGGTCATTAGTGGCTGGATTGCCAGTCCAGACGTGCACGCGGTCATCACAACAGGTGGTACAGGGTTCTTTATTAGAGATAGCATGCCAGAAGCTGTCAGCGTACTATTTGATAAGTCGATTGATGGTTTTGGTGAGATGTTCCGTTTGATCTCAAAAGACGAGATTGGTATGTCTACGGTGCAGTCGCGGGCAGTGGCTGGTATGGCCAATGGTACCGGTATCTTTTGTCTACCAGGTTCATCGGGCGCGTGCCGTACAGGGTGGGAAAATATCCTAAAAGAGCAGTTTGATAGCCGTACTCGTCCGTGTAACTTTGTGCCGCATTTTTTGGCACAAAACCCCAGTCATGACTGATTTATAAATAATTGATGATAAATAATTAGGGCGTGTTGAACATTCGACCATGGCACTGACAGCGACTATTTTTTAGGCGATTCGATGTTAAAAATAATAAGTTTAGTCATTCTATCATTCTAAGCGCTTATTTTTAACGATGAAGCGGCAAAAAAGAGTCCTGTCCCTGCGGGCTAATGCTAAAATTGCCCCATACTGCGTTACCAATCTCGCTAAGGCATCTGCATTATCATCGCTTTGTGCCTTGTCTGGAACAATTTTAGCGATCAGCAGTGCCTATTTGCGAATGTTCAACACGCCCTAAGCCATAACGGCTATTTAACCAAAAATGACAGGCAATGGCATAATGATGGGTTGCTCAAATAGTTCGGACAACTTGGTAGGTATAGTTATTTTAGCTGGCGGAGCATCCAAACGTATGGGAACACCAAAGGCGACGCTCACTCTGCCGACAGGTGAGCAGCTGCTAAATTATCATGTTCGTCATGCCAGCGAGTTGCAAGTTCCTATTTTGATTGCGGATAATGGGCTAGGCTTTTATGTTGATTCAGATGCTACTTTGGACAAACCCAGTTCGCCCGTTATGCCTATTGCTGACTACGTTTCTGATTTTGACGCGGATAATAATGAGCAGATTCGTACAGGCGGTGCGTTGGTTGCTATCGAATCAGCATTGCAAACATTGACTGGCTCGAATAATCTGTTTACAACTAACAATCAGCGTGCATCGTGGCTACTGGTGATGAGTTGTGACAGCTTAATATCCGCCACTGATCTATGGCAGAAATTGCAACAAGCGATTAATACAGCGGCTAATAAGCGCGTCATTTGCTTAAAAGATGCCAGTCATTTATATCCGTTACTAGGGCTGTATCATTTAGCTATTGAACCCGATTTGAAAGCTTATATTGATAGTGGTCAGCGCCGAGTCATGCCCTTTATTCAGCCGATGGTAAAAACCGTGCCATTTACTCAGGACTGGCAGCATTTGACCAATTTTAATACGCCTCAAGAGTTTGAACAGGCGTGTGCCGCGCTACCAACATAATAAAAATACTAATAAAGAGATTACTAAGAAAAGGCGATATCAATGAGTAACAGCGTTCAGACAAATCATCAATCTGCTTTATCACACTTAGATGGTAATGGTGACATCACGATGGTTGATGTCAGTGGCAAGACCGCAACGACGCGAGAAGCGAACGCGACTGGGCAAGTTCGTTTTCCGAGCGAGATTTATGCGCAGATCAAAGCGGCTGATGGGATGACCAAAAAAGGCAGCATTACGCAAACGGCACATATTGCCGGTATTATGGCTGCCAAACGCACGCATGATATGATACCGCTTTGTCATCCGCTGCCACTAGATAAGATCGGCCTCACCTTTGTGTATAATGATGCGCTGAGCAGTATCACCGTCAGCGCTGTAGTCAAAGTCACGCACAAAACAGGGGTTGAGATGGAAGCGCTAACCGCCGTGAGCGTTGCCTGCTTGACCATCTATGATATGACTAAAGCACTATCACATGACATCGTTATAAATGATATTCACCTGATTAAAAAAACAGGTGGCAAGTCAGACTATACTCATGCTTAGTGTGATAAAAAACCTAATCAATGACTAAAGATATATTGGATATCAAGCAAGGACGCTTGCAAAAAAAGGAGAAGTTTATGAGTGTTATTGAGACAAAAGCTGATATCGAATCAACGATGGATATCAATGTCATGTATTTCGCCAGTTTGGCAGATGAGGCTAACTGTCAGCAAGAGACTGTCAAACTACCCCAAGACACCTCATTGACTGAACTATATGAACAGCTTAGCCAAAAGCATCGTTTTAGCCGTCCGCAAGCAGAGCTACGGGTGGCAGTCAATGATTACTTCGCCAAATGGACAGATCAAATCAATGACGGCGATAGCGTAGTATTTATCACGCCAGTCGCTGGTGGTTAGGTATATATTTATAAGCGGCTATAGCGCCACAATTAGTGTAAATAGAGAAAAAAATGACAGATAATATCCATAACCATTCAATGACCATCAAACGTAGTACCGATGAAGCCTATCTTATTGCTGAGCGCGACGGTTTTGCGTTACTCGATATTGCAATTGACGAAAATAAGCTCAAAAGTACGTTAGACAATGACAGCTGCGGTGCGTTTGTTTGCTTTGAAGGGCGAGTGCGCAACCATAATAATGCCACGAGCGTTGATCGTCTTACGTATTACGGTTATGAAGACTTAGCAATCAACCAAGGCCGCGCCATTATAGAAGAAGCCAAAAAGCGCTTTGAGATCACTCACGCTATTGCCATACACCGCATCGGAGCGTTAGAGATTGGTGATGTGGCGGTGTGGGTGGGGGTAGTGTCAGCGCATCGCTATCCAGCATTTGATGCGTGTCGCTGGATACTAGATACTATCAAAGCCGACATTCCTGTGTGGAAGCAAGAATATTACGAAGATGCTTCATCTAAATGGCTCAGCAACAATGGGTAGGTCACTAGCTGCTATTAGTACCTCTGCGTGTTTGCTACTGGCATTAAATGCTTGTACAGCAGATAACAGTACGAATGCAGAATGGGCGACTGCTACAACTGAGCACCAAACACTACGTATCGCTGCGGCAGCCAACTTATCTGATGTCCTACCTAATATCATTGATAGCTATCAAACAGATAGCAATATGTCGAATCAAGGTAACTTAGATATCGAAGTCACTTACGCGTCTTCTGGCAAGCTATATGCTCAAATCAAGGCAGGAGCCCCTTATGATATATTCTTGTCTGCCAATCAAGAGTTTCCGGCAAAGCTGTCTGATGACAAGCGTGATAAATCTGTACAACCGTTTACCTATACTAGAGGTCAGCTTGCACTCTATAGTGTCACAAAACCTTTGAATGATTTTACGCCAGCATCGCTTCTTGACGCGTTTACAAGTGCTAGTTTCACAGATGATAGCAAGATTTCTATTGCCAATCCTGAACTTGCTCCTTATGGTGCATCTGCAAAAGCTTATCTACAATCACAAAAGCTATATGACAAATTAAGCGCTCAGAAGAATCTGATACAGGCAGAAAATATTGGTCAAGTATTTCAGTACGCCCATACAGGTAGCGTGGATTATGGGTTTGTGGCGCAGTCTCAACTCGTTGCGATAAAAGCCAAACCTGAGCAGTTTATTACTGTGCCAAAAGCATCCTATCCAGCCATCTTACAAGATGGTATCGTTATCAATAATACAGTCCTAGCAGCGGCGTTTACTGATTACTTGCGCTCGGATGCAGGACAACAGCACTTCGCGCAAGCAGGCTACCTGCCCATTCAGTAATCCGTTAGCCTAGACACGCTACCTATAAAACGAGCCGTGACATTATATGATCGACCAGTCTCTTATGTCAGATATGCTCAGTCCATTTTGGGTAAGTATTAAGCTCGCTTCTATCACGACCTTGTGCTTACTGTTGTTTGCAACTCCTATGGCTTATTGGCTTGCCAAGCCAAGTCAAAAGAAGGCAGTTGGGCGTTTCAAAATTCTGCTCATGGGCATCATTGCCATGCCTCTGGTGCTCCCGCCTACGGTTATTGGCTTTTATTTATTATTACTGCTAAGTCCAAGTATGGGTATCGGTCAATGGCTGATTGAGCACAATATTAGTCCGCTTATTTTTACCTTTGAAGGTCTAGTGGTTGGGTCTATTATTTACTCACTGCCTTTTTATATACAGCCAGTGTATGCACAGTTTTTGCGTATTCCGCAAAGTGTCACAGAAGTCGCGCATCTGTTAGAACCCAGTCGCCTGCGCCGCTTCGTCAAGGTAGCCTTACCGCAAGCGCGCGTGGGTATTATTTTGGGTAGTTTGATAAGTTTTGCTCATACCATTGGTGAGTTTGGTGTGGTGTTAATGATAGGGGGGAGTATCTCAGGTGAGACCAAGGTAGTGTCGATTGCGATATATGAGCAAGTTGAAGCGCTCAACTATGAGGCAGCGCATATGATGTCTGGTATTTTGATTATCATGGGCGTAGTAATGGTGGCGTTGATTGCTAGTGTGAGTCGCATGAGTCAGCGTCCATAGTACTAAAATACCTGCACGTCCGTTGAATGATTATAACTATTGCGAATACAAAATAGATGCTTATTGAGAGGTAGTTATATTAGAAAGAACATAGACAAAAAACACAAACACAAAAAAACCCCAAACAATGTAATGTTTGAGGCGAAACTTGCTTAGACTTTACAGTCTAAATTCGTTTTAAATATGGCGCAGCGGACGGGACTCGAACCCGCGACCCCCGGCGTGACAGGCTAGACCCACCATATTTCATTAAATTACTTTAATCTATGTCAACCTGTAAAGACTTATGTAGCAAGGGCTATAGAGATTATTATGTTAAGACGTTTAGCATACTTTAATACATTTTATACTGATTAATAAGCTTGTTTTGGTCACCTAATAAGTATAAATATTATACTTACATCAAGGTAAATTAAGTATAGTATTTATACTTATATTTAAGAGTTTTTCTCAATACTCTATCCTTGATGTAATTATCCTGTAAATACCCCATTCTTAACACAACATCATCGTAGAATTGTTAAGCCACCTGCCTGTACTCAGCAGGTGTCATATCATTAAGTGAATCATGGGGTCTTTCGTTGTTATAAACCTTGATCCAGTCTGCTTCTGCTTCTTTTAAAATGGATACTATTTGGGTCTCAGTCATTCGTTTGCTCATATCAAAACTCCTTATGGGTATTTTATAAGAAATTCTACGTTTGAGCTGTGTTATTTTAGGGGATAGTTACAGTATGGTATTTGCTTAAATATAATATTTTCACTCTTGAGGCGAGCGTCTCCCATTCGGCTCGTCTCACCATAGATGACTTTTTTACCGTTTTTGGGGTCTTCAGGATGAGGAGGTAATATAGCTAACACTTTTGATGTGAGTACGTTACCACCGTTAGGACGCCTATCACCTAAAATACCATTATAAAGTAGGTAATAAGCGACACCATTATGCACGCCAAGTAGCGGTGATTTGGTAGACTGCTGGAGCGATTGCCGAGTATCGCCATACCAGATGTGCGCGGCGAGCGCATCAAAGCTAATACCTTCTTTTAGCGAACCGTTTTCATTAAAGATCACATCACCTAAGCGGTAAAATTTAAAGCCGCTACCACCTGCCCAGTTGACGTCTTCTGAGATACCGCCTTGCTCACCATCAACTACTTTTTTTAGTCTGTACACACATTGGTTTTCTGCGTGCTCTCCAAGTTCTACACCTATAAACTTACGATTCATTTTCAAAGCTACAGCAGCGCTCGTTCCAGACCCTAAAAACGAATCTAACACTAGATCTCCTTCTTTTGTAGCTAGATGAAGAATTCTTTGTATTAGTCTCTCTGGCTTAGGTGTAATAAATAGCTCATCTTCTAGACCTTCAAAGACGGCTCTAACTTCATTTTTAGACTCAGCATTATGACCTGCTTCATCATAGAACCAAATAGTAGATGGTACTACACCTCCTTCAATTTCTGATAAGAAGCGTTTTTGTGCTGGAACATTATCGCCTTTCTTTCCCCACCAAATTCTATTATCTTTTTCCAAAGCTTTAAATGACTCTTCAGAAATACGCCAATAAGATCCTTTTGGTGGGCCATCGATAACTCTTCCAGAAGGAGACTTAACCTCATATAGACCTTTACTATAAAAATTTCTAGCTTGGATTGGCGTAGCTTTCCAAGGACCTCTAGGATCGTTATCATAATTTTTATAAGCTTTATTCTGTTTTTCAGTTCTTGGTAAAGAGTTAATAAGCCATCGATCTTTAGATTTTGCATACACGAGGCAATGATCATGCATTTCGGAAAAATATTTTGCTGAGTTTTTGATTGTGTATACTTTCTGCCAAATACAATTCGATATAAAGTTTTTGCGTCCAAATATTTCATCTAAAATAACTTTGGCATAATGTGCTTCATTATCATCAAGCGTAATCCAAATAGAACCATCTTCAGATAGTAGCTGATGCAATAGCTCTAAGCGTGGGTACATCATCGACAGCCATTTGCTGTGCTCGAGATTGTCGTCATAGTGTTCAAAGGCACTTTTAGTGTTGTAAGGCGGGTCAATAAAGATGCACTTCACCTTCCCTGAATGCGTCGGAATGAGCGCCTTTAATGCATCGAGGTTATCGCCTTGAATGAGCATATTGTCAGTATCTGACTCGCCATACGATAATTCTGGCACTAGCTCTAGCAAACGATACGGACAGTCACGCGCTGTGGTCAACGCTTGCTCTTTATTTAACCAGTTCAATATAGGCATATCGCCTTACTTCCTCTTTTTTTGTCAGCCATTAAAGGCTTATTTAGTGCTTGATATCCTGAGTGGTAATTTATCATATAACGCGATAGCTCTCACCGGGTATCGACTAGTAATGCAATATCTTAAGCTTTTGCTTTGGTAGAGCTACTTTAAGCTATTGTTGGATTTTTTTCAGCGTTGATTTGGATGGATGCGACATTATTTGTCGTATGCAAATGTTCTGTACCTATCAATGTTGGTAGAGACTTGATATATTCTATAACTATTAAAACTTAACAATTATTGAGAGGTGTAATATGGCAGATTTGCAGAAACAGTTCTTAGAATTCCATAATGCTATTAAATTAGGCACTTATGAAGAAAACGACTTTTTACGTGAAAAACGCGACCTAATCATCGATAAGCTTAAGAGTAAATTGGCAGAAAGAAAAGACGATGGCTATCCTCAGTATGAAAGAAGCTTCAACCAAGGAAGCTACGCTTTAAATACAGGTATTAAACCTGTCAGAACTGGTGATTACGATATTGATGTTGGTGTATTACTGGACTGCCATAAAGAAGACTATAAACCGGTCGAATTAAAAGAGTTAGTCGCAGATTGTATCAAACACAATAATCGGACTGTAGAAGTGAGTCGTTCATGTGTGACAGTGACATATATGAAGGATGGCAAACCAGATTATCATGTTGATTTGCCAATATATGCAAAGTCTAGCAACGTATACGATGATACATACTATCTAGCTAAAGGTAGAAAAAGTTTAGCTGAAGATAAGCGAGTTTGGCAGGCAGCGGATCCTGAAGGTATCAATTCAATAATCAATGGCTTATACAAAGGTAATGACAACTATGAAAATAACGGGGCTGATCAACGCAAACAGTTTCGTAGATGCGTACGCTACTTAAAAAGATGGCGTAACCATAAATACGTGGGGGTTCATAGCATTGGATTGACTATGGCAGCGTATCATTGGTTAAAGCCCGAAGTAGATGTTAAAAATGATGGAGAGGTCTTATTGAATTTAGTCAACTCTATACTTAGTAATTTTGACTGGTGTGATCGTCTTTCTATTGATCTACCGGTAGTTCCCCATGGAGACTTACTTAAGTCTGTCAGTGATGAGGATATGGCTATTATTAAGGAGCGTCTTGAGACACTAAGAGATAATTTACAGTCAGCTATCGATGAGCCAGATGCGCATGAAGCCAGTAAGATATTGAGGAAAAGTTTTGGTGATGACTTTCCAGAGGTTAATAAAAGCGATAAAGCTAAAAAGAGTATCGAAGCGCCATACGTCAGCACTGGTTCATCAGCGTAGGGAATGTCATGACAATTAGCGATGGCGTACAGCAAAGCTTTGAACAACACATTCAGTCTCTTAATGGCAAGAATATTGAGAGTGAGGATAGAAAAGATGGTTTTATAGCCATAGGCTTTGATTTAAATATTCATGGACAGACAATCCCTTTATCAGTCAAATATATTGATCAAAAGCGCTGGCTATTGCTGCCTACCGTATCAGTTACTCAATGCAACTTACCAGCATTAGATCATGTAGGTAATAACGGCTTGATATGTGTTAAAGATCATCAAGGTGAAATGTTTGATAGCGCTGACTTATTTGGTCTTTTTAAATACACTGTAGATGCGGCTATAGACATTCTTACGAACTCTCTTAAGTCATATCAAGCTGGTAACAGGATTGCTCTATACGAAGAAATTGATGGTTATAACCAGACAATCGTGTCAGATGCACCAGTTATCGTTGCGACACACAATCCAAATCAATCTGACAGTTTATATGCGTGGTGTATTAATTGCTCGAGACAACGTAATACACCTCAGTTTTATCACATTAAATACTTAGTAGATGGTGCTAGTCAACATCCACCTAGCTCTAGCCCTTATACTGCTATAAAAGTAACTAAGATATCCTTACCTCGTATCGAGGATTTTGTTATTCCTAATCTTTTCACATCCTTTGATGAACACTGGTGGGAACAACAAACCTTAAACTTCAGTACCCAACAGTTAGACAGCTTAAACAAGAAAAGTAAGTTTAAAATCGTTCTCTTAGAGATACCTACGCCTAAAATGCATACTTACTTGGTCATCTCCTATTATCAGGATATGGCTTCGAATAAGTATCGTAATTTCAAGGTTCAAACTTTACAGCGTGGCTGGCGTGAGTACTTACTTAATCGTACTGGGATTGAGTCTCAATTATCAAATAAAAAAACCGTTGTGATAGCTGGCTGCGGTTCAGTTGGTTCAAGAGTTGCAGAAATGCTGGCTGAGTCAGACGTCGATAAACTAATACTTATCGATAATGATGATATGAAAACTGACAATATTATGCGGCATTACCTTGGAGTACAAGATGTCAACCAGTCTAAAGTTGGCGCTCTTAAAAATCGTCTCCAGCAAAACATACCTGAGTTAGAGATAGTAGCTTACAAGACTAATATCTTAAACTGGCTCATTAGTCAAAACAGTGAACAGCTATCTGAAATTCATTCTATAGTGTTAGCTACAGGTCACCCACCAACAGAACTCGAAGTGTGCCGACGCTTATATACATATGATACCAGTGTTCATGTTGCATCTGGTTGGCTAGAAGCTTACGGATTGGGTGGTCATGTTTTAGGATTCAAAAGTAATAAGGATGCCTGTTTGAAGTGTCTTTACTATGATGGTGATGGCAATCCTTCAAATTATATAAAGACCAGTTTGTTTAGTAATCCTTCTGGCATAGTTTTATCAAAAAATATTACTGGATGTGCTGGAGCGTTCACAGCATATGGTTCAGTCCACGCTATGAAAACAGCAGTGATTATAGCTGAGTTCGTGATTGAACTTAAAACTGGATTACAATCGTGGTGCGCTACCAATAAATTACCGATTGACTATGGCTTAGAAGCTACTAAGCACCATGAGGCAGCTCTACAAAACGGTGGTTATTATTCACAGCCATTAAGCTATATCAAAGTTGCAGGTTGCTCATGTTGCAGTACCTAAATAATCGCATCGTGTGGAAAGAAAATGATAAAGCATATGAGGGCGTAATAGCTGAGTCTGTCATAGGCATTTGGTTCGACTTTAGACAATTACAAGCCAAATCTAAGGAAGCTGGCGGTATATTATTAGGTAGATATTATCCAGATAGTCATACGATATTGGTAGACGACTTAACGACGCCCATGTTTAGAGATAAGCGTACTCGCACTACTTTCTTTCGTTCCAAATCTCACGATACAGCTCTGAAAAAATATTGGAAAGACACTAAAGGTTTTGGTGGTCTTCTAGGGCTATGGCATACACATCCTGAGCCAAAACCTAATCCATCTAATACCGACTTAAATGATTTAGCCAGTCAATTCACTAGCTCTAAATACCTATCAGAACGTATTTTTTATGTCATCGTTGGTACGAGTCATATTGGCTTTTGGATTGCCTACTCTCAAACCTCTAGAATATTTTTAGGCTATTTACCTTTTTGTGATGAGGACGATTAAAAAATGACTACGAATAACCTATCTGCAGTAACTCAGACTGTGCATGATCAATCCTTAAATAAAACTATATTTACCGACCTTGAGTCGGCCAAACAATATTTCGACCATCTCAAAGGTATAGGACTACAATGGGATCATGTTGGCTTCCTTTCAGACGCAAGCCACCATAACTTACTGACATTGTTGTTCAGTAATGGTGAGTTGATTGATGTTTTTAGATTTTCTCTGATAGATGACCATAATTACTTATTCATTCAATACCTAAGTGAAAATTTTGAAATAAAAACGGATTATAAAATCTCGGAAGTTGAAGTTTTTGAAGCTAAGAGTATGAAGCAGAAAAATGATGTTATGTCTTTATGGTCTAATTGTCTGCAAAGCTCATACCCTGTAACTAACGAGTCGTTAAAAGATTTTGTAAATGATCTAATTTTGAAAATTAATGATGGTGGTAGAGGGGAAAATTTTGATGTCTATCTTAAGCGTAAAGTTATGGATGATAGTCATGGACGATGTATGTTCAGAGGGTGTGGACAACGCTTAGATGTTGATGGTTTAACTGGTTATGAGGGTAACTACGGTTATTTGGCTCATAATATTGCGTCCTCTACTAAGGGCCCTAGAGGAGCACTATATCTATCACGTTTATTATCCAATGATGCTAGTAATATTTTGCTGCTGTGTGATATACATCATCGCTTAGTAGATAGGATTGCAAGCTCATATTATCCAGCACCATTATTAACTAAAATGCGTGAAGAACACGTCTGCTTATGCAACAAGTTACTTGATGCTCTAAATTATACGCCAGTTGATATTTTCTTTATTCCTTGGGGCGTAAACAGTCAACATGTAGAAAAGCCCAGTTCGGTGGCAATATCAAAGTCCCTAAGTGTGTTTGAACATAGAGCATCAGACCATATTATTAGTGTGAATTCTGGTGCAAGTGAGTCAATGGATACTGATAATAGTTTTGAAGAGAATGCTTCAAGGAATATCGAGAAATGTGTTAATAAAATTCATGATCGAACTGAAGGATCTGGTGCTGCAGTATTCGTCTTAGGTCCGACTTTTGCTTTAATAGGTTTTGGTGCGAAGTTTGGTAATAAGTCTAAATTAATGCCAATGCTGCGTTACAGAGATGCTAGTAGTTGGATGTGGCCTGGGGTGCAGCCTAGAGAAGATGCATTTATTATTGACGAGCCAGAGATTGACTCAGGGCAATCTGAGGTTATTGTTAGCGTCAAACTAACCGCAGATGCTGCAATGATTGATGCAACAATTGAGCATCTTAATCAACAGGTCCAAGACAAGCTTCCAGTAATAAATATATATCCTCCTAAAACTTATGGGTACGGTAATGGCGCAATAGCACATCCACTTGAAGGTGAAAAACTAGCTAATAGGCTTAAGGAAATTTTCACTAACTTAAATCAGAAGCATGGTATTAAAAAAATACATCTATTGGTTTGTGCCTCAAATGCGGCCTGTGTATATATTGGCCAAGCTGTAGATAGATTTCAGCCTGAATTTATAGTCTACGACTATGGAACCGAGATGATGGAGCCCAAACTTAGAATATACAATGATGAGAATACTACGGTCGTTGAAGGTATGCCATAGATTGCTATACGTATATTTGATCTAATATAACCTGAAAGCAATAATACTTTCTTATGGCTATCAGGTTGTATTAAAAGATTACGCTAATGAAGTTAATTCACTTCATCACTACTAGCTAAAGTTAAATGCCTATCTATGACTTCCAGCACATCGTCTGATTTAAAATACTTACAAACTCTCTCATAGCCAATAGCTTGACCATCTCTACGATCTCTATATACCGTATTGATAATGTCATCTTTTGAGTACTCATTAGCGTTATCCAACATATAAGAGACCAGTTCAGCTTCATTAATCTCACAAGCTAATAAAAATGGAGTGTACCCATCGATGCCATGCCAGTCATATCTAGCGCTAGGATTTGCACCTCGATCAATTAGTAGCTTTGCTATTTTTCGCATTTCGCTCAAATCGAATATCTCGTAGTTTGCCTGAATTTTCTCTTGCTTAGATTAACACACCAAGTGCAACGCTAATTAATATTATAGAACGCCTGCATAGGCGTTTTAAACCCTAATCGTTTTCTTGGTCTGTTGTTTAGTTTGTTCTCAATGTCCTGTATTTCATTATCAGAGACTTGTCTAAAGTCACAACCCTTAGGCAAGTACTCTCTGATAAGGCCATTGGTATTCTCGTTGGTTCCTCGCTGCCATGACGCATAAGCATCGGCAAAGAAGAAAGGGCTAAAGAGCTTTTGTTTCACCTTCTTATGCTGAGCAAACTCTTTACCATTGTCAGAGGTAATGGTCTTAACCTGCAACCTCACTGGCGCTAAGAGTTCTATCATTGCCTCTGATACTTGCTGTGCTGTTTTATGACCCACACGCTTCATCTTCAGCAGCCCCGTTTTACGTTCAACGAGCGTGACAATCGCTTGCTTGTGATGCTGACCGATAACGGTATCCGCTTCCCAATCTCCAATACGTGAGCGTTCTTCAACAATACAAGGGCGCTCATGAATCGAGACTCTGTCATTGATACGGCCTCGAGTCTCAGCGGTTAGACGCTGCCGGTATGGTTTTCCTTTACGTCTGAGACACTGCCACAATGTACCGCCCTGCCTCTTATCACGCCAAATATAGCGATAAATGCTCATATGACTGATACCAGCATGAACGCCAGATATTTGCTCAGGACTCCAGTTCTCTTTAAGCTTGTCTGTCACCCATGCCCAGAGGTCAGTCACAATAGTTGTGGCGTTGTTAGCCCGTCTGTCACAAGCCTTGTTATTAGCATGCTTTGCTCGGTAACCTCGTAGGCTTTTATTACGCCTAAGCTCTCTTGATATGGTACTGGGACTTCTGTTTAACACCCTCGCTATAAAATTAATACTATGTTTTGCCCCTTTAAGGGCATAAATCTGGTATCGTTCACCTAGGCTTAGATGTGTATAGCTCATGGTTGCAATCTCACTTTGGTCGGTGGATAAAAACTTTGATGCTAGCGCATCTAGGTCTTTTTTTCACCTTGCATTTGGTATTGCACTTCATGTGTTAATCTAAGTTGGAAAAAGTTAGATACATCTTTAAGAATAGCCGTTGCATCCGAACTTTCCCTACTTTGGGCAAGATAGCGTTTCACTTGCTGTCTATTAACACCAAAACTACCTTGTGTATCTCTGATGAAGGTAGAAAACTCAAAGTCGCTCATTTTTTCTATTACGACTTTTGGGTCTTTAGCCATCATATTAAACTGGTTAAGTAGCAGTTTTGAGTTCTTAATTGTTCCGATTAGAGATATACACATGGTTAGTGCGTCTAGATGGCTGCCACCACCTTTTTGATTGACATCTGCCCCTAAGTTTACAATATGTTCGACGACATCAGGTCGTCCCGTCTGCACGGCACTTAATAATGGGAAAAGATGCTTTTTAGCGGTTACCGCGTTGATTGTCTTTGGCGTATACTCCAAACCTTTAAGCGCTTGATAAAAGCTATCGTCTGGTTCATGAGGCTCTGTTAAATTCATATACTGCAAAGCAATTAATAAAGCTGATTCATTGTTATCAGAGAGGATATTGATGTCAGCACCAGCTTGCAAGAGTTTATTAACAGCATTTAGGTCTTCAAGCAACGTATTCCAGATGAGCTGTGTCGTTACTTGCTTCTTCTTATTCTTATCTCTATGGAGCTTGCTATTGTCATTTAGCTTTACTTTCTTATTGGGCTTTTTGATGTCAAGCGCTAGCTCTTTTGCGTTTAAATGTATAGGTAGAATAGCTGAGCTCACTTGATATTTTTCTGGTAGTTCAACCTTGAAATTACTGAACACCCTTTGCGCGTTGCTCCGCCACATATTGATCTCCCAGTCTTCAACTAGGTTTTCTTTCTTCCGTTTGGTATCCCCAGTCACTATCGTAGGTAGAGTGTAGCCATATAGATTTTGGACACTTTTTAGCTTGGATATTAAGCTCATATCAGGGGTTTCTTGCCAGCTAGCAATAACGAAACCAACTTCAATAATTCGCTCGCATAAATGTCCTGACCGATATAGGCTCAGCTCAAATGCATTAAAAAAATATTCTTTGGCCTGTTTTATTTCATCCTTCGAAAAACTGCTTAAACTATAAGTTAGCAGTTCTAAAATAATAGTAGAAGGTCGATGAAGAAACTGCTCATCTTTCTTCTGATATAGAGTGGCTACATATTGCATATCACTCTCGTTTAGTGCTAATAGTAAGTCTTCAAATTGAACCATTAGAGCTTCAAGAGATTTAGGCGACTTGAAATATTGAGTTAATAATTCAAAATCATTATGTCTTTTAAAGTAACCAATAGCACGAGCCGTTATTAAGAAGACGAGGATATTTTTTGAGATATCATGGCGCTTAGGGTTGAGAATCGACAGCAAACTGCCATAACTGGGTAGATCATCGCCGCGACGCCAGGCCGTAATTTTATCCTTATCACCCTTAGGTAAACCTGCATAAAAGGCACTCCAACCTTTAACCCGTTTTTTAACTATTTTAAAAGCAAGCTCCAAACTTGTAGAGGTATCGGTCATTAGCTCAATATAGTCAGATTTTTGAAAGGGTTTTGTTCTTACCCCTAAAAAAGAGACAATATTAATTAAGTGAGGGCAAAAGAAGGCTTCAATTATCCAAGGTCCAATATCATCTCTATTTCGCTCTGATAGACCGTAGTTTGCTATTACCTTCAGGTAATCGTCAAACATTTGGGCAATCAAAGACTTAAGCTCGTTCTCAACTGATCTTTTTAGCTCAACTCGTTCGATAACTTTATGTATATGTATATTGATAAGCTGGTCAAGCTCATTCTTACTTAGATATAGATCATGACATTTGTTATCTAACGATTCACTATCATTCTTGCTATCAATAGCTCTAGCAATCGCTCTTACTACTTCAGCAGGGAGGAAATAAGGGGTTTTCTTAATGCTTGTATTGCTCATTACACATATCCTTCTTTTGCATGTTTAATATCATTGATAAAATTCTTAAGTGCCCTATGATCGCTCGGCGTTTTAGAAAAAGTAACAGACTGTCCACATGGTGCAACGATCTGATTGTGTTTTCGTTTCTTTCTAAATAACCAGCCTTGCTTTATTAGGCGCTTTATATGATGATTAAAATCTTTGTTGCTTGAATATCTCATATTTTTGAAAGCAGATGTGGCTTGCTACCGCATCTGCCTCTCCAAATTGATTATATTTGAATTTATTTAGGCTTTGCATTTCCGCGATTTGATCCCGACGAATTGCTTGAACCGTTCTTAGTTGGCCAATTCCCACCGTTGCCTTGGTTTGAAGTTGGTTTTGATTGCGTAGACTTACTCATGGTGTTGCTCCTATTTTGTGTATGCCTTTAGTGGCATGAGTATAGTCTCAAATACTTGGGCAATCTCCCACTGGGTTAATGCCGTAAAAATTTTTATTTTTTAATAGTTAGAAAAAATTATATGGAAGATTGTTTAATGGATGTCAGACAGCGTAATGAGCAGTACACATGGATTCCGGCTTTTAAAGCTATTGCGGATTGGATAGTTGACTACGAGGACAAGCAGGAAGAGTTAGTCAACATACTCGCTAAAACTGGTATTACTAAAGGATTAGAAGATGAATACATAGAAGAAGAAAAAAAAGAAGCATTGAAAGAGATAGATCCTTTTACTTTTTTTGCTGCTTTTATGAAATTTGGAGTTAAAAATAGAGAAAAACTAATTAGTAAATTAATAAATGTAATTGGGAAAGATATTTCTCTTCCTAAAGATTTTGATGGCGTACCCACAGCTCAGGCACTAAAGTTCTGGTTGTTTCCATATAAATATATACGTTCTGATGACTCCATCCCTTTGCTTTGGGAGTTATTTCGGCAAGCTCGTAATGGTGATATTAAAGAGCAAGACTTTAATTCAGCATTAAAAATACTTGGTACAGGATTTACGAAACTTACCCAATACTTATTTTATATAAACCCATCACAGTATCTACCAATAGATGCACAAACTGAGCCGTGGCTTGAACAACAAGGGTTCACTTTACCTCAAGAAAGTTGGTCTGATTACCAAAATCTTCTGGAAAAATTGAAGGTAAAAACTGACATGCCATTTTGGCAAATATCATATGAAGCATGGTATAAAAATACTGATAAGAAAGTTGCGTCACAACAGAGTGGGTATAACATTAAAACAAAAAGTAGAGAACCAAATATGGCTAACCTTAATCGCATTTTGTATGGCCCTCCAGGCACAGGTAAGACCTACTGTACTACAGAACTCGCTGTACAGTGCGTTGCTCCCGATTGGTATGAGTCTCTAAGCAATGACAAATTCAAGCGTCAAAAGATCAAAGATAAGTATGATGAACTAACGGCAAAAGGGCGTGTTGCATTTACAACTTTTCATCAAAGTTTTTCTTATGAGGACTTCGTGGAAGGTATTAGACCTGTAGTTGTAGAAGGAAACGATAATAATTCAAACATTAGCTATGAAGTGGTTGATGGTGTTTTCAAGCAATTATGTACTAATGCCATAACAACAGAACAGACGGGCTCTACACAAACAGTCAATATTGAAGGTAAGAATATATGGAAGCTTTCTTTAGGAAATACTAATATCTCCGATGAAAATGAGATATTTAATGAATGCATTGATAACAATTATGTGCTTCTAGGTTGGGGTGATGACATCGACTTTTCGAACTGTAGTAATCGTAGAGAAGTAGTTGCAAAGATAGAGCAATCGCATAACATTTCTTTAGCTGATGATCCTAGTAACTATAAAGCTACAGCTGTTAATATTTTCAAAAATGCGGTTAGTATTGGTGATCTAGTAATCATATCTAATGGTAACCATAAGTTCCGTGCTATTGCTGAGATTACAGACGACTATGAATTTTTAGACACGAAAGAGCGCTATGGATTTCAGCAATTAAGAAAGGTTAAGTGGCTGCGTATATATAGCCCGAGTCTTCCAAAAGAACGTTTATTTGATAAGTCATTGTCTCAGATGGCTATTTATCAGTTACGTGACACAACCATTGATCGAGAAAAATTAAAACATTTGCTTACTCCAGAACCTACTACCAATTCTAGAGAGTTACCACATTTAATTATTATTGATGAAATCAACCGCGGCAACATATCCCGTATTTTTGGTGAGCTTATTACATTACTTGAGCCTGATAAGCGTAAAGGCGGTACAGATGCGCGTGAAGTTATACTGCCTTATTCAAAACTACCGTTCTCAGTACCCTCAAATCTCTACATACTAGGCACTATGAATACCGCTGATAAATCTCTTGCACAGCTAGATTTAGCATTACGCCGTCGATTTGATTTTGTTGAGCTATTACCTCAACCTAAACTATTAGATGGCATAAAAGTTCATGGCATTGCTGTATCTAAAATTCTGACAGTAATGAATCAGCGTATTGAAGTCCTGTTAGATCGTGAACACGTCATAGGGCACTCGTATTTTTGGTCCTTGAAAGACTTAGATTCAGATGACGAAAGAGAAATTGAATTAGGTAACATTTTTAAGAGACGGATTATCCCGTTACTTCAGGAATATTTCTTTTCAGATTGGGAGCGTATTGGCTGGGTGTTGAATGATCCTAGTAAACATACATCAGAACAGTTTGTTCAAACTAGGGAGATAACTCCGACCGTTAGCGAGTTATTTCATAGTAGTATTACAGGTCTAAACGACCGTCGTTATCATATTAATAAGACTGCTTTTAACAATCCTGAATCCTATAAGAAAATACTAATCCAGACTGAGTCTAAAATTTTGGATAGCGAAGCATGATTCAAGTCAGAGAATATGCTCAGCTGACAACAGATAAGACAGCATGTCCTAGCTTAGATTTAGCTATTATCAAGCAAGAAACTTTTGATTGGTTAGTGCAATTAAGCGAAAAAGAGAGCTATGGACGGTTTATTACTTATAAGCGTCCACAATACTTACAGCTGCACTCTTATGTGGGCTATTTAGAAAGTCCTTGCGGCGAAGGTATTGAGGTACTACCAAAGACAGGGTTAGGTTTACAGGAACCAGATAATAGCAGAGCCGTCTTATGCAAAATGTTGAGCTCCGTTTTGCAATTGTCCTATAAAGAGGCTCAATCTGCCAATCTCAATCGAATGAACCTACCTATTCACGAATGGATATACTACCAGTTTTTATATTTGCTAAAGGAGCTGGTAGCGTCTGGGCTCAGATTTGACTATCAGCGAGTCGAAGAAGAAAGTAGATTTATTCGCGGCCAGCTTGATATTACAGTTCAACAAAGGCAAACGGTTGGTAGAGCTCATCTTTTTCATATTCGTCATGATGTCTATCATTCCAATCGACTTGAGAACCAATTAATTAAAACGGCATTGGATTACGTACAGCAGCACTGTAGAAGTTCTGAGAACTGGCGACTGGCTAATGAGTTCTCACACATCTTAGACCCTATAGCGAGTCTTAGAGAGCCTCTAAACTCAATGCATAAGTGGTCAGACATCAAAATATTGCAATCCTACCGAGCGATAAAGCCATGGTGCCAACTAATACTTGAAAAGCTTAATCCAAACTTTCAAAAGGGAGAGCATCGGGGTATTGCATTGTTATTTCCAATGGAAATTTTGTTCGAGAAGTATGTAGCAAGATGCCTACGACGAGATATTAAGGCGCCCTGGCAACTAACAACACAAGCTTCTAGTAAGCACATGGTGAATAACCAAAAAGGTTTAAAACCGCGCTTTCAATTAAAACCTGATCTATTAATCAGTAAAGAAAGAAGAAATCACCATGTACTTGATACTAAGTGGAAGTTAATAAGCTTCAATAACAGTGATAACAATTTCAATATCAGTCAGTCGGATATTTATCAGTTATTTGCTTATGGTTATAAATATTTGAACGGGTGTGGGGACATGATGCTTATTTATCCTAAGCATCATCAGTTCGAAATACCTTTGGAGTGTTTTTATTTAGCAGAAGAATTGAGATTGTGGGCTATACCATTTTGTATTGAAACTGACAAAGTGGTTATCGGTGAATGGGTAGAAAGGTTTCCGTCTTTATCTAAAGCTTAGTTTGAGCTTCACATTTAAGCTACTAGACTTATCAGTAAGCATGAACTTTAAGGATCAGTTACAGTCAGCAACTTTAATAACCTTGGTCACAAAATGGTCACCGTTTGGTCACCGAGTACTTGGTCACCGTTTTTCAGAAGATAGGGCGCATGCAAAAAAACTTGTCATTCATACATTATCAAAGATTATGCCAATTATAAATAATTAGTAGGGGTAAAATATACACACCTTATAGATAAAGGCTTAACGACGAAATTCAAACACAAAAAAACCCCAAACAATCTAATGTTTGAGGCGAAACTTGTATAAAACTTAAGTTTTAAATATGGCGCAGCGGACGGGACTCGAACCCGCGACCCCCGGCGTGACAGGCCGGTATTCTAACCAACTGAACTACCGCTGCTTAGGTCGTTTAGCTTTTTTACCACAAGCTAGTAAGTGGTGGGTGATGACGGATTCGAACCGCCGACATTCTGCGTGTAAGGCAGACGCTCTACCAACTGAGCTAATCACCCGCTCTGTGGGTGTGTATTATATAGATTTACACTTGACTGTCAAACGTTATTTTGACTATTTTATGAAATAATCGGAAATAAATTTTTAATGGTATTAAAAACAGTAATATATGGTAGATACTTACTTGTATTTTTTAGAGGCAGGTTATGATTGTTAGCAGTTGTTTGATGGTGAAAAGCTACTATACTACGGATACTTTGTTTTTTGAGCATGATTGAGGGAGGCCAGCATAGATATTTTTACGATTGGGCAGATCTTTACTAACTGGACGTGGGGAGAGTACGCAGGTCTAGGTCTGATATTTCATATTATACTGATGATTGTTATGACGTTACGCGTTGTGTCAGTGCAGCGTAATATTGGTGTATCCATTGCTTGGATTGCAGTGCTTTATACCGTGCCCGTGTTCGGTCTGATTGCATACATACTACTAGGCGAGCCGATGATTGGACGACGCTACCGTGAGCGCGTGGATCAAGCAAGCATCATGATGAATGACATGGCACGGCGCGAGCAACTGGTGTTTGATAAAGGACAAGATCTGCTACCCATCAAATACCGCGGTGTGAGCCAAATAGGAACGCGCTGGACAGGGCTAGGAGTATTTCCCGATCATCAAATGCAGTTGTTAACAGATCCTGCATCGATTTTTCAGCGTTTGATTGAGGATATCCATGCAGCGCAGCGCATTGTCTTTATGGAGTTTTATATTGTATATCCCAGAGGAAAAGTACTCGATGTGATAGAGGCGTTGTCAGTAGCCGCTCAGCGCGGCGTTGAGTGTCACATATTGGCTGATAGTGTAGGTAGCTTTAGTTTTATTAATAGTAGTGCCCATCGTAAATTAGAAAAAGCCGGTGTGTTTGTCCATCAGTCGCTGCCAGTGGGACTGCTTAAGACACTATTTAAGCGCTCTGATTTACGTAATCACCGTAAGATGGTGGTCATTGACGAATATATTGGCTATATCGGTAGCTTTAATTTGGTTGATCCACGGTTTTTTAAGCAAAATAAAAATGTCGGACAGTGGATTGATGTGGCGATTAGAACCACCAGCCAGCACTCTATTAGTATCAATACCGCCATGGCCAAAGTTATTGTTACTGATATCGGCGCCGAAAACAACGAAAACCTAGATGCGCTCAATCAGCGAATCAATAACTATACGCGAAAGCTCTATGTGATGGATCCGACCATCAACGACTTAAACAGTCGCGTAAAAGTATTGAGCGATCACATTGATTATCACGAGCAGCCAGGTATCGGTAGCACTTCAATTGTGATACCAAAGATGCCTGTCGTAGACAAGGTGATGGCACAGCTCATACCGTCAGCACCGCAGCTGACAGCGCATGTGATTTACAATACGTTAGTGACTGTGATTCACCGTGCCAATAAGCGTATTCGTATTACCACCCCATACTTTGTACCCGATGAGTCGCTATCAGGTGCACTGACGATAGCGGCTAAGCGCGGCGTTGAGGTGACGATTATTGTTCCTGAAAAAGTCGATTCGTTTTTGGTGCAGCATGCTTCACAAGCTTATTATCAAGAGCTACTCGATGCTGGCGTGACCATTGCGCTATTTCGAGGGGGGTTGCTACATGCAAAAACCGTGGTTATCGATGACGACTACTGCCTGTTTGGTACGGTCAATATAGATATGCGCAGTTTTTATTTAAATATGGAAGTCAGCTTGGCGATTTATACGCCAGAGATGGTCGCTCAAGTGGCTGACTGTCAAGAAATATATTTACAAAGTTGCCGTATTTTGGGCAATGAAGAGTGGCAGCAGCGCCATGGATCAAAACGCTTATTTGATAATGTCGTACGCTTGTTTAGTCCTTTATTGTAGCACGCTCAATTTTAGGTTAAGGTAACCTGTCCGTGTTTTTTTATGCTCATATTTTTAATCATTATCATTGTCTCTATAATCAACTTATCTAAAAAAGGACACGCCTGTCTATGTCTGCCTCGCCCTTAACACCACTTGACTATATTGCAGAAGGTTACTGGCAAGATTTTTTAGCTGGGCGTCCTATCGCAGGTGGTATCGCATATGAGACACAGTTGCATAATTGTGCGCTAGATGAGTCGCTTGAGAGCTTACAGCGTATTGATACACTATTGTCTCAGGTACGCCGCAACATGATGAAAGGCGGTATATGGGACGAGGCGACGTTACTGGTCGATGAGCACTATCGCAACTTTATGGTGTTTCTAGGATTTTATGCAGGTCGCGTATTGGCACAGCAGTGGCAAAATAAGCCCCATTGGTATGGGCAGTTTGAGCTACGCAAACGCTATCCTGAGCTGTCATTGATTACCGATGACTTTTATCAGCATATGGCCGTTGGCTATGGTGATAATAATGCGGCTACTGATGCGCTGCCTTTATTTTTTCCTTTAGAGCCAATAGGGCTGCGTCTATTTGGCAATATTGATCGGCCATTTGAAGCGGTACAAGGGGGACAGGCGGAGAGTGGACTATACCAAGCAGTTAGCGCAAGATTGCCAGATTTATCGGATCAAGCGAGTAATACAGATACTCTTAGTTATTTAAAGACTGAGTCAGCAACGCATAATACGACCCAAAGCATACACTCAACGATAGATTCGAGTACGACTATCAGTACAAGTCAACCTGCTAGTCATTATGAGGCATCAGAGGACGTACCGGTAAATAATGAATTGGCTGATGTTAATATAGTATCAGCCAATATCGAGCGCCCTTCTGCTGCAACTACTGTATCTAAACCTTTAATGAGTACCGCGCCGCGCCAACCAGAGCTTCAAGCAAAACCTGAGCTGACGAAGGTAGCGTCGCCAGCCACCAAGCCTATGGCGCCTGTAAAAACCCCACCGACACCAGAAATGTTTACGCAGCTACTCATAGAGTTAGACGAGATTGAGGTGCCGCAAACAGCAGGCGTGACTGAATATCAGCAAGCTTGCAAAGTCCTCGATCAGTTTGAGCAGCACATTGCCAAGCAGGACAAACCGCGTGGCCAAGTTGTGTTTTCAGACAATCATATAGCAGCAAAAAATAAAGCATTGCTAGCATTACAGGTGGCTGCAGAAGCGGGTAATACGGCTGCCATGCTACGCTTGGCGATGTACGAGTTGCTTGGCGAAGGACTCACGGCAGATGACAAGGACGCTAAAAAATCTGGCGTGGAATGGGTAAAGCAAGCCGCTAGCAAAAACGACAGCCGTGCCCAGCGTTTACTTAGCAAGCTGTATTATCAAGGGGTAGGCATGCCGCAAGATATTGATAGTGGTAAATACTGGCTAGAGCAAGCGGCAGATAATGGTCATATAGAGGCGGCAAACCTTGTGTCTCAATGGGAGCAAGCGCAAGCGCTGATCACGACGCAAAAACAAGAGCAGCACAGTAACAAGCGCTATCAGTTACTGTTTGGTGCAGTGATCGTGGTTGCGGTACTGATACTGATTATCGTCTAATCGCTATTGACTCAGTAAACTTTTAAAAGTTTATGGTTACGCGCTGATTTCAGGTAGAATTGGCGCGTTTTTATATTTACCTTTCTGCTGTTTGATTCATTACTAATCTGGGCTACTCCATGCCATCATCTCATACTCCATCTGACACATCTTCCCATTCGACTGACACTAGGTTGTCAGGTCATAATTTATTGACTGATCGTGCGGTGTATCAGACGCCATTTTATTATCAATTTCTGATCGGTGTGCTAAAGCCGCTATACCGTCTGCAAGTATGGCGGCGCTCTCACAAACGTGACAATTATCAGCAAGAAGTGGCGCAGCGTTTTGGCAAACAATATCCACCGCGTCCAGCGATTACTGGTCACAGTAATAAAGGTGTGATTTGGTGTCATGCGGTATCGTTGGGTGAGACCAATACGGTTGCACCTTTATTAGACGCATTACTGGCTAGTGGCTATCAGATATGGTTGACCAACACCACGCAGACAGGTTTTGCTCGCGGTGCCAGTCGGTTTGTAGATGAAATCGCTCAAGGTCGTATGAGTCACAGCTATGTCCCCGTTGATACTCCTGCCGTGATTGAGACATTTTTGACGCATGTACAGCCTATCGCCGCACTGTTTGTCGAAACTGAACTATGGGCGAATATCTTGACCAAGCTTGCTCAGCATCAGATACCAAGTATTCTCGTCAATGGTCGTCTCTCGGTGTCTTCTTTTAAAAGTTATCAAAAAATTGGTGCGGTGAGCAGCAGCATGATGAAAAACCTTGCGCTCATCATTGCGCAAGACAGCGATTCTGCCAAACGCTTTCGTCAATTAGGGGCGGATAGCGCACAGATCCGCGTGGCAGGGTCGCTAAAGTGGGTCATCAATACGCCTAAAATTGATGTGGAAGCTATCGATTCCGATAATTTAGCTGTTGATGCAAAAGATGCAAGTGCGCAGATACCCTCTAAAAAAAATGCGCTCGCTAAAAAAAATGCGCTGGCAAAAGCGTTTGCGATAGCAGACCGACCAGTTTGGGTGGCAGCAAGCACTCATAACGGCGAAGAAGAGACGGCGCTATCGTTACATCAGCAGATCTTATCGCAGTCATCACTAGCCAATACGTTACTGATCATCGTGCCTAGACATCCTGAGCGTTTTGATGAAGTTGCAGCATTGATCGAAAAGACTGGTCTAACAATGGCACGGCGCAGTCTTGATGAGGCCATCAATGCAGACACGCAAGTCTATCTGGCGGACAGCATGGGTGAGATGATGACTTGGTATACACTGGCAAATGTCGCATTGGTTGGAGGGTCGCTAGTAGACATAGGCGGACACAATCCCGTTGAACCTGCGAGCGTGGTAACGCCTGTCATCATGGGTCGTTACACCCAATCGTGCCAAAGTGTGGTCGATAAGCTGGCCGAGGTGGGCGCCTTATATCAACCAAACAATCAGTTTTATCGTCCAATGACGATAGATGGCTCAAATGAGCGCGCTAAAAGTACAGTAAATCATCAGTACGGTACTGATAGCACTGATGACACCGCACTTATTTATCAGCAGCTAGAGGCTTGGTTAAGTGATTTACCATTAGCGACGCAGGCAGGACAGGCGGGCGAGACAATAACCTTACAACAGCAAGCAGTGTTGACTCGTCAACTGGCTATGATTGAGGACGTTATTGAGCAATATTTTCCTCAAAATTTAGGGCAAGAGATATTATGAATTGTATATTACTGCCCGTTGAAAATTTCTCCACAAGTAAAGCGCAAATCAATGACGTGGTGCAAGTCGACCATGTCAATAACATACTGGGCGCAAAAGTTGGTGACACGCTCAAAATTGGGCAGCTAGGTGGCAATCTTGGTACGGCTGTCATTGAGGACATTGCTGCTGATAGTATTCAGTTATACGATGTTCAGCTCGGTATTACCCCGCCAGCCAAACTGGATCTGACCGTGGTTTTAGCCTTACCTCGTCCCAAAGTATTGCGGCGTTTGATCATGGATATGACGGCGCTTGGCGTACGCGATATTGTACTTGTTAACAGCTATCGCACGCAAAAAAGCTATTGGCAAAGTCCGCTGCTTAAGCGTCTTGATGAGTTTGTATTAGAAGGGTTGCAACAAGGGGTTGATACGATTGCACCTCGTATTACGCTAAAAAAACGTTTTAAGCCATTTGTAGAGGATACGCTTACCAGTTTGGTGAGTAATCAAGCCATCGTTGCACACCCTTATGCTGAGCAGTCATTTTCTGAATTTCGACAATTAGATACAACATTAGAATTGCCCAGTTTGGTCTGCATCGGTGCTGAAGGCGGTTGGATCGATTATGAGATAGCGCTACTCGCCGCACACGGGTGCACGCCAGTACATATAGGGCCGCGTATATTGCGTACAGAAGCGGCGGTCAATGTTATGTTAGGGCAATGGCTGCTCTAAATTGGTGTGGTATTCGTTAATATATTTGCCATTCACAAGAGGATAGGAGTACAAAAACACAAGAGCCGTTTTGGGTACAACTTAGCTTTAGAAAATGACTAGGGCGTGTTGAACATTCGCAAATAGGCACTGCTGATCGCTAAAATTGTTCCAGATAAGGCACAAAGCGACGATAATGCAGATGCCTTAGCGAGATTTGTAACGCAGTATGGGGCAATTTTAGCATCAGCCCCAACGATAAAAGCAGGGGACAGGATTCTTTTTTGCCGCTTCATCGTTAAAAATAAGCGCTTAGAGTGACTAAGCTTATTATTTTTAACATCGAATCGCCTAAAAAATAGTTGCTGTCAGTGCCATGGTCGAATGTTCAACACGCCCTAATAAGCCAAATAATTTCAGCATCTTGGGTTAGATAAATGTATTGATAGTTAATCTCATTTCTATTAGTATGTTGTTTCCATGATTATGGTCCAACGAATCCCAACAAATAGGGGCTTTGACCATTTTATCTCACTATTTGCCGTCTCTTTTTTATCGCATTACTATGGGGAAAACCATGCCACTGAACACCATCCGCACTAATCTATTCACCACCAAGCCTGTATTGTCTGCTGCCATATTTGGCCTGATGTTGGGAATGGTTGGCTGTAGCAATTCTTCTACAACCGAAGACAGCGTGGAGACAGAGACAACAGAGGCTGGTACTGAAACTGAACAGCAAGCAGCTAATGATGACGGTGCGACCAGTGCAGATGGTCAAACAATTACTATTTATTCTTCACGTAATGAGCAGCTGATTAAACCATTGCTAGATCGCTATACTGAACAGACTGGTGTCAAGATTGAACTTGTCACAGACAAAACTGGCCCACTGATGGCGCGCTTGCAAGCGGAAGGTCAAAACACTCCAGCTGACATGCTACTGACGGTGGACGCGGGTAACTTATGGCAAGCGGCTCAGCAAGGGTTGCTACAGCCAGTAGCGTCGTCTGTGCTAGAGGCCAATGTCCCTGCAAAGTATCGCGATCCAAAAGGTCAGTGGACAGGTCTATCACTGCGCGCGCGTACGATTTTTTATGACCCAAGCAAAGTTAGCGCCGATCAATTATCGACTTATGCAGATTTGGCGGATCCAAAATGGAAAGGCAAACTATGCTTGCGTACTTCTAAAAAGGTATACAACCAGTCACTTGTGGCCAGCATGATAGAGCATTTGGGTGAAGAAAAAACAGAAGCTGTCATCCGTGGTTGGGTTGATAATCTTGCCACTGACGTGTTCAGTGATGATACCGCCATGCTAGAGGCGATTGCTGCTGGTCAGTGTGAAGTTGGTATCGCCAACAGTTACTACTATGGCCGCCTATTAGACGAAAAACCAAACTTCCCTGTGAAAATATTCTGGGCAAACCAAGGCACCACTGGTACACATGTAAACGTTTCAGGCGCGGGCGTGGTTACAGGGTCAGATAATCCAGACGGTACGCTTAAACTGATTGAGTGGTTGTCATCTGATGAGGCGCAAGGCCTTTACGCCAGCTCAGACAAAGAATTCCCAGTCAAAGAAGGGGTGGATGAGTCAGAAATGCTCAGATCTTGGGGCGAGTTCAAAAAAGACGATATCAACGTACAGAAATTTGGTGAGCTACAAACTCAAGCCATTCAAATGATGGACAAAGCGGGTTATAAATAAAAGACTGCCAGTCATCGTGATACCAAGCTCAACATCATCTTTTTTAAAGACAATTTGCTAAAATCTGATGATGAAATGTTTAGTCATGAAACAATGAACGTTTTGAGTTTGGTAGGCGCTTAAAAAGTCTCGATGAGTGAGTATGACACGGTAATGATACTATGATCACAACGCCAGATGCGTCTGTTAGCGAGCAAGATCCAATCAGTAGCAGAGCTGATGACAATCAGACGGTCAGTCAAGACCATGCCCTTCGTAAACGTATTATCTCGAAATCAGTCTTAGGGCTGATTTCGTTGTTTATGCTGGTGCCGATTTTGATCGTGTTGTTGTCGTGGACGCAACCAGTCGCCGATATTTGGACGCATATGGCAGAGTATGTCCTGCCGCAAGTGCTCAAAAATACCGCGATTTTACTGTTTATGGTGGCTGTTATATCGGGGACCATTGGTACGGTTCTCGCTTGGGTAACCAGCATGTACCGCTTCCCTGGTCAGCGGTTTTTTTCGTGGGCGCTCATGTTGCCGCTTGCCATACCGGCTTACGTATTGGCGTTTGTCACTATTGGTATTGTGGATTTTAGTGGGCCGTTACAGACAGGACTGCGCGATTTTGGTATCACGACAGCGATTCCCTCGGTACGTAATGTCTGGGGTGCAGGTTTAGTGTTGTCGCTGGCATTTTATCCTTATGTGTATTTGCTGGCGCGTCAGGCGTTTTTGTCGCAAGGTCGGTGGGCGATTGAAGCAGGCCAGATGCTAGGTTTGAGCCGTAGCCGCGTGTTTTTTCGGTTGGCATTACCGCAAGCACTGCCTTGGATTATCGGTGGCTTATTGCTGGCAAGTATGGAGACATTGGCAGATTTTGGCGCGGTTTCGGTATTCAATGTCGATACGTTTACCACTGCTATTTATAAGGCGTGGTTTGGCTTTTTTAGTTTGACCACAGCGGCTCAGTTAGCAGCCTTGCTCATCGGTGTGATTTTTATTGTAGTACTGTTTGAGCAGTATTGGCAGGCCAAGCGCGGCAGTTCGATTACGCAAGGCAGCAACCAGCGTTTCGACGCCAGTACTCCTGCCAAAATAGGGATGAGCTTGCTATGTACGTTTGTATTTTTGCTGGCTTTTCTAATACCGTTCTTGCAGCTGATTTATTGGACTGCACTGAATTTTCGCCAAGATTTTGATGCGCGCTATATTGATTTTGTGACTAACAGCCTTATGATTGCTAGTATGACCACAGTTTTTATTGCCTTTTTGGCAGTGATTATTGCGTGGATCAAGCGGCAATATCCTGATAAATCGACTAAACTGATGACCACGCTCGCTAATTTAGGCTACGTCGTGCCAGGTACGGTATTGGCAGTGGGTATTTTTATTCCTATTGCGTGGCTAGACAATCAAATGATTGCTTTTGGTATCACCTCGCAGCAGGTGCTCTCAGGCAGTGTGATCGTTATGCTATTGGCATTGTCGACGCGTTTTATGACGGTGAGTTTTCAGCCAGTGGATCGGCAGTTACAACGATTGACCGTTAATCAAGAGGCCGCAGCGAAACTGCTTAGTGACAGTGCGTACCAGCGTTGGCGTCATGTGATGCTACCGGTACTTAGCCCTGGGGTACTAACGGCATTGTTAATGGGATTTGTCGAAGTGATGAAAGAGATGCCGATCACATTGATGACACGCAGGCAGGGCTGGGATACACTGGCGGTGCGCGTGTTTGAGATGACAAGCGAAGGCATGTGGGGGCGGGCAGCATTACCAAGTTTATTGATTGTACTGGTCGGATTGCTTCCAGTTTGGATACTATTGCGTCAAAGTGACAAACACAGCTAACCGCCATTGCTGCTTATAAATATGCCATGTTTAATGGTGCTTGATCCAACTTATATTATCATTTTTACTGCTTTATCCAACATTGTATTTACTAATAGCGAACTGGGATTGTCTATGTACACTGATTCAATGAACGACTCGTCAGACGCTCAGTCAGTAAAGACTGGAGCACGTAGTACTCCTGTCAAAAAATCACCAGTCGTGCAAACTCGGACAACCCAGTCTCAATGTAGCAAGCCTGTAGAACAAGCCGATACTGCGCGCCAAGATACTAAGAGCACTATCGCGACCAATCCATATTTTAGTGTACAAAACCTAATTGTCGGCTATGACGATACTATTGTAGTTAATGGCATGTCGTTGATGCTTGAGCAAGGAGAGATTGGTTGCTTCTTGGGCTATAGTGGCTGCGGCAAGACCACGGCATTGCGAGCGATTGCAGGACTGGAGCAAAGCCGCGGCGGTACTATCCATTTAAACAATCAACGTCTAACGGAAAAAACAGCTCGGGACTCTTTTGCCGTGGCACCAGCCAAGCGCGGCATGGGGATGGTGTTTCAAGATTATGCGCTTTTTGGTCATTTGAGCGTGGCAAAAAACATTGCCTTTGGCCTCAATAAATGGTCAGCGGCTGACAAAAAAGCTCGTGTGGCTGAGATGCTAAGCCTGGTCGAACTGACGGAGCATGCGGATAAACGTCCAAATGAGCTGTCCGGTGGTCAGCAGCAGCGTGTGGCACTTGCAAGGGCGCTTGCACCGAAGCCTAAATTACTACTACTTGATGAGCCATTTTCTAATCTGGACGTGGTATTACGTGAATCCTTGGCAATGAATGTCCGTGACATTCTCAAACGTACCAATACTACGGCAATCTTGGTCACTCATGACCAAAACGAAGCGTTTGCGTTAGCAGATAAAGTCGGGGTAATGGATAAGGGCAGATTGGTACAATGGGCAACACCAAGCGAGCTGTATCATGAGCCTGTCAGTCCTTTTGTCGCTGAGTTCGTCGGCGAAGGCGCGATGATAGACGGTATCATCAAAGAAGGTCGTGTAGAGACGGCGCTTGGCAATATCTATCGCCGCATGGAAGTCTATGATCAATCAGGACAACCACAGTACTGCGAATATGATTATCCAAATGGTACCCCAATCAAGGTACTCGTGCGCCCTGATGACATCATTCATGATGATGATAGTACGCAGACAGCCTTGGTGATTGGGCGAGTGTTCCGCGGTGCCAACTATTTGTACCGTCTACAGTTAGATGACGGACAGTCCATATTATCACTGGTTGCTAGCCATCATAATCATGAAATTGGTTCACATATTGGTATCTTGCCGTTATTGGAGCATGTGGTCGTGTTTGACGAAAAAGAGGTCAATGCCACCACTTGGTCAGAATATGACAGATCATCGAGAGTTGATGAAGACGTTTAGCAGCCTTCACAGCTTTTGAGCGGTTGTCTAAGTTTACCGTTTAGCCAGAATATGCAAATACCGTCCAAGCCATTTGTATGGCTCTAATTGTGAGTAGCGCAGCTCCATCCTTATCACCGCCTCTGGATCGTTATGCCCGCCACGCTTGAGCGGTGCATAGTCATGAAATACCCGTAGACCACTGCTACGTACCGTCTGATAGTCATGCGCCTTCAACCAAGACTCCACTTCTTCTTTAGCAACGGGATGATTGGGTGTGAGGCTTTTCTTATTGTCCGCCTTATAGTCCGTATTATCGAGTAAATTAAAATTTCCCATGATGAGGTTGCGATAATCAAAGCTTGCAGGGTTATAAAAGCACAAAGATAGCGCGCCATCATCGGTTAGATATTGATCAAAGAAGTCCATGACGGCAGCAGGCTCTGCCAACCATTCAAGTAGCGCGTGCGATAGGATCAAATCAAACTTATCGTTTTCTTCTTTACCTAGCGTTTCTTCAAGTGTTTGGTATGGACAGACGTACCATGTGATATCCAGCGCTTGATCGATTTGTTCAGCGTTTGCTTTTGCCTTCTCAAGCATATTTGCTGAGATATCGTTGATGACGACGCTATGACCTTGAGTAGCAAGCTCTATGGCAATTTGTGCAAGCCCTGCACCCACATCTAAGATACGCAGCGGTCGTCCAAGCGCTTCACTCATTTGTGTACTATATTCAACAATATCACGGCGTAATACCGCCAATCGGATTTCACCTTTTAAACCGCCATAGACCTTTTTTTCAAAATGATCGGCAATGGTATCGAAGCTACGATCTGCTCGTGTGTCTTCTGGTGCGGTGGCTTGGTTTAGGCCAAGTTGGTTGTTTTGATGTTCAGTGGTCATAAGGCGTTCAGATCAATAGCGGAGAGGTTGAGAGCAACAAAAATATTCAGTATAGCTTAGCGTTTCAAACGTCTATTAATGACCCATTTAAAGACGATCTTGGCTAAAACAATAATGACAAATACGACGATAACAAATACCCACATACCGTTGCCTTGTAGGTTTTCTTGATAGGCTTTTGCTAAATATGCTGACAAAGCCATGGCGACTAAAAGTGCTCCCCAACGGACATAGGGTACAGCGCGATTGTTATGGTTAGGAAAACTAGCAACATAATCGCTCGAAAAGCTATATAGCACCATTGCTAAAATCCAAACAATCGCAAGAATGATATCCATAATAAAAGTAGCCTGTTAGGTCGTTATTCGAGTTCTATAAAAGATGAGTTAGTGTAACGCTTAGGATTTTTTTGTCCAGCGTCACTAAAAAAATAGCCTCATTGACCTAATTTAAATCATCATATACTTATGAAACCCATTAGCTCATGTTAGAACAATTGGTAGGCTCTGTTCAGCTAAGATGGACGGAGTATCTCTTTGCTCAGCAGGTTGTAAGTTCGTCTGTAAAAATGGCAAAATCAGCCAATCAAAAAAAACCTGTCATTAGAATTATTTTAGAGTGTATGGGTAATTCAAAATATCACTGCAAATGAACCGCCTAGCTTGATTTTAATGGTGGTCAGAACCCCCTAAATCAGCAAATTTGTGCTAAAATAGCTTCTTTTATTAAACATTGTTTTTAACAAAAACCGTATCACTATTTTCCTATTGTTTTGCATGTGTAGCAGTGTTTTTTTATGGTATGTATTTTGATCATGACTGCCCATTTATGTGGCAGTATTTTTATATGATCTGTGGGTGCCATAAGCGATGTGTCAACGTTAGAAAAAAATGTGAGTGAAGGAGTGTATATGAGCGAATCGGTCAGTCCTATTGGCATCGTAGATGAACTAAAGCAATCCTATCTGGATTATGCGATGAGCGTGATCGTCTCGCGTGCGCTGCCTGATGTGCGTGATGGGTTCAAACCTGTACACCGCCGTGTGATGTATGCCATGCACGTGTTGTCTAATGATTATAATAAGCCGTACAAAAAGTCTGCCCGTGTGGTTGGTGATGTGATCGGTAAGTACCATCCACATGGCGATAGTGCTGTCTATGATGCCATCGTCCGTATGGCGCAGGATTTTAGCTTGCGCTACCCAATGGTTGATGGTCAAGGTAACTTTGGTTCGATCGATGATGATCCTCCGGCAGCGATGCGTTATACCGAAGTACGTATGACCAAGCTGACTCATCAGATGCTGGCAGATTTGGACAAAGATACGGTCGATTGGGAAGACAACTACGACGGCTCTGAGCGCATGCCAAGCGTGATGCCAGCGCGTATCCCTAACCTATTGGTCAATGGCGCGACAGGTATTGCTGTTGGTATGGCGACCAATATGGCACCGCATAACTTGACCGAAGTGATCAATGCTTGTTTGGCGTATGCCGAAAACCCACAAGTTTCAGCCGAAGAGCTGATGTCACATATTTCAGGTCCTGATTTCCCTACAGGCGGTATTATCTATGGCCGTGCAGGTATCTTAGATGCTTACCGCACGGGTAAAGGCCGTTTGCATATTCGTGGTCGTTATCATATTGAGCCGATGAGCAATACTGGCGTCAACCGCGATCGTGAGCGCATCGTATTTACCGAAATCCCTTATCAGGCGAATAAAGCCAAATTGATTGAGCGTATCGCAGAGCTTGTTCGTGATAAAAAAATCGAGGGCATCAGTGAGATTCGTGATGAGTCTGACAAAGACGGTATGCGTATCGCTATTGACTTGCGTCGCGGCGAGACTGCCGAAGTTATTGTCAATAACTTGTTCTTGCAGACGCCGCTTGAGTCTAGCTTTAGCATCAATATGGTCGCGCTAGACAATGGTCAGCCAAAGCTATTGACCTTGCGTCAGCTTATCGCTGCATTTGTCCGTCATCGTCAAGAAGTGGTGACGCGCCGTACGATTTATGAATTGAACAAAGCCCGCGTCCGTGGTCATTTGCTAGAAGGTTTAACGGTTGCATTAGCCAACATCGATGAGATTATTGCGACGATTAAAGCCTCTGCAAACCGTGGACTCGCCCGCGAAAGCTTATTGAATAATACATGGGGTTCAGGCAGTGTCGTTGCGATGCTCACGGCTGCTGGTAGTCAGTCAGTACGTCCTGAGTTTATCGATGGCGAAGATCCTAAAGCGCCGTTTGGTCTGATCGAAGGCGAAGAGCGTTATCGCTTGTCACTTGAGCAGGTCAATGCGATTTTAGACATGCAATTACATCGTTTGACGGGCCTTGAGCAAGATAAATTGACCGAGGAATACCAAGACTTACTACGCGAAATCACTCATTTAGAGTCTATTCTTGGTGATTTTGATAAGCTGATGAGTATTATCTCTAATGAGATGATCGAGATTCGTGATAACTTTGGTGATGAGCGTCGCACCGACATCATCGACTCACGCATGGATCTCAGCCGTGAAGACCTGATTCCTGAGCAAACCGTTGTGATGACGGTGTCGCGTACTGGCTATGCCAAGACTCAGCCAATTGATGACTACGTCGCACAAAAGCGCGGCGGCAAAGGTAAGTCTGCAACGGCAATGAAAGAAGATGATGTGATTGATCATCTGGTCGTGACCTCAACGCACTCTACGGTATTGTGCTTCACAGACAGTGGCCGCGTCTTTAGCTTACGTGGGTTTGAAGTGCCGATTGCCAGCCGCGGTGCTCGTGGTCGTCCGTTGGTCAATCTAATTGGTTTAAATAGCGACGAAACCGTTACGACGATATTGCCGATTCCGCAAATGTCTGAGGAAGTTAGCGGCCGCTTTGTCTTCTTTGCAACCGCCAATGGCACAGTCAAGCGTGTTGAGCTTGAACAGTTTGCCAATATTCGCTCGAACGGCTTGATCGCGGTTGGTCTAGAAGAGGGTGATAAATTGGTCAGCGCTCGTATTACCAACGGCAATCAAGAAGTGATGCTATTTGCTTCAAGTGGTAAAGCGATTCGTTTTGATGAGAATGATGCTCGTGCGATGGGCCGTACAGCGAAAGGCGTCCGCGGTATGCGTTTGGCTACTGATGAATTTATCAAATCATTGGTCGTTATCGAAGATGATGTACATGAAATCCTAATTGCTTGTGAAAACGGCTTTGGTAAGCGTACCCTTATCGAAGAGTTTAATACGCAAAACCGTGGCGGTGGCGGTGTTATCGCCATTAAGACCAGTGAGCGTAATGGCGCATTGGTGCGAGCGACTAAGGTTGACGCTACCGATGATATTATTTTAATCTCTGACAAAGGAACGCTAGTACGTACGCCAGTTGAGCACGTTGCGAGCTCTGGTCGTAACACTCAGGGTGTCACGCTCATTCGTCTGCCAAAAGATGAAAAATTGGTCGCTATGGCGCGTGTTGAGCACGAAGAGGGTGATGATGAATTAATCGATGCGATGAAAGAAGATGGCACGTTTGAGGTGGAAAGTCAGGAGCAGATAGATATCGATACCGCAACTGACAATACTGCTTTGAGCGATGCCAACGACGCTATCGATATTGCCAACGATTACACATTGGATAATGATGCAGTAGACGATGACGAGTAATAGTCTTGGTAGTTAGCTTTTCAGTCTAGTTTCTGATCATTGTCCTAGAAAAAAGCCTCTGACGTTGTCGTCGGAGGCTTTTATTTTTTATTCACTTTTTCTTAATAATGTACATAGGATTTTACTTTTAAGGCTGTTGTTATGCTTACAACCAATCAAACTTTTCAGGGAACTGTCGCAGCGGTATCGTCGAGCTTTTTATTCTCGATGATGTTTTTGTTTGGACTGTTTATGCTGCCCTTAACGGGGACACAGGTAGCCTCATGGCGCGTGCTGATGATGTTGTTAAGTTTGGTCATCTTGCTCAGTTTGACTAAGCAATGGCAGCATGTCTTTGATTATATAAAGACGCTTAAGACCTTGAAAGAATGGCTGATATTTATATTGCCTGCACCGATCTTAGGCGGCCAGATTTGGTTGTTTATGTGGGCACCTGTGAATGGATTTGGACTGGATGTCACCTTGGGCTATTTTTTATTGCCACTTGTGATGATTGTGCTTGGTCGGTTTTTTTATCGTGAGGATATGAGTGTCTTGCAGTATGCGGCAGCAACACTGGCAGCGCTCGGTATTGGCTACGACATTGTTCAATATGGTTCGGTGTCTTGGGTGACGCTATTTGTATGTTTGGGCTATCCGCCGTATTATCTATTGCGCCGCACGCTTGCTGTACCGCCCATTACTGGCTTGTTGTTTGATTTGACATTGCTGACGCCCGTGGTATTGATCATGCTTTATCTCACTGGTGGTTTTAGTGTGGCGGCACAAAATATGAAGTTTTGGTACCTACTGCCATTGCTGGGTGCCTTTAGTGCACTGGCAATGTCGCTAACGATGATTGCGAGTAGCAAGTTGCCGGTCTCGCTATTTGGGGCGCTGAGCTACATAGAGCCGCTACTGTTATTTGTGTTGTCTATTACCGTTCTGAGTCAAAGTCTTGATGAAGGTGGCTCGCTCTTTATGTACGGCATGATTACACTTGCCCTAGTGGTCATGATAATCGATAGTGCGATAGGCTATCTCGTTCGTCAGCGTAATGACCGCTTGCATGGATATAGAGAGCCGCAGGTAGGAGGCTTTCCACCGCGTCGTCATTTTATCAATCAGCGTATCGATGGTGTGCTAAAAGCGCATCGCTTTCGTAAGATTCGTCGTTATCAAAAAAAGATGGATAAGATACAGCAAAAACTCGAACAACTTGATGCAAAATAAGGACTTACGAGCATTAAATTTGCTTGATAACGACATTGAGATACTAGATGCACACTGGTATTGCTTATCTATTTTGACTTTGACATAATGCCGCCCATAATGTAGCAGGATACATTAATAGCGTTTATCTTAGATTGCGCGACCACCCTATATAAAAAAGCCTCAGACGTTATCGTCTGAGGCTTTTGTTTTTTTTAAAATTGCAAAGGATGTGTCCCAATCTCTAAAGGCTGTTGTGATGTTGATTACTAACCAAACTTCTCAGGGTGCGATCACTGCTGTGGCTGCAAATTTTTTATACTCATTGCTATTCCTATTTGGTTTGCTGTTGCAACCGTTATCAGGTACGCAAGTTGCTTCGTGGCGTGTGCTCACGATGTTTTTTGGTCTGGTGCTGCTGGTGGGTGTGCTAAAACAGTGGCAGCATATTTTTGATTATCTAAAAACCTTAAAAAATGCCAAAGAGTGGTTTTTATTCATACTACCCACTCCGATTTTGGGGGCGCAAACTTGGATGTTTATGTGGGCGCCAGTCAATGGTTTGGGTCTTGAGGTGACGTTGGGTTACTTCTTATATCCGATGATCATGATCGTGGTTGGTCGATTTTTTTATAATGAGAGTATGAGCTTGCTACAGTGGGCTGCGATTATATGCTCAGGTCTCGGTATCGCTTATGATATCTTTGAATATGGTGCGATCTCTTGGGCGACTTTGTTTGTGTGCTTGGGTTATCCGCCACGCCGCCGTCTCAAAAATCGCCGTATTAAGGGCGTGCTAATGGCGCACCGCTTTCGCCAAATCAAAAAATATCAGCAAAAGATCGATAAGATGACGCGCAAGATTGAAGCACTGTCTGTGATTGTGACTAAAACTGGTGCCTCCTAGGTTTACATAAACCTGACTTACAAGGCAGTATCTTGGTCATTGTCCTACAAAATTGCAGTGTCAAAGGGGCATAAATTACGCTATTATCGAGCACAGTGGTGTCATGTTTAATTCAAAACGTGGCGCCATATTTAAGAGATTATGGCTGATTTAAAACAATATATAACTAGGACGGTTTATGTTAACTCTGCATCATTTAAACAATTCGCGCTCGTTTCGTATTTTATGGCTACTAGAAGAGTTGGAGCTGGATTATGAGCTGACAACCTATGAGCGTACGAAGGCGTATCTTGCACCTGAGAGCTTAAAAAAAGTGCATCCGTTGGGACACACGCCGGTGCTTGAAGTGGGTGATCGCGCTTTGGCTGAGTCCGGTTTTATCATTGAATACCTGCTCAGACACTATGATAAAGAGCATCAGTTTAAGCCGGCTGATGATAATGAAGCGGCGTGGGAAGATTATACTTTTTGGTTGCATTTTGCCGAAGCCACGGCGATGCCACAGTTAGTTATGCGTCTGGTATTTAGTAAAGTCGTTGAACGATCGCCTATGCTGATCAAACCGATCAGTAAAGGTATTCGCAAACAAGTTGAAGATGGCATGATCAACAATAATATTATCAACAACCTAAATCTGATGGAGCAGCATCTCCAAGACAGTCATTGGTTTGCAGGGGAGACGTTCAGTGCCGCTGATATTCAAATGTATATTGTGGTAGCCGCCTCTAATGCGCGTGCAGGTATGGATCAATCTAAATACGCTAATCTATTAAATTGGCTCAAACGCTGTCAAGAACGCCCCGCTTTCAAACGTGCTGAGGCAAAGGGCGGAACACCGCAGTTTTAAAAGATACTTGTATAAACACTTAAACACCTCTCAATACTTGAGGTGATATTAGATAAAAGGTTTTGTTTATTCATAAGCAAAGCCTTTTTTAGGATAAAATAATGACAGACTTGAATACATCGCATCATGCAAAAACAAAGAAAGACACAGATGCTAAGCAGTCGCTAGATCATAACTTGCAAAATAGGCAACCGGTTGATAACCAGCAAGTATCTATCAAATCTTGGTCACAAAAACTACTGGTTGTAATTTTGTGCGCCGCTAGTTTTTATGGTGGCTGGAAATCTTATGAATCTAATATGGTTAATGAATGTACGGCCAATGGTGGGCAAATGGTTGACGGTCAAAAAACCATGATATGCCAACGGTCCTAACCCGTGCCTCTAATAAATAAAAGACATGACCTATGCTGAAATTAACCTTTTTGGGCACCTCCGCAGGCGTGCCGACCAAGCAGCGTAATGTAACGGCATTGGCAATCGAGTGCTTGAATCCTCATGCGTCTGGTTCATCAAAAGGCAACCAGCCGCATAGTAACAGTCAAAATAAAAAGTCGCGCCCGTGGCTACTCATCGATTGTGGCGAAGGCACACAGCAGCAATTACTGCATACCAAACTCTCCTTACGTCAATTGACGGCGATTTGTATTACCCACGTCCATGGCGACCACTGTTATGGCCTGCCAGGGCTGCTGGCGAGTGCCGCGATGTCAGGTCGCCGTGAGCCATTGACGCTCATTGCACCAAAAGCCATCTCGGCGCTGCTTGATGCCTTTATCTTACATACTGAATTATATCTGCCATTTACCCTCAACTTTGTGTCGATAGAGGATCTGTTGTCGCAAGAAGTTAATGTTAATAAAGGTACAGTAAAAATCGACTTGGATAATCAACATCAGCTGATAATAGAGATTTATCCGTTATCACATCGCGTGCCATCTCATGGATTTGGTATCACGCAGACCATCAGCCGTCGCACGCTCAATACAGGTAAACTTATAGCGGATGGTGTTCCAGCAAGCGCGCTTTGGGGCAAGCTACAACAAGGTGAAAATGTCATCACTGAGGATGGTCAGCACTTACATTCAGCAGACTATGTTCATGATGATGTGCAGCGGACAAAGGTAGTAATAGCAGGGGACAATGACACGCCAGAGTGTTTGAGTGAAGCAGTTATGGATGCGGATTTGTTGGTGCATGAGGCCACTTATACGCATGAGGTCATGATGGCCATTCAAGCCCGCAACCCTGACTTTGATCCTATGCATAGTAGCGCGCACATAGTGGGCACATTCGCGCAAAAGATGAGCTTGAAAAACATCATTTTGACTCACTTTAGCGCTCGTTATCAGAGCTTTGATAATCCAGATAGCGAAACGCCAAATATGGCCTATATTCGCTTAGATGCGCAAAGTGTCTACCAAGGCAATATATGGCTGGCAGAAGATTTTGCTCAATATAGCGTCAATGGGGCTATCGACTTGGCAGATAATCAAGCGGGTAGTCAAAAGGAGAGTCGCGTGCAGTATGTAGGCTCTGCACGCAGCAATTAGGCATAACTGTAAAGAGATAGTTTCAAAGATATGGCTTAGCGGCTAATATGGCTTAGCGGCTGATATGGCTTAGCGGCTATGATTTACGGTCTTCAATAGCCAATTGTGTTTTGCCGCTCCAGTAACGACTGAATTGATAAGCCACTCGACCTGAGCGTCCACCGCGTTCAGATGCCCAGCGCAAGGCGTCCATTCTGATTTTGTCAGGTAGATTTTCACCGTCCACATCCATTTCAATATCAGTATCAATGCGAGCTGAAATTTTCCGTTGCTCTAAATTTAGATAATGCTGCACAATCTGTAAGTAAGTCTGCTGATCCATAGGATGAAAGGTCAAGGTCAAGCCAAATCGATCTGATAATGACACGGTCTCGTCAATGGTCTCGTAAGGATTGACTTCATCCGTCTGCCCATTATAAATATCAAGATTGTCCTTCATCATTTGTGGTAGCAAGCGACGGCGATTACTGGTGGCATAGACCAGTAGCTTGTCTTGCTCAGAATCAAGCGCGCCATCAAGCACGCTTTTTAGCGCCCGATAACTCTCATCTTGACCGTTAAATGCCAAATCATCACAGTAGACGATATAGCGACAAGCGCAGTCCGCTGGCAGCGCATTAATCGCGGCACGAATCTTGTCTAGCACCTGTAGATCATCACGCGCAATCTCGATAATGCGTAACCCTTCACTGTGATATTCTTGCAGTAGGGCGCGAATCAGCGAGGATTTGCCGGCACCACGTGTCCCTGTCATCAGGACGTGATTGGCAGGATAGCCTTTGAGAAACTGGCGGGTGTTTTGTACCAGTTTTGCTTTTTGCACATCAATACCTTGCAAATCATCCAAACTCAAAAATAAATTGACAGACAAAGGCTGTAGGTGACCAGTACGTCCGCCGACCCAGCGATACGCAAGCTGGCTTGGGTCAATCTCAATGGTTGGTGTGACGTGCTCTTGCAGATACTGGCTAAGCAATGCTAATAAAGGGGCGGGCAGGGCATAATTGTTAGACTGTGACATAATGACTCTAGCGGTAAAGTGGCGGTTGGGTAAAACGATAGTGTGCGATTGCGACTCTATAATATGATGAGAGATAACACTGTGAAAAATAGTGCCAGTAATTTGCCTATTACACAAGCCTTGCAAGCGCAATCTGGACAACTATTGCCAGTCATTACCCAAGCATTGTCAGAGTTACAATATACCCAAATAGTGCATCAGCGTATCAGTCAACAATACAGAGAGGGAAGCACAGAGCAAACCCAAGAGAGTAAAACGCAAATTACCAAACAACGCAGCAAGCAAAGCTGCTATCAAGGTATAACGCGTGCACGCCATGTAGAGTATGGTAGCGTGATAATTAAATGGGAGCTACGTGCCACTTCAGTTAGACTTCAAAGTGTCTCAGATTTAACTCATGAAATAAGCGTGTTGCAAGCGTTATATACTTCGCAGAAAACCCAAGTTAGCTCTATTACGCCACCTCTATTGGCCTATCATAATGTAGAGGTCGACACATTAGAACAGAGCCAGCAGTTAATGGTATTGGTCATGCCTTATTATGAAAGCAGCAGCTTAGCTAAGCTGTTGAATCACCATGTGTCATTAACAGACAAGCAAAAACATGATTTGATCAAAGAGTCTGCTCATTTAGTCTGCAACCTACACAACGCTGGCTGGCTTCATAATGATATTAAACCCAGTAATATTTTGCTCAGTGATAATCTAACAAGTCACGCCGATAGTGATTGTATAGTGCCTGACTTACTATTGACAGATTTTGCATTAGCCCAAAGAAATGATCGACCAAACGCAATAAATTTTTCTGGCGGAACACCAGCATATTTGGCACCTGAGCGCTGGCAAGGACAAAGAGCAACGATACAAAGTGACATCTATGCCTTCGGTATCATGATGGTTGAAATATTGGTAGGGAAGCGACCATTTAATATAGACCCTCAAAGTAATCAGTCCATGACAGATTGGGCCATTCAGCACTGCCAGCAGTCTATTCCAAAATTACCGCTAGAGTATGTTCGCTATCAAAGTATTGTTGATAAAGCATTGGCAAAGCGAATAGAGAAAAGGTATCAAAGTATGGATGAGGTGATAGCAAATTTATAAAGGTTATAACTAGAAATGCTAAATGACAGACACAAAAAAACCTGCTAAAAAGCAGGCTTTAATATTTGGTCTAAGATGTACTATCCGAAAATGGTGGGGCTGGAGAGACTCGAACTCTCACACCTTGCGGCGCCAGAACCTAAATCTGGTGCGTCTACCAATTCCGCCACAGCCCCATTTTCCGTTACTCTATCATCAAAAGCGATTAAGTTCAAACGCTATCTAGACAGTTAACTGATTCGGTAGTGCGTCTCAGTGGTTGGCTATTATATAGAGTTTGAATTTCTGGTCAACCCCTATTTGCGATTATTTTTAGTTATTTTGCATTTATTTTCACGTATTTTTATAAATAATTGATATTAATGGCTTTTTAATATTGCGTTTTAAGCCTTTATTTACTCCTTGGATGGCACTCTGGGTGCAGAGATATCTAACTGCTGTAATTTACGGGTCAGGGTATTGCGACCCCAACCAAGTAAACTTGCTGCCTCTATCTTTTTGCCACCACTATGGTTGAGTGCTGCTGTTAGCAAGACCCGCTCAAACTCAGGCGTGGCCGTTTGTAGAATATCAGTTTCGCCTGTATTGAGAGACTGCTCAGCCCAGATAGCAAGAGCTTTTTGCCAATTTGGACTGGCAGGAGTGTGAGTGACTTGATTATTTTGGCTGTAATTATTTAAGTCGTCTTTATTTTGCAGTTGAGGGTTTTCTGCATTTGCTTGTGGTGACGAGTCGTGTTCTTGGTCTAGCTCTGAGTCTAGAGGCGTGTTTTCTAATAGCTCTGGTGGCAAGTCTGTGGCCATCACGGTGTCGCCCGTGGCCATCACTGTCAGCCATAGGCAGACATTCTCAAGTTGACGCACATTGCCGCGCCAGTCAAAGGTCTGCATCATCTGTAAGGCCGCAGGATGCAAATGTTTCGGTGTTGTGTTCATTTGCTCAGCTGCCGACTGCATAAAGTAGGTCGCTAATGCAGGAATGTCTTCGGGGCGTTTACGCAGTGGTGGCAGCGGTAGACGAATGACATTGAGACGATAAAACAAATCTTCACGGAAACGATTTTGTTTGACTAATTCTTCTAAGTTCTGGTGAGTGGCGGCGATGATACGGACATCTACTTGGATCGGCTGCTGTCCACCAACGCGATAAAACTCGCCATTGGCCAGTACGCGTAACAGACGTGTTTGGGTACTAAAGGGCATGTCGCCAATTTCGTCCAAAAATAACGTACCGCCATTAGCCTGCTCAAAACGTCCTTGACGAGTTGTCGTTGCACCAGTGAACGCGCCTTTTTCGTGACCAAATAATTCAGACTCAATCAAATCATGTGGTATGGCTGCCATATTAAGTGCGATAAATGGTTGCTGTTTGCGCGGTGAGTGCTGATGCAAGGCACTGGCAACCAACTCTTTACCTGTTCCTGACTCTCCAGTAATTAAGACCGAGATGGGGGACTGCGCCAATCTACCAATGGCACGAAACACGGTTTGCATGGCTTGTGACTGACCGATGATACCGCTCGGATTGCTATTAGCTTTAGAGGCAGTTGTCACCTCAGCTTTATTTTTGCTGTGTTTAGAGTTTGTACTGGTAGGTGCTTCAGGTGTTATATCACTGTCGGCGCGCGCGTCAGTCGCGATATGGGTATCAGATTCGTTCGAATAATGAGCTAACGCCATATTTGGCTGGTAGTTGATCGCTTTATAGATAGTGGCAACAGCATCATCTAGGTCAAAGGGCTTTGGCAAGTATTCAAACGCACCGGTCTGATAGCTATTAATCGCAGAGGTGAGGTCTGAGTGCGCTGTCATAATGACAATCGGCATGTCCGGAAAGTGCTGGTGTACCCAGTCACTAAATGACAATCCATCCATCATTGGCATACGAATATCAGTCAATATTACGTCTGGCAGCTGTGTGGCTGATTCTTGCTGTTTTAGCGCATCATTGAGCCGAGTCCATGCTGCCTGCGCTTGGGTAAAACTGATAACGGTCAATCCAGCATCTTCAAACGTATCGGCCAATACCATACGCAGCGCTGCATCATCGTCGATTAACCAGAGCGTTGCAGGCTGATCGCTGGGTGCATTATTGACGGTGACTATTGGAGAGTGTGCATCGCTTTTAGGGTTTTGGTTGTCACTGTATTGGGTCATGTATCGGGCCTAATGAGCAATTGTTATTGTCGGTTTGGGATTGGATGTCTTACAATTTAGCAGTTTTATGCCGCCATGTGTTCTATGATTCAGTGACGGGCTGGGTAAAAGGCAGATATAGTGTAAAGCGTGTTTGCTTGCCGTTCGCCTCCTCTGTAGAGCTCACATCAATCATACCATGATGATGGCTGATAATATCTTGTACGATAGATAAGCCAAGGCCAGTACCTGCTGCACGGCTGGTCACCATCGGAAAAAATATTTGTCCGATAAGTGCCGGATCAATGCCCGAACCATTGTCAGTGATAGTGATTTGCAGCACTTGCTTGTGCTGCTGCCCAACAATCGTATGCTGAAAGGCAACGCGCGTTTGAATGTGCAAGGTTGGCTGATAAGCAGTCTCTCTATCGGTCTGCACATCGGTTAATGGTAACTCCTTAGACGCAGAGAGCTTGTTCTGCTGTAGCGTTTGCTCAAACTCAGTCATAGACTCACACGCATTATTCATAATATTTAAAAATACCTGAATCAATTGGTCTTTGTCAGCACACAACTCAGGCAATGACAAATCATAATCCCTCTGTATCGTCACTTGTGGGTATTGACTGACTACCAAGGTCAAAACATGCTCTAGTGGTTCATGGACATTCAGCGTTTGCCAGTTTGGCAGCTGATTTGAGCCAAGCAGTTGAGCAATCAGATGTGTCAAACGGTCAGTTTCTGAGATGATAATATCGGTATAGTTGCGCAGTTTTTGATTCATCTTATGTAAATCATCGTTTGTGCCAGCGCTAGTGTCCTGTGAGATGCTGAGCGCGTTAGAGTGACTGTTAGCCGCCGTCGTATTCGCATCACTGAATTTAATAAACTGTCGCTGTAATAACTGCGCTGCACCCCGAATGCCCGCAAGTGGGTTTTTGATTTCATGCGCGACCGACCGTAGCATGTGACGAGCAACCGCATATTGCTGCTGCTGGCGCTGCTCCTCTGAGATGCGACTTTGGCGGTCTTTGCCCCACATCTCGATAATAAAATACGACTGCTGCTCGTAGATAACAGGCGTCACGCTATAATCGACTGAGAGTATTAAGTTGCCATTCAAAGGCGTTTGGATGACATGATCATGGTCAATAAAAGGCTGTTGGTAGTTTTGTGCTTGATTGAACCGCTCTGTCAAAGAGTAGAGGGGTTCATCCAGAGGTTTGTTTTCACTATCATCACTGACATTGTCGATAGAAGCATTTTCTTTTAGTTTTAATTCATCGGGTGCCAATAGCGTCAAGATAGACTGGTTAATTAACCTCCCACTACTAATAGCCAGTAATTGCTCCGCTTGAGCATTTAAACGGGTTATCGATAACTGATCATTGACCCACAAAATAGCGGTGAATAGATGCTGTGATACGAATGCTAAATCAGGGTTGGTTTTGGTGGTGATAAAATCAGCAGTCATGGATATTGCCCAGAAAAATAGGATATTTGAATCAATATTTAACCATAAATCAAGACTATAGAGCGGCAAAACTGGTGATTTTTGCAAAAAAAACGTACAATGCGCTCAGCCAATTTATCTCTAGCAAGGTCAGCCATGTCCAAAACTTCTACCGAGTCAGTGAACACGACAACGACAGCCCCTACGTCAGCCGTAAAAGACACTGCCACTATCTTTAATCCTGCAAAGCCATCAATACCGCAAGAGCAGAGTCAGACAGATGTCAGTCAAACACATACTGACCAGCCTTATCATCATAAAGCCAACCACAATCAAAACCGCAGCATTACTCAAAGCAGCCACGCTACTTCAGCCTCGACGGCTAATGCAACTGCCACGATGCCAGTGAGTGCAGCGCCAAAAATTGGGTTTGTGTCACTAGGTTGCCCCAAGGCCTTGGTGGATAGTGAGCGTATCATCACTGAGCTGAGCCGTGATGGCTATCAAGTTGCAAGCGACTATGACGGTGCAGATTTGGTCGTGGTCAACACCTGCGGTTTTATTGAGTCAGCGGTGCAAGAGTCGCTTGATGCGATTGGCGAGGCCATTAGTCAAAACGGCAAAGTAATTGTCACAGGCTGTCTGGGCAAAGAAGCGGAAAAAATCCGTGAGATGCATCCCGCTGTACTCGCAGTGACAGGCGCGCATGCCTATGATGAAGTGATTACAGCCGTTGCACAGCACGTGCCAAAGCCAAATCGCAGCTTGGATGCCAATTACGACCCAAAAATAGACTTGATCAATGAAGCGGGGGTCAAACTGACGCCCAGTCATTATGCGTATCTAAAAATCTCAGAAGGCTGTAACCACCGCTGTACGTTCTGTATTATCCCAAGTTTGCGCGGTGATCTCGTGTCGCGCCCGATTGATAATGTCATGAACGAAGCCATGGCGCTCAAAAAAGCGGGCGTGAAAGAGTTGCTTATCATCTCGCAAGACACCTCAGCCTATGGGCTGGACCTCAAATATAAGACCAGCTTTTGGAATGGCATGCCGCTCAAGTCTAAGTTTTATGATTTATGCCAAGCCTTGAATGATCTAGGCATTTGGGTGCGTCTGCATTATGTTTATCCATACCCACATGTAGACAAAGTCGTCGAGCTGATGGGCGAAAAGAAACTGCTGCCTTATCTCGATATTCCGTTTCAGCATGCCAGTCATCGTATTCTAAAAGCAATGAAACGCCCTGCGCACAGCGAAAATACCTTGGCTCGTATCAAAGCATGGCGTGATATCTGCCCTGATATCGTGATTCGCTCAACTTTCGTAGTTGGCTTCCCAGGCGAGACTGAAGAAGATTTTCAGTGCTTGCTTGATTGGCTGGTCGAGGCGCGACTTGACCGCGTGGGGGCATTTACGTATTCAGAAGTAGAAGGTGCTGTCGCCAATGATTTGCCAAGCCATGTGCCTGAAGACGTCAAGCAATCTCGCTACGAGCGTTTGATGGCGCTGCAACAAGAGATCTCAGCGCAAAAACTACAAGAAAAAGTCGGCAAAACCTTAATGGTATTGGTTGATGAGATTGATAGTGATGAGAATATCGCTATTTGCCGCAGTTATGCTGATGCGCCTGAAATTGACGGGCATGTCTATGTTGATGACATTACTGCTCAAGTCAAAGTTGGGCAGTTCCTGACCGTGACGATTGATGATGCCAGCGAATATGATCTATTTGCCAGTTATCAAGGTTAAGTGTTCGACAAGATATACGAGTGAAAATTGCCCAATAGCGGGCAGTTTTTGCTACAATTAGCGCAATTTAGCCTGTTTAATACGCTTGTCTTTAAGTGCAGCGTTACGGGCAAACCTGATTTGTGTTTTACCCATAATTTTCTTTATAATTTCATGATAATAAGGTGACCTCATGTCTGACAAAAACCCGCGTTACGCCCGTATCTTGCTAAAACTCTCTGGTGAAGCCTTGGCTGGTAGCAAAGACATGGGTATTGATACCGAAGTGCTCGATAAAATGAGCCTGTCTATCGCTCATTTGCGTGGACTAGGTGTTCAGGTTGGTATCGTGGTTGGCGGTGGCAACTTATATCGCGGCGCACAATTACAAAAAGAAGGTTTGGTTGGCCGTGTGACGGGTGATCAGATGGGTATGCTAGCCACTGTCATGAATGGTCTGGCGATGCGTGATGCGCTTGAGCGTCGTAATATCAAAACGCGTTTGATGTCTGCATTGCCAATTGGTGAGGTCACCGAAAGCTATAGCAGTCGTAATGCGATTCGCTATCTCAAAAATGGTGAAGTGTGTATCTTTGTTGCTGGAACAGGCAACCCATTCTTCACCACTGATACGGCTGCTTGTTTGCGTGGTATCGAGATTGAAGCCGGCTTGATTTTGAAAGCGACTAAGGTTGATGGCGTTTATGACAAAGACCCAAGCCTCCATACTGATGCCAAAAAATACGACGGGCTCACCTTTGATGAAGTGTTAGAGCAGAAACTTGGCGTGATGGATTTGACGGCTATCGCGCTATGCCGCGAGCATAACGTACCGCTACAAGTGTTTGATATGACCAAACCTAATGCATTGCTAAATGTCATCATGGGTGAAAACGAAGGCACACGCGTTTTTCATTAATTAATTCCCTGAATTGATGTAGCGTTGATCGGTCACTTCAGAGAGTGGCTAATAACAAAAAGTAGCTAATAACAAATATCCCAATAGCAAATAAAAAATTTGTCGATAGCGATAAATAAGGACACACAATGATTAAAGAGATTAAGCAAGACGGCGAAGCACGCATGCAAAAAACGTTGGAAGCGCTTGAGAGCACTTTCAGTAAAGTTCGCACTGGACGTGCACACCCAGGTATGTTGTCAGGCGTGATGGTCAGCTACTACGGTGCACCAACCCCCCTAAACCAAGTCGCCAGCGTGAACGTTGAAGACTCACGTACGTTATTGGTTCAACCGTTTGACCGTACGATGGTACAAGCAGTAGACAAAGCCATTCGCGAAGCAGATTTGGGCCTAAACCCAATGACAGCGGATGTGATTCGTGTGCCCATGCCAGCGTTGACCGAAGACACCCGACGCGATATGCAAAAACTTGCTCGCGGAGAAGCAGAGAGCAGCCGTGTGTCTATCCGTAATATTCGCCGTGATATGATGAATGACATCAAAGATCTAGCAAAAGAGAAAGAAATCTCAGAAGATGATGAGCGCCGTGCTAACGATGACATCCAAAAAATCACTGACAAGTACATTGAAACTATCGATAGCCGCCTCAGCAAAAAAGAAAGCGATTTGATGGAAGTTTAATACTGATCCATTTGGTATTTATAGCAAGAATCAATTCGGTAGATTATCTGTAATTTAGCAGCCAATACCTTGTAGTTATTGGCTGTTTATTATGACATGGATAATATGATTTATTAATGTGAGTGCAGTTTACTGATATTTCTCAAATATATTGTAAGCTATAAAAATTTTGATCGCTAAATTATGATAAATTTGTGAATTATTTACATGGCGCTTTTAATCGCCACTGCACACGTTATTATTATTTTACCTTAACAATAAGCAAGTTTGCCTATGTCCACTTCAGCCGTTACGGCTCCTAACATTCTTCCTCGTCATATCGCTATTATCATGGATGGTAATAACAGATATGGCAAAGCCAATAACCTGGGTAAAGGTCAAGGTCACATAGCTGGTAAAACTGCTTTAGACCCTATCGTAGAATATTGTGTCGAGACCGGTATTGAAGTACTGACTGTTTTTGCTTTCTCTAGCGAAAATTGGCAGCGACCACCTAGTGAAGTTGCACTATTAATGCAGTTGTTGGCATCGACCATTGATGAGCAAATGCCGCGTATGAAAAAATACTGTATTCGCTTACGTTTTATCGGTGATCGCAGTCAGCTTAGTGAAAAATTACAAGCGTTAATGGCGGATGCCGAAGCAGAAACTGCAAGCTTTGATGCCATGACATTAGTCATTGCGATTAGCTACGGTGGACAATGGGATATTGCTCATGCAGCAAAACAGCTGGCACAACAAGTGCAGGCAGGTGAGTTGAGGGCTGAAGATATTAGTGCAGAAATGCTCGGTGAGCAAGTACAACTGGCAGACGCTCCAGCAGTAGACATGCTGGTTCGTACCGGTGGTGATTATCGAATATCGAATTTTTTATTATGGCAAGCGGCCTATGCAGAGTTGTTTTTCACGCCAACTTTATGGCCAGATTTTGTTCCAGAAGAGCTGGCTTCGATGATGGCTGAGTTTGCACAGCGTCAACGCCGTTTTGGTAAAACCAGCGAGCAGGTAGGGATAGAGCAGCATAGTCGCTGATGCAATAGTAGCCATAAAAATTCAGACAGTATTCTCTAGGTCGCTAATACCGCTTGCTTACGAGATGATAAACCGTTTTAATGAGGGTCAATGCTATTAATGGGCACAGGTCTATCAACTGTTATAATGCATTTTTTTTGACTGTACCTTCTTCATTATTATAAGGCTCGATAAGTATGTGGCAACGAATTAGAACGGCAATAGTTCTCGTTATTATCGTTGGTATTGCAATGTTTGCGAGCCAAACCCCTATTTTATTCGCACCGCTTTTAGCCGTTGGCGTCATTATCGCAGCTCATGAGTGGGCGAAGTTGATGCCGAAGTGGCGTCAACCTATTGTCTTTGTGCTATTAGTTTTAGTGATAACTGTCGTATCGCTTATGTTGAAGGTGACTTGGTTATTCTGGTGGACGGCCTCGCTTGTCATATGGCTGATGGCATTGTCTTGGGTACGTGCATTCCCAACACAGACAAAATGGTACGGAAAACATCTAGCGTTGTTGGGTGTGGTTATTTTGACAGCCTCCATTACTGCGATTTTTTACCTCTGGCAGCTATCAGCATGGTGGCTACTTTATGTGTTTTTATTGGTCTGGTGTGCTGATAGCGGTGCTTATTTTGTTGGTCGTAAGCTTGGCCGCCGAAAAATGGCACCCAATGTCTCACCAAATAAGAGTATGGAAGGATTGGCCGGTGGTTTGATTACAGGTCTACTGGTAGTCGTTGCGATCAGTGTGTTTAAGCTACAACTGACGGGCGCATCGCTAGTCGCCTTTGTGGCACTATCGGCGCTAACGATTCTGGCTTCTGTGCTTGGTGATCTTTTTGAATCAATGCTCAAGCGCCGTGCTGATGTCAAAGACTCTGGTACCATCTTACCAGGGCATGGTGGTGTACTTGATCGTATTGATTCATTGCTATCTGCAACTCCGATATTTGCACTTGGCTTTTGGGCGATACAGCAGCTAGGTTTGATTGTGGTATAAGACAAAGTCACTTAGCTGATTTTATGATGTGATAAGTAAGCGAAGTGACCGTTTTGGCTAGTCTTTTACAACGGTCTTATTTATTGCTATATAGCTTTATTGCCTTTTATACTGTTCAACCCTCATTTATTCTTTTCTCCTTCTCTAAATACTAAATATCATAGGCATTAATGGTTATGACGCAACGCATTGCCGTACTAGGCGCGACAGGCTCGATTGGCGATAGCACGTTAGCAATATTAGCGGCGCAACCGCAACATTATGAAGTTTACGCATTGTCAGGCTACCACCGTTTAGATAAGCTATTTGGACTTTGTCAGCAGTTTTTACCAAAACGTGTGAGCGTACCTCTATCGGCAGTGGATGATTTTGCTGCGCGGCTTAGTGTGGCAGGGCTTGATATTGAGGTGGTCGGGGGCGAGGCTGGTCTGATAGATATTGCAACCGATACCCAAACAGATACGGTTGTTGCTGCCATCGTAGGCGCAGCAGGACTGCCTTCTACCTTAGCCGCAGCACGCGCAGGTAAGCGTATTTTGCTCGCCAATAAAGAAGCGCTGGTGATGGCAGGGCAGGTCATGATCAATGCGGTCAAAACACATAATGCTACGTTGTTACCCCTCGACTCTGAGCACAATGCTATTTTCCAGTGCTTACCACTCGCTATTCAGCAAGACAACACCCAAATTCATCAGCCAAATCATGGTGTACGCAAACTGTGGTTGACGGCTTCAGGTGGCCCATTTTTGCAGCAGTCTTTTGAACAGATGCAGCAAGCAACTGTTGCAGAGGCAGTCAAGCACCCTAACTGGTCAATGGGCCAGAAGATATCTGTCGACTCAGCCACAATGATGAATAAAGGGCTTGAGTTGATCGAGGCTTGTCATTTGTTTGATCTGCCTGAAAATAAGATAAATGTGGTCATTCATCCACAAAGTATCATTCACTCAATGGTAGAATATAGTGATGGCAGTTTTTTGGCGCAATTAGGCAGCCCAGATATGAAAACGCCGATTGCTCATGCGCTCAGTTACCCGAGCCGTATTGATAGTGGCTCACAGCCATTAGATTTATATGCACTTAGTGGTTTGGAGCTCATTGAGCCTGATCTGCAAAAATTTGCCTGTCTACGCCTTGCTCGTCAAGCAATGCAAGCAGGTACGCAGGCGACTATTGTACTAAATGCAGCCAATGAAATTGCAGTGGCGGCGTTTTTGGATGGACAAATTCGTTTAACTGACATTGCTGATATCAATGAGCGTGCCTTAAACGATATACAGTTGCCACCATTAAACGAAACGGCTGACATAGAAGATATATTGGCCATTGACAAAATAGCGCGTCACCTTACTGATAAGCTTGTGGCAAAATTGGCATAATCGTAGCAATCATTAGCCATAAATAGCCTCTTGGTTAAAAAATGGTACTAATAAACGATATCAGTGAAGATGTTGATGTTGATGTTGATGTTGATGTTGATGTTGATGTTGATAAAAGATGCTAAGCAACAATACTGAGAAAAGATCATGACGTTTTTATTAACGCTTCTTGCGGCAATATTTGTCTTAGGTCCACTCATTGCCTTACATGAGTGGGGGCACTATATCGTGGCACGGATGTGCGGCGTCAAAGTATTAACATACTCTATCGGTTTTGGCCCTAAACTATTTGGTTGGACCAGCAAAAAAAGTGGCATCGATTATCGTATCTCAGCATTGCCACTGGGCGGCTATGTCAAAATGCTTGATGAGCGTGAAGGCAATGTCGCAAAAGATGAACAGCATCTTGCGTTTAATTATCAGCATCCGCTCAAGAAGATTGCGATTGTCGCCGCTGGGCCTATCATGAATTTCATCATTGCTATTGCGCTCTTTTGGGTGTTGTTTATGACGCCGTCTGAGCAATTGGCTACCAAAATTGGGCAAGTGCTGCCAGATACCCCAGCTGCGATGGCGCAGTTACCTGTCGGTGATAAGATTGTTGCGATTGATGGGCACGATGTACAGACGTGGGAAGGTATCAATTATCGCCTTGCAGGACGGATGGGTGAGACAGACAATGTGAGTATTACACTACAGTCAGATGCTCAACCCAATCAGTCGATCAAAACCTATCAAGCACCAGTCACACAATTTATGCAAGGTGATGCACAAGGTAAAGACGCGCTAACCAGCTTTGGTATGTTACCGTGGCAGCCACAGATTGCCCCGATTGTCGGTGAATTGGCGGCTGATGGTGCGGCTAGCCGTCAAGGTCTACAGGTGGGCGATCGTATTACCGCCATCAATAATCAAAACATTGACGATTGGATTAGCGCCACGCGTATTATTCGTGATAATCCCGAGGTGTTACTTGATTTTACCGTATTGCGTGATGACAAAACGGTGCAATTGCAAATTATGCCGCAAGGTAAAAAAGACAACTTGGGTAATAATTACGGTCAAATTGGCGCCATGGTTGATCAGACTGAGATTGTTATTCCTGATGCTTACAAAACCACCGTGGTTTATGGCCCTGGCGAGTCATTGGTCAAGTCGTTCGAGAAGACTGAGCAACTCGCCGTGATGACGGTAAGCTCGATGGGAAAAATGCTCTCAGGTATGATTGGTCTGGATAACTTGTCAGGTCCGATTACCATTGCCAAAGTCGCCAAGCAAAGCTTTGATATCAGTTGGCAGATGGTATTATCGACGGCTGCATTGATTAGCCTGAGTCTTGCTGTGTTGAATCTTTTACCGATTCCAGTATTGGATGGTGGTCATATCGTTTATCATTTCATCGAACTGATTCGCGGTAAGCCGCTCTCTGAAAGGGTGCAAATGGTGGGGTTAAATATCGGTTTACTCTTACTGGCAAGTTTCATGGTGTTAGCAATTGGTAATGACATCAGTCGGCTGTTTTGATCGGTTAATGAGTAATATAATCAATAAAGCACGATATACTAATGGTTTAATGGCTCTTACGCTTTGATTGTTGCTATTATACGCAAGATACTTTGTGTCATCGCCTCTGTACTAATCGTAATTTTTAGTTTATTTTGTGATTCTTTTTATATAAAGTGTTCTGAGTTAGCCATGCATGGAGTTGCGACTTTGTGCAAATGGGCTGGACAACATATGCTTTTTACCTTAACTTTAGCAAGTTTTTTATTGACGGATAGTGTTTATGCGTACGCCTTTATTTATGAGCGCGGCTGGGTTGCCGTTAGTTGTAGCGATGATGAGTATGCCGGTACAGGCTGCAGAATTTGTAGTGACTGACATCGGTTTCAATGGCTTGCAACGCCTAACCCCTGATAGCCTCTATCCGGTTCTACCCATCACGGTAGGAGACACGGTCAATGACAGTAGCTTGGCGGCCAGTATCAAGGCACTATACGCCACTGAAAACTTTGCTGATATTCAAAGCCGTGTCGAAGGTGGCAATCTAAGGTTTGATGTTATTGAACGTCCAACCATTGCTGAAGTGAATTTTGAAGGTAATAAGCTCATTCCTAAAGAAGGGCTTGAGCAAGGCCTTGGGAATGCTGGACTGTCTGTCGGTAATGTACTGAAGCAATCGACCCTGCAAGGCGTTGCTAATGAGCTGCAACAGCAGTATATCAGCCAAGGTTACTACAACAGTAATATTGAAGTAGATCAGACGGTACTTGATGGTAACCGCGTCAAGCTTGATGTGCGCTTCATCGAAGGTAAGCCTGCTAAAGTTGTTGATATCAATGTGATTGGCAACAAACACTTTAGTGATGAAGACATCAAAGATGTGTTTGCCGTAAAAGAATCATCATGGACACGCTTGCTATCAAAATCTGATCGATATGCACAAGAAAAACTGGCCGCCAGTTTAGACAATTTAAAAGCATTGTATCAAAACGATGGTTATGTGCGTTTCGCAGTAGATAACGCCGTACTGAATATCAGTGAAGATAAACGTAGTGTGTTCATCGAAGTCAGTTTGAGTGAAGGTGAGCAGTATCAGTTTGGTGACGTCAATTTCTTAGGTAAGCCTACTTTTGATAACGACGAACTAAAAGAGTTGGTTACTTTTGCGCCTAATGAAAAATATTCACAGGCCAAACTGGATGACACCACAGCTGCGCTCAAAAGACGCTATGGTAACGAAGGGTATTATTTAGCTCAAGTTAGACCCGTACCACGCATTAATGACGACACCAAAATGGTTGACGTGGATTATTATATCGATCCTGCACGTCCTATTTATGTTCGCCGTATCAACTTCACAGGCAATCTAAAAACTCAAGATGAAGTATTGCGCCGTGAGATGCGTCAGTTAGAAGGCTCTCTTGCCTCTAGCGAAAAAATCCAGCTTTCACGTACACGTCTTATGCGTACCGGTTTCTTTAAAGCTGTTAACGTTGATGTAAAACCAGTACCCAATCAGCCAGATCAAGTAGATGTCAACTATACAGTAGAAGAGCAACCTTCTGGTAGTTCAACGATTGCAGCAGGTTACTCGCAGAGCGGCGGTGTTACTTTTCAGTTGGATTTGACCCAAAATAACTTTATGGGCACTGGTAACCGCGTTAAAGCCGCACTATCACGTTCAGAGACACGTGATTCGTATAGCTTAGGATATACCGATCCATACTTTACAGAAAATGGCGTCTCACAAGGGGTGAGTGCTTATTATCGCGAAACCAAATACGACGACAGAAACGTTAGTAAATATGTCACCGACGCTTATGGTGCCACGCTGAACTACAGCTATCCTGTTGATGAAACCAAGCGTGTCAGTGCTGGTCTAAATGTCGACAACACGACAGTACGTGGTGGTCGTTTCCTCGGCATATCAAACGCACAAGAAATCATCGATGATGGCGGTACTGTTGAAGACTTCACTGGAGATTTCGAAGGTCGTACTGGCTTTAAAAATGATTATCAGACCTACAACTTATTACTGGGCTGGGATTATAGCACCTTAGATCGCCCTGTATTTCCAAATAAAGGCATGAGCCATACGGTCGATGCGACCATTGGTCTTGGTGATGCCAGTTATCAGAAACTGGTTTATCGCGGCAATATCTACTATCCGATTTATAAAGATTGGGTGGCGCGTGGTTATACCAAGCTTGGCTATGGTAATGATTTGCCATTCTATGAAAACTTCTATGCTGGTGGTTATGGTTCGGTTCGTGGTTATAAATCATCAAGATTGGGTCCTAAGTCGCAAAGCTATAATGATGCCATCAATGATAGTGTTCGTTATAAGGACGAAAAAGTAGGTGGTAATGCGTTAGTTACTTTTGGTACCGAATTGATTTTACCGATGCCGTTTAAAGGCGATTGGGCAGACCAAGTACGTCCAGTACTATTTGCTGAAGGTGGTCAGGTATTCGATACAAGTGACAAAGAAGACCGTACCTTCGTTAATCCTGGCACTGGTGAGGATACAGGTGTACCACTATTGACCCAAGACAACGAATTCCGCTTTAGTGCAGGTGCAGGTGTGACATGGTATACACCAATTGGTCCAATTTCACTCAGTTATGCCGTACCTTTTGGTGATAAAGAAGGCGACGAAACTGAAAAGGTCCAGTTCCAGATTGGTAATACATTCTAGATCGCTAATATTATCTAAATATATCTAATCGTTCTCAAATATTTGTCTAAGTAAGTTAGAATGTCATTAGTTTCCAGTAGGTCGTCAAAACACATTGTTATTTTGACGACCGTTTTATATATAACAATAGTCTATTAATAGTCATTATGATAACGATTGAGCAACTTATCACTCGGATTGAGCAGCGTCAGCCCATTATCAATAAGGCTGATATTAGTGCTGAGCAGTTACGTCACCCATTCAACAGTGTTGGAAGTTTAACTACTGCTGACCAAAAGCAGCTAAGCTTTTTGGCAGACCCTCACTATATCTCTAGTTTGTCCGGTAGCCAAGCAGGTGCAGTATTGGTCACCCAAGCGTATCGTGACCAAGTACCTGAGTCGGCCTTAGCGTTGGTTGTCTCTGACCCATACCTAGCTTATGCCAGCGCTAGCCAACTATTTGCCCGTCAGTCACTATCTGCTGGAATCCATCCTAGTGCTGTGATCTCTGATAGCGCTGTGATTGGTGATGAGGTTAATATTGGTCCTTTTTGTGTCATTGGCGACTATGTGCAGATAGGAGCGCGTAGCTCACTTGATGCCCATGTAGTGATCGAGGCGCATTCTGAGATCGGTACTGACAGTGTTATCAAATCGCAAGTGGTTATTGGTCATGATTGTGTCATTGGTAACTACGCAAGATTGCATGTGGGTGCGAGCATTGGTGCCGAAGGGTTTGGCTTTGCTCCTACCAACAACCCTAGTGTTTCAGGCTGGGAGCGGATCGCTCAGCTAGGCCGTGTGATTATTGGTGATCATGTACGCATTGGTAGTCACACCTGTGTCGATCGCGGCGCCATTGATGATACGGTTATTGGCAATCATGTTATCATTGATAATTTGGTTCAAGTTGCTCATAACGTACGTATTGGTGACGGTACTGCCATTGCCTCCCAAACGGGTATTGCCGGTAGTACGACGATAGGTAAACGCTGCATTATTGGCGGTGCTGTCGGTATCACAGGGCATATCGAAATTACAGATGATGTGGTTTTATCAGGTATGACCATGGTTACCAAATCTATAAAAACTGCTGGTTCTTACTCTTCTGGAACTGCTGCTATGCCAACTGCTAATTGGCGCCGTGCAGCGGTACGCTTTCGTCAGCTTGGTCGTGATTAATGCGAACACATACAAACAATAAACATCCAAAACATAGCAAGGAAGCCTCATTATGAGCAATGACCATATAGATATCCCAACTGATGAAGACATCAAAAGCTTGGCTGAGCAAGGTCTTATCCTGCCACTAACGTATCATACGATTAAGCATTATTTACCACATCGTTATCCTTTTATGTTGGTCGATAGAGTGGTCGCTTGTACACCAGGAGAGTGCATTACGGGTATCAAAAATGTGACCATTAATGAAGAGTTTTTTAATGGGCATTTTCCTGACGAGCCAATCATGCCAGGGGTATTGATGGTAGAGGCAATGGCACAGGTTTCAGGCATACTTGGGTTCATTACCGCAGGTCTGACTTCAAAAGATGGCTATCTGTATTTGTTTGCTGGTGTGGATAAAGTGCGTTTTAAGCGCCGAGTCATTCCTGGTGATCAACTCACCATTCGTGCCAAGACAGTGATGCAGCGCCACGGTATTTATAAGTTTGATTGTACGGTGCATGTCGAAGACGAACTTGCTGCGAGTGCTCAAATCATGATTGCGCGTCAAGAGCAGCAAAAAATCAAAGACAGTAAAAGTGCCTAAGTTTGTAATAAGTTAGCATTCATAAAGCGCTATATCGAATCGATCTTCACAATTATAATGAGCTATTATATTGATATTTAACAAAGCAGCGGATATTGGCCTCATTCATGAAGCCAAACTGGCTGTATTTGGCTGACTATTTATTTGCATTAAATGATACAAGGGCCCACATCATGAGTCAGATTCACCCTACAGCACTCATCTCACCATCTGCACAGATTGATGAGACTGCCATCATTGGTCCCTACTGTATCATTGGTGATGAAGTGTCAATTGGACCACATACTGTGTTGCATAGGCATGTCGTTGTCACAAAGTTAACGCGTATCGGTGCACACAATCAATTCTATCAGTTTGCGAGTGTTGGAGAGGATCCTCAGGATCTAAAGTATGCAGGTGAGCGTACTTGGCTTGAGATTGGCGATCACAATACGATTCGCGAAGCTTGTAGCCTACATCGCGGTACTGCACAAGATAGTGAGCTAACCAAGATAGGTAGTCATAACTTGTTGATGGTCAATACTCATGTGGCGCATGATTGCGTGATTGGCGATCATAATGTGCTGGCAAATAATGTTGGTGTTGCAGGTCACGTGACTATCGGCAGCCATACAATCATCGGTGGTAACTCAGGCATTCATCAGTTTTGTACAGTAGATGACTATAGTCTGGTTGGCGGCGCCAGCTTGATTTTAAAAGACGTCGCAGCGTTTACGATGGTGTCTGGTAATCCAGCAAAAGCTCATGGTCTAAATATCGAAGGCATGCGCCGAAAAGATTGGTCGAAAGAAACCATTGATGTCCTACGCCAAGCGTATCGTACTATTTTTAGATCGGGTCTGACGACAGCGCAAGCTTTAGAGGTTCTGCAAGGTGAGCTACTATCTCAAGAGCCAAAAGTTCAATTGTTGATTGATTCACTACAAAAAAGTCGTCGCGGGGTGGTGCGTTAAACGCATATTGAGCTACGATAGAAGCTAGGCTAGATAGTCGTTTTTTACAGTTTTAATCTGCCTAAATTTTATTAATAAAAGATAATATTGCTAAAAGCCATAACCAATTGTTATGGCTTTTTATATTTATGAGTGCTTGACTTTTTTGGTCGCTTAGCAGAAACTGAGCGTTTATGATATTGTAAACAATTCTTTCTTAATGTTACGGGGCACTCCATATTGAAGTGTTTACTAAATAGTTTGATAGTAGTAGTGACTATTTATGATGATCAAGGAGGATTGTCAGTAGCGTTATTTGAAGTACGAGGACGCAAAAAATGGCTATCAATAAACAAGAACATGCGCAATGGAGCTCAAGTTTTGGCTTCGTGTTAGCGGCAGTAGGTTCAGCAGTAGGTTTGGGAAATATATGGAAGTTTCCATATATGGTGGGTGAGAGCGGTGGTTCAGCTTTCGTTATCGCTTATTTATTCTGTATCGCGCTAGTCGGTTTTCCAATATTAGTTGCTGAATGGCTCATTGGTCGCCGTGGACAAAAAAACCCAGTCAACACGTTTGCGGATGTGGCTGCTAGCGAAGGTAAATCTCGTAGCTGGACCATCGTTGGTGCTACTGGTATTTTGGGTGGCTTTTTAATTCTATCCTTCTATAGTGTGATCGGTGGTTGGGCACTTAACTATATCACCAAAGTGGCGTCAGGCAGCTTTACAGGTCAAGATAGTGATTCTGTGGCTGCGACCTTTGATGCGATGCTAGCATCAGCCGGTACATTGACGATTTGGCACACTGTATTCATGATTTTAACGGCCGTTATCGTTGGTATTGGTGTAACGAGTGGTATCGAAAAAGCAGCCAAGATTTTGATGCCACTATTGGGTGTGATCCTTTTCGTTATCGTTGGTTATAACATAATGAATGGCGGTTTTGGTGAGGCAGTTGCTTATTTGTTCACGCCAGACATGAGCAAGCTGACGGCTGACGTTATGCTTGCAGCATTAGGTCATGCCTTCTTCACGCTATCGATTGGTATGGGCATCATGGTTGCTTATGGTTCGTATTTGGGCCGCGAAGTGAACTTGCTAAAAACTGCACGTACCGTTGTTATTTTGGATACGGTTATCGCTTTGGCGGCTGGTTTAGCCATTTTCCCAATTATCTTTAGTAACGGTCTAGATCCTGCGTCAGGTCCTGGTCTGATCTTCGTCAGCTTACCGATTGCTTTTGGTAGCATGAGTGCGGGTATTATCATTGGTGCATTGTTCTTTTTGCTTATTACCTTTGCAGCTGTCACCTCATCTATCTCATTACTAGAGCCAACGGTTGAGCTACTAGAAGAGCGTACGTCGATGAGCCGTACCGTATCGACTATCGTTGCCAGTACTGTGATTTGGCTATTAGGCATTGCCGCATTGCTATCGTTTAACCTATGGTCTGAATTTACTATTATGGGTAACGGTATCTTTGATGCCCTAGACAAGATTACCAGTAAGTTCCTGTTACCTCTAACAGGTCTTGCGGCTATCGTATTTGTTGGTTGGAAAATGGATCAGCGTAGTATTCAGCAAGAGCTTGGTTTATCTAATGCGACATGGCAGCTTTGGCAAATTGTTGCAAAATTCATCGCGCCAATCGCTGTGATCGTGGTATTTGTTACCTCACTGATGGGCTAATAGTTATTTACAATGATTTAGACATGCAAATCATTGAGTGATAAAAGCAACACACATAAAAAGGGCTTAAGAATTATCTTAAGCCCTTTTTATGTCTAATAATATCAATAAATACTAAAATGGATTAACGCAAGTTTAACTCAGGAATGGTTTGTCCACGCTTATTATAAAATTCGCTAACGAATTCATCAAACTGATCTTGCTCAATGGCGTCTCTGATACCTTGCATCAAACGTTGGTAATAGCGCAAGTTGTGAATGGTGGCAAGCTGCGCGCCAAGCATTTCTTTACATTTATTAAGATGATACAAATAAGCACGGCTAAAGTTTTGGCAAGTGTAGCAGTCACATTCAGGATCTAATGGGCCTTCGTCGTTACGATACTGGCTATTACGGATACGTACCACACCAGCATTGTCTGCATCGCCCGTCACAAAGTAATGGCCATTACGCGCGTTACGAGTTGGCATCACACAATCGAACATGTCCACACCGCGGCGTACGCCTTCAACTAAATCCTCAGGCTTACCAACGCCCATTAGATAGCGCGGCTTATCTGCTGGCATATCATCAGGCAGGTAGTCTAGGACGTCCATCATCTCATCTTTTGGCTCACCAACTGAAAGACCGCCGATAGCATAACCATCAAAGCCGATATCTAGCAAACCTTCGAGTGATTGCTGGCGCAAATCGGGATACATACTGCCTTGTACGATACCGAATAATGCGTTGGTGCTACCCAGTCTATTGTGCTCATCAACGCAGCGTTGTCCCCAGCGTAGTGATAGCTCTAGAGATTTCTTTGCTTCATCGTGAGTCGCTGGATAAGGGGTGCATTCATCGAACTGCATGACGATGTCTGAGTTCAAGCTATACTGGATTTGCATGGATTTTTCAGGAGAAAGAAATACTTTGGCACCATCGATAGGCGATTTGAAGTTAACACCTTCTTCGGTAATTTTACGCATGGCCCCCAGACTGAATACTTGGAAGCCGCCTGAATCCGTCAAAATAGGCTTGTCCCAATGCATGAACTTATGCAAGCCGCCAAATTTATCAATCACTTCCGTACCTGGGCGTAACCAGAGGTGAAAAGTGTTGCCTAAAATGATATCAGCACCAATGGCTTCGATATCACGTGGCAGCATACCTTTGACCGTACCATAAGTCCCAACAGGCATAAAGGCAGGCGTCTGCACGTCGCCATGATTGAGATGAACGGTGCCGCGGCGTGCACGCGTTGCACCGCTGGCTGTTTTATGTAAGACAAATTGCATATGTTAACCGATATATGAGCTATGAAAATGGCGCTAATTATAGCATTGTTAGGGATTTTTTGGATATTGATATTCATTCTGTCAATATAGTCAGTCAGTATGCAGCAAGATGACGGAAAGTGGCGCGTACAATTCGCGATGCCCAGTAAATATACGATGGAGACGTCAGCAAAACCAAATAACCCAGAAGTCGAAATCGTCGAAGTACGAGCTCAAAATTATGACATTATCAAATTCTCAGGATTTACTGGAAGTAATAAAGTAGATAAAAAGACACAAGAACTGCGAAATTGGATGCAAAGCAAACATTTAACGCCTACAGGTGAGCCAGAATTGGCACGTTACGATGAGCCATGGGCATTGCCATTTTTACGTCGTAACGAGGTAATGATTGCGTATGAGCAAAAGTAATACTAGGGCATATAGTCATTGTTCTTAGCCATTTAGGTTCTTGACCACACAAAAAAGACAGCACTTGCTGTCTTTTTTATCTGATATTTTGGTTACTCGATTTAGTTGTTTTGCTCACGAATGATATTTAGCATACGGCGCAATGGTTCTGCTGCGCCCCACAGTAGCTGATCACCAACGGTAAAGGCACCTAAATACTCAGGACCCATTTTGAGCTTACGTAAGCGGCCTAATGCAACTGTTAATGTGCCAGTCACCGCGACTGGCGTTAAGCGATTAATAGTGGCTTCTTTGTCGTCTTCGACCAAGTCTAACCACTCGTTGCCGCTATTTTTTAGGGCGGCTTCAATCTCTTCTAGAGGGATATCTTTTTTGAGCTTGATGGTTAGACCTTGCGCATGGCAACGCATTGCCCCGACACGTACACACATACCATCGATAGGAATCGTGCTAGCTTCGTCATTACCAAGAATCTTATTAGTCTCAACGCCGCCTTTCCATTCCTCTTTTGACTGCTTATTTTCTAACTGTACATCGATATAAGGAATCAAGCTACCGGCAAGCGGCACACCAAAGTACTGTGTAGGGAAGTCTGCTGAACGCTGTGTCTGAGCGATTTTTTTATCAATATCAAGAATGGCGCTAGCAGGGTTAGCCAGCTCATCTTGTACCGCGTCATGCAAAACACCCATACCTGAGATAAGCTCACGCATATTATTGGCACCAGAGCCACTAGCCGCCTGATAGGTCATCGCGCTGACCCATTCGACCCAACCTTTATTGAACAGCTCACCAATCGCCATCAACATCAGTGATACCGTACAGTTGCCACCGATAAAGTCTTTTTTGCCACTGGCTAGGGCGTCATCAATGACGCTGCGATTGACTGGATCAAGAATGATGATGCTATCGTCTCGCATGCGTAGCGTACTTGCCGCATCAACCCAATAGCCAGTCCAGCCGCTATCACGTAGTGGTTGGTGAACTTTTGACGTATAATCACCACCTTGGCAAGTAATAATCACATCACAGGCAGCGAGTGCTTCAATATCATGAGCGTCTTTTAGTTGGCCAGTTTTAATACCGTCGAATTTTGGCGCATCACCACCAGCATTACTGGTTGAAAAAAAGACAGGCGTAATACCGTTAAAGTCATTTTCTTCTTGCATACGTTGAATCAATACTGACCCTACCATGCCGCGCCAGCCTACCAAGCCTACTGTTAAATTACTCATGAAATTCAGTCCTATTTACAATTATTTGTTGCATCACCAACCGATAACAATGCCGTGAATGGTACAAAAAAGCAAGGCGTTTTGGCTATTATTTACTCGTTTTCCATACACTATTAACTATGTGTACTATAACTTTACGTTATTATTAGAGTCGCGCTTAGGTATTGGCAAAATATATTTGGTTGCCTATAAAGAATAAGGCTTTCGATAAAATAATTATTATTTTGATTGGGTAGGTATTGTAAATTTTTATGGCAGTTGTTGCAGAATCGCGACTCATATATAGGCGAAAATCTTATGAAATGCTAAAGTAAGCTTCTAGCATTCATACTTGACGTCAGTTCATTTAAAACTCAGTTCAGTTAAGATAATGATGTGCGTTGTCATGGAATGAATGGCACAGCACATGTCATTATTGGCCCCATTATCATCTCAATAAACGGTTATCACATACTATGGATCTCTCACTATTATATTACAGCTTACAATGGCTCGCAGGATTCATCGCATTTGTAACGATCTGGGGTTGGGTGCCACTGGATAATTGGTGGGTACGTGGCGTCGAATTCCCACGCATTCAGATAATGGTACTGGGCATTATTGCTTGGATTGGCATGATCATGTTTTTCTCAGAGTGGCAACTGGGACAATGGTTGTTATTTATAGTGCTTAGTATCACGTTAGCGTTTCAACTCAGAATGGTATTGCCCTATACAAGGTTGTGGAAAAAAGAAGTTCAAAAAGCGAAAAATAAGCCAGAAGGGGAAGCACATCAATTAAAAATCATGGTGTCAAATGTATTAACACCCAATAATGAAACACAAAAATTGGTTGATTTGGTCAAGCATAGACAGCCCGATATTTTAATTACGCTTGAAACTGATAAAAAATGGGAGAAAGCCTTACAGCAAATTGAGTCTGATTATCCATATACAGTGAAGGTTCCGCTGGATAATCTATACGGTATGCACCTGTACTCTAAGCTTGAGCTCATAGATCCTGAAGTGAAGTACCTAATGATTGATGACATACCTTCTATTCATACGCAGTTACGCTTGCAAGGTGGTCGAGTGATTTGGCTATACTGCTTGCATCCTATGCCTCCAAGTCCAACTGAGGCTGATAAATCTACCACGCGTGATGCTGAGCTGTTGATGGTTGGCAAACACATCAAAGAAAATAAGCAAACCGCGATATTGGCTGGTGATCTCAACGATGTGGCATGGTCAAAAACCACGCGCCGCTTTCAGCGTATTTCTGGGCTGCTAGATCCTCGTATTGGTCGACACTTTATCAACACCTTTCATGTCAAATATCCGTTTCTGCGTTGGGCATTGGATCATATTTTCCATAGTGCTTGCTTTACAGTAGTTGATATCAAACGTATGCCGTCTATAGGATCTGATCATTTTCCTGTCATGACGACTTTACAATATGAGCCAGAAGAAACGAGTAAGCAAGAAGGCAATGCGCCTACTGCAGAAGCAGAAGATGTAGCAGAAGCAGATAGCAAGATTGAAGAAGGTAAAAAAGAAGGCAAGAAAATGTCAGATGAACGCAAACAAGCGCAAGGCAGTTTTAGTTGATAAGAAGTGCGACGTATAGGTTAAAGTTTACTCTTATAACGTAAGCATATGCTTACGTCAAATAAGGTCTTTAGCTTCTATTCGTACCAAATTGATTGTCCTATAATACATTCATCAACACAAGGATACGCAAGGATGCAGTGTTGAGACGGTATCAATAAAAGAACAGGTCAGCCCGCTGTCTTATACGTTACTGTTTATGACTTAGGATGAGTCAACATGGAAGAGAGATAATAACAATAACATGAAGCACTGAAGCCCCGAACCAATCGCCCTAGGTTCGGGGCTTTTCTTTGTGCATCCTTTATCGGTTTGTAATATTCTTGCTATAAACAGCTAAATAGATTGGTTTAACCGTCTGTTAAGTTAATTGTACTTAGGCGGTTTGCTATCCATTATTCTAATTAACTGGCAGTCAATTTCTAAATAAAAAAAGGGCATATGCATTGGCATATACCCTTTTTCTGTGCAAGCTAATTAGTATTATTAGCGTTCAGTGTATTAACTTATGACCAAGCAGTTGAACGTAAGTCTTTAACCGAGTACTTGGATGTAAGCACCTGCACGCAATTCTTGCAACCAGTCTTCTTGTGCTTGAGGCGCTAGGCGTTGATACAAAGCTTGGCGTGCCATATTGCGACGATATTGCTCGCTCACATCCTGCTGACGCTTACCGTCAACCTTTAAAATATGCCAGCCGAATTGAGTTTTGAATGGAGCAGAGTAGTCACCAACGGCTGTGTTTTTCATTGTGGCTTCAAATGGAGCCACCATATCTTCTTCACTGACCCAATCAAGATCACCACCGCGTCCAGCCGATCCTGGATCGTCTGAATAGGTTGATGCTAAGGCAGCAAAATCAGCGCCATTACGCAGTTGCTCATACAAATCATTAATTTTCTGTTCAGCCAGTGCATCTGTCTGTAACTCATCGACTTTTACTAAGATATGACGAGTGTGCCACTGCGGAATTAGCATGGTATCACTGGCTTTTTTATCAGCCAGCTTAACGATATCGATACCTTCAGGCGTTAGTAACGGCTCACTAACTGCACCAATATCGAGATTGGTAATTTTGCTTGATAGCTCTGTCGGCAGGGAGGCCGCTTTGTGAAAGCCCATATCGCCACCTTGAATAGGGATAGGATAGCTACCTTGGCTTGCAGCAACAGCTTCAGAGACATTGACATTTGGTTCAAGTAAACGAGTACGCAAATCCTGTGCAACTTTTAGCGCTTCCTCACGTTGAGCTGCTGACAGACGGCTGTAGTCATCTATATAAGGAACGCGTACATGCACAGTTTGGTATTCACTTTGGTTCAAACGTTTTGCTTCAGGCGACGCCAAAAATGCATCAATATCTTGCTCGCTAATGCGTACTCGGCGACTGATTTGACGCTGCTGCAGCTCTTGAATAGCAGCATCTTCGATCAGTTGAGCACGTAATGCGGCATAACTACCAAGACGCGCGGCATCTAAGCGTTGCTGTAATGCTGAGATGCTATTAAGCCCTTGAGATTGAGCAATTTGAGCAAGGCGTTGATTGATCTCGGTCTCATCAGGAGATAGGCCGACACGTTTTACCATTGATAGTTGCAATTCACGCAAGATAAGCGCGTTTAGTACCTCAGACTGTAGTTGTGCTGAGTTTGCAATTGGCTCGCCTGCCGCTTGTGCACGGGCTTGGGTTTGTGTAATGGCATCAACCAATTCGCTCTTCAAGATAGCGTTTTCATTGACCAAAGCCACGATGCCATCAGTACTATTGGCAGGTGTCAAACGATCGACGGTATTTTGTCCAGCCGGATTCGACGTTTGTGCTACTGCAGGTGCCACCGTGGCTGCTTGAGCGCTCAAAGTGAGCGTAAGGCTGACCCCTATAGACAGTAGTACAGCGCGGCTGGTTTGACGTAAAGAAAAAAATCTCATGATGCTCCTCATCAATATCATCGCATCGGATGGTAGTTGGTCAACACGATCCAATACTTTTAATCATTAAATACCCGACAGTGTTGTCCATAATTGGATTGTAGATAGTGCTTTATACATTTTTATATAAATAATATTTTACTTCAAAAAATCTCGTTAGTCTTTCCATGCAGTTTGGACAGGTTCAAAGCCTAATATCTTATCAGAGAGCAATCGTGTTAAGCGGCTACTGCCACTACCAAGCCCATTCAACCGTATCTCTGCCATAACCGCTTGTGTTGGTTCATCTTTGACGTTTAAGTCATTATAGTAACGACGACCATAAACTGCAAAACCAAAGCAGCAATCTTCATAATCAACGCCGATAAGTGAGTCGAGCATCTTATTACTATTATAGTCATATTGACCTTGAGCCAATATCCGCCAGCTATTGTTGATAGGGAAAACAGCAGAGGCGGTAAATGCGGACAATGGCAACTGATCCGTATTTTCATCACGCTGACGCTTGACATAGCCCACATTGAACAAGCTATTGTCTGATGGCTGATAACGTAGCTCAGTCGTGATATAGCTCAAATCATAGTCGTTAGTCAGCGCACCACTCACATCAACCCAAAAATTATTGTAAGGTTGGGTGCTGGTATCCCATACCATGCCTGAGGAAGAAGAGTTGAAAACTCGTTGTTCATCATCAAGCGTGACACGACCATCATCTATATAGAACTGTTCTGCAATGCTACCATCAAAACGTGTCACACCCGTTGCATCGATGTAACGATAATTGACACCAGGCGTAATAGAGTGCAGATCCTGCAAGCGGTCATGGCCTAAAAACCAACTGTCTGAAAATAGCTGCTCATAGTTAATAGACGCAATACGAGTATTGAAGTTAGGAATATCATTTTGGTTTTTGTACGGTGAATACGTGTATTTCACCCGCGGGCTAAGCAGACGATAGCCACCCATGGTGTCATCAAAAGCGCCAAAGGGTGAGCCTGCTTGGTAGAAATTCAGACCTGCATCAATACTGGCTTGTGGCACAAATACGGATTGGCTACCATCTTCTTCACTGATGTTATTGTCTGCCAAGCTGTCTTCATCATAGGAAGTATAAAGGTGCTGTAGGCTTAGCTTCGGTCTAATATAGCCCCAAGACTTCTCCATCGGATAGACGGCACTTATTTTGTTATAAATGCGTGCGCCGCTCTTTTCATCCTCAGAGCCATCATCAATAGACTTCTTAAAATAGGCAGAATCATGTACACCAGTGATGTCAAAGTTCTTCGCCCACGGCAGTCGATAGTTGAGCTTTAGTTGTGGTAGGCGTGAATAGGGTTTGTCTTTATCCTCTAGAGCCTCACCATTATCAGTAAACGCATCTAACGTTTGAAAGGTTTCTACTTTTAACTCACCATCGACGTAATCATTATAATAATTAACTCGAGCACGCCTTGGTAGGTTGATGGTGTTATCTGATAAACCTAAGGTATCAAAATCATCAAGATAGTCTGCATCTGATACATAGCTATATTTGGCATCACCACTTAATCGCGGAATACTTTTCGATGACCAATAATGATCATAAAAAAAGCTTTTACGATCTTCGTCATTATATTCTTTGTCATTAGGCAAGTATGAACCGTTAAAAATGCCTTCTCCATAGTTTTCGGTCAAATAACGAAACTCACCTGAGAGCATAGGATTACGATCAGTATATACATGCGTATTGAGCGTGGCATCGTAGTTGGGCGCTAGGTTGAAGTAATAAGGAACATCAATCTCAACACCGCTCTTACTACTCACGCTCGCACTTGGTAACAAAAATCCGCTACTACGACGACTGTCTATTGGGAAGTTAAAGTAGGGCAGATAAAAGACCGGTACGTCAGCAATGCGAAAAGTCGTATTATAGGCTTCACCGCGCCCTGTATCAGTATTCAAATCGATACTTTTGGCATCAAATTGCCATTTACGGTTGGTGGGTGGACAGGTGCTAAACATCACCTCGTCCAACTCGTACTCACTATCATTGGGCTTATTCAAGCGTTTAGCGTAGCCGTGTGCTTGTAGCCCAACACTAGCAAAAGCCACATCGTTGGCTGTTGATTGTCCAGTTTCAGTATTATAATTTAAGCTGTCTGCAACCCCAATCAAACCATCTTTTTTTGCTCTTTCATTAAAGCTGGCTTGAGCGTTGCTTGGTGCATTGCTACGTTGCAGTGATTGTCCTGTCGCCTGATCGGTAAACATGACTCTACCTTGTGCAGCAGCCACGCCATTGCTTAGATTAATCACAACTTTCTCTGCTTCGATATGCTGGGTGCCCTGATCGACTTTCACATTACCTGATAGCTCAGCATAGTTGATATTATTGTAATAACCGTAGTCTGACTCTGTGAATAAAGGTGCTTGATTGTTGGGAATACTGTCGACATCAGGTACGGGTTGTCCATTTGCACCGCCAGCTTCATTCACAGCACGCTGATAATTAGGGTTGCTCTTTGGATAGACCCATTGACCTTCACAGCGTTGTGCACTATCTATAGCGTTTGGCAATAATCGTAAGTTTTTACCGACTTTTGTAATGGTCTGCGCTGTAGGCGCTAAAGTACTCTGTATGTTATCTGACTCAGCATCTTCTATATTATCCACGTCATTTGAGACAGGAGTCTCTGGTGTAAGCTCATAGAATTCTGCCAAACGCACTAAGCTGTCTTGAATGCTCTCATCACTGATATCTAGCCGACGGTTATCCGCTACGGTATTTTCAGGTGTAGCTATAGCATTAGCGCGTGTGTCGCGGCTTACCTGATCGCTATCTGGCATATTTGATGGTTGTATTGAGGCGGTATCAGAAGACTCATTAATCTCTGTGATATTCAAAACATCATCGGAGGCGCTGTCTTCTAACTTAGCATCGCTTGCGAAACGGGTGTCATCAAAATCAGAGGCAGGAGTCGCTCTTTGAGAATTATCGATCTGTGAGCGCGCGTCTTTATAACGGATATCGTTGTAATCACTGCTTTGAGTCACATTACTGTTATTGGTATCAGGAAGGTAGCTGCTCGTACTACCAGCACTTGATGGCTCAGTTGTCTGTGTGTCAGCATCGTTGATGGCAGCATTAACCGTTAGGCTAGATAAGCCTAAGGCACCAAATAAGATTAAACGAATGCTTTGGTAAAGCGGAGAATATAACAAGGGCACACCTATGATTGCAGAGCCTATTGGATTGCGATACTGAATTGCATAGTCGTATTATTCAACAAGACCAAGTTGTTAATGAACGGCTAAAAAATCACTCATCGATAGCGTCATCTCAAGAATTTGGCTGTTTTACATATAATGACGACTAATCATAGTCAAAAAAAACCAAATCAGCTACACTATTTACCAAAATTTATAATATAGCCAAGCTGTTTTTAAATGAGCTAAAAATTTCAGCTTATCGTTAAATTACTGAATGATATCTTGATATGTCTACTAACGCAGTTGTTGCGGCTTAAGATATGACCATTTTAGCAAGTATTTGCCTGACTTATCACTACTTTAATTATTTATGATTTATATTTAACCTGTGATGCCCATTATGACTGATAAAACCACTATAGAGCCTGACATGACCGATAACAATAACGACAATCGCCAACAACAACTCGAGCATTGGTTGCAGCAAGTATTTGTAGATAAGCCCTTTGATCTAGACAGTTTACCGGGTGACGCGAGTGCGCGCCGCTATCATCGCATTCAACTGCTAGAGGCTGACGGATCAGGAGATACGCGTCATATCGTCATGGATTCTGCTGATGAGCAAGATGCCATGCGGCAGTTCATCAATGTTGCCAAGCTCATGTCGCCTGCAATCAATGTGCCGACGCTCATCGCACAAAATTTAGAAAAAGGTTTTTTGGTGCTACAAGACTTTGGTGCAGTAGAGTTTGCTCATTTGCTGAATGATGCAACACCAGAGCAAATCAATGACTATTATCAGCTCGCCATGCAGACGTTAGTAGCGCTGCAAACGGTACCAGTCGAGACTGCAAAATCTCAGTATCAGCTCCCAGATTACGATACGGCGTTATTAGATCGCGAAATGAATCTGTTTAGTGAGTGGTTTATCCCTTATATCGGCGTAGAGCTGAATGAGGAGGTGTGGGAAAACTTAAAATCGGCACTCATCAATGAAATCCTGCTACAGCCACAAGTCATTGTGCATCGCGACTATCATAGTCGTAACCTCATGCAAGACCAAGCGGACACATCGCGCTTAGGTGTGATTGATTTTCAGGATGCCGTCATCGGCTCTTATGCTTATGATTTAGTATCATTGGTACGCGATGCTTATGTTGAATGGCCAGAGCACCAAGTATCTGCATGGATTAACGACTTTTGGCAGCTACAAAAGCAACAATTGCTAACCACAGCCGATAATGTGGTTCAGCTTGAAAACGACGTTAATGTAATGGGCGTGCAGCGTCATTTAAAAGTACTAGGGATTTTTATTCGATTATCTGAACGCGATGGCAAAGATCGCTATTTGGGTGATATTCCCAAAGTCATGCGTGATTTAATTATTGAATTAAACTGGCTGGCTGAACAAGGTAATGATGCGATCAAGCATGCCGTCCTACCTTTTAATCAATGGCTAAAAGATGCTGTTCTACCTGCATACAAAGGTAAGTTTGCTTCAGCCTAGATGATGCTTAATCAAATTGATAAACTAAATAATAAAAATAGGAGTAAGCATGTCTAGCTCGACGATTACACAAGCCATGATTTTGGCTGCTGGCAAGGGCACACGTCTGCGACCATTGACACTAGATACGCCCAAGCCTTTGGTCGAAGTGGGCGGTCAGCCACTTATTGTCTGGCATATTAAAGCACTACAAGCCGCAGGTATTACCGATATCACGATCAATGCGTCATGGCTGGCAGATAAGCTGATGGATACCTTGGGCGACGGTGCGCAATATGGAGTCAAACTACATTGGTCAGTAGAAGGTGATGAGCCGTTAGAGACGGCAGGTGGTATTTTTCAGGCATTACAGTCAGGCAAGCTGCGAGACGAGCCATTTATTCTCGTCAACTCTGATGTTTGGACGACCTATGATTTTGCTCAGTTGCGAGACTATACATTAGGCGCGGATCAGCGCGCGCACCTGTTGTTGATTGACAATCCAGAGCACAATGATGGTGGTGATTTCGCTATTAATAATGGTCTTGCCAGCGAGCAGCCAGTTGGCGATGCGGACAAGTTTACTTTCGCTGGTATTAGCGTGATGTCTCCTACGTTGGTAGAGGGATTGGTATCAGGACAGCCTGCCGCATTGGCGCCACTACTTAAGCAAGCAATGATCAAATTCCAGATTACTGCTGAAGTGATTACTGATAACTGGATCGACGTCGGTACAGCCGAGCGCTTGGCACAAGTGAATGAATTTATTGAAAAAAACGATATCGATAATCATCAAGGTCGAATAAATTCATAAGATAAGCAAAAATACACTGGTAAACACAAAAAAGCAGCGTTGATCGTTCAACGCTGCTTTTTTACACAGATGATTTCTATATCTTGTTCAATCTTTACCAATAGAAATGAAGAGTGAATACAAGGGCTGGTAAATTGAGCGCGTAGCACATAGGTAACGACACTGTCTGATAACCGTGTTAAACGCCCATTGCCAGCTTAATCAATTGCGCAATCGTAAAGATCGTCAAAAATCCTGCGGCATATAAGCCCAAAAACCAAGCCCATTGTCTTTGCTTTTTACTCAGTCTTTGCTTTTTACTCAAATGTTTTTTACTGAGATTTTTCATAAAGACCTCTTATCTGACAAATTGAGCACAGGTGCCACAAAAATGTGTAGCACCTGCTTATCTCACTACTAGCTGCTTGTCATTTACAATGACTAGTACATATGTTCGTGATCAGTTTTACCCTTGAACACATAGTACGCATAAGCAGTATAACTTAAGATGATAGGTAACATGATTACCGCACCCACCAGCATAAATGATAGCGATGTATCAGTCGCTGCCGCCTCGTAAACCGTCATCTGATACGGCACAATGTATGGGAATATGGCGATACACACACCAATATAACCCAATAAAAAGAGCAATACCGTCAATAAGAAAGGACGATATTCACGCTCAGTGGTCAAGTCTTTACGCATAATAAAGAACACAATCAGCGCAATAATTGGCATCGGCGCCAGATAAGGCAAGCGTCCGAGTGTAAACCAATCTTCTAGCGCATCGATGTCTGAAAAATACATAAAGATGGTCACAACAATCATCGCAGCAACCAACGCCATCAACAGCCAGCCTGAAACCTTACGCGCCCACACTTGCAAATCGTGCTCGGTCTTTAAAATGAGCCACGTTGAGCCAAGCAGTGAGTAGCCGATAATCAAAGCCACCCCGCTGACCATAGAAAATGGGGTCAACCAATCAAATGGGCCGCCAGTATACAAGCGATTGCTCGCCTCAAGACCATGTACTAAAGAGCCGAGCATCACGCCTTGGAAGAAAGCGGCCAGCAATGAGCCAAAGAAAAAGAAGCCGTCCCAAATGTAGCGATGGGTGCTCGATTTAAAGCGAAACTCAAACGCCACGCCACGCAAGATCAGGCCAAACAGCATAAAGATGACCGGCAGATACAAGCCTGTCATGATAATGCCATAAGCGACTGGGAAAGCTGCGAATAGACCGCCGCCACCCAATACCAGCCACGTCTCGTTACCATCCCAGAATGGGGCGATAGAGTTCATCATGCGACTACGGTTTTTGTCTGAGCCTGCAAACGGAAATAAAATACCACAGCCTAAATCAAAGCCATCAAGCAGGACATAAATGAAGACTGCAAGCGCAATCAATCCACCCCAAATTAAGGGTAAGTCTAATACATCACCGAAATTAAACATTAGCGTAACCCTCCATCATCGATGTCATCTGCTGGTGTGTCGATATCTTGCTTGGTCGTGTGACCAGCAGGATCATTATCTCCGCTCAGCGTACGACCTTGACCTTCGGTTACTGAATGCTCGTAGAAATTGTCTTCGGCAGGATCGGTATAAGGTTTTGGCCCTTGACCAATCAAGCGCAAGATATAAAAGCTACCTGCACCAAAAACAAAGGTATAGACGATAATAAAGCCGATCAATGTAGTGGCAACCTGTTGGGCTGCTAAGGGTGACATACTTTCAGCTGTACGGATTACACCATAGACTGTCCATGGCTGACGCCCTGTTTCGGTGACAAACCAACCGGCAAGTAGCGCGATAAAGCCAAGCGGCGTCATCATCATCCATGCACGGTGGAACAGCTTGCTGTCAGGACTGAACTGCTGTTTTTTGAAGTATTTATAGACACTAAATAGACCCACAAGCACCATTAACATACCAATGGCAACCATAATACGGAAGGCCCAAAATACAATAATAACGTGTGGTTGGTCTTCTGTTGCCCAGTTTTTAAGACCCTTCACTTCACCATCTAAAGAGTGAGTGAGAATCAAACCTGTGACATAAGGGATTTTTACTTCGTATTTATTGGTTTGATTTTCTTGATCAGGAATCGCAAAGAGACGTAATGCTGCCCCGCGCTCATCTTCCCAGATACCTTCCATGGCTGCGACTTTGGCAGGCTGATGCTCAAGCGTATTTAGCCCGTGCTCATCACCGATTAATACCTGCGCAGGTGCCACAAAAATCGCCATAATCATCGCCATGCCCAACATCACGCGGCCATGTTTTCGGTGTTCGATGTGCTTTTTGGATTGTAGATAATAAGCACCAATACCACCAACCACAAAAGCAGTCGTCAAGAAAGCAGCGGTCATCATGTGTGCGTAGCGGTAGGGAAATGAGGGATTAAAAATAATCTCAAGCCAGTTGGTTGGATAAAGCAGACCATCAGCACCGACCATGAATCCTTGCGGCGTCTGCATAAAGCTGTTGGCGGCCAAGATCCAAAACCCTGAGATCAACGTACCGATAGCGACGGTTGCAGTGGCGACAAAGTGCATGCGCTTACTAACGCGGCCCCAACCGAAGAGCATGATACCCAAAAAGGAGGCTTCTAAGAAAAATGCAGTCAGTACTTCATAAGCGAGGAGTGGGCCTAAGACGTTACCCGCCTTATCTGAAAAGACTGCCCAGTTGGTCCCAAACTGGTAAGACATTACTACCCCTGAAACCACACCCATACCAAACACCACGGCAAATATTTTTACCCAGTGTTTGTAGACTTCCGCAAAAACAGGATTGCCTGTTCTTAACCAGCGAAACTCAAGTACGGTCAGCCAGCTAGCAAGTCCAATAGAAAAAGCGGGAAAGACAATATGAAAGGAGACAACAAAAGCAAACTGGATACGCGCGAGTGTCAGCGCATCGAGCTGGTCAATCATAAACGTAGCAAACATAAATGGTTACTCTTATCTGTTAGCTTCATAGCGCTGTCTTCCGTACAACGCTCAAGTAACTGTCCGTAACGGTACATAAATCAAGGTGACAATGATTACGGGCAATGGCTCTTAGTGGCGTAAAACTTTAACGACATCAGGCATAAATTGTGGCTAAGGTTACGATTCACTGTTTAGCTGAATTGAATAATTTATGTCCCTATAAACTCATATACTACAGGTATGTGCTATGCATATATTATGCGCTTCCCTAGATAGTGACGCAACCCGTGCGGTTAGACAGCTGCATACCTAGGAGTCAGAAAAACAAACATAAAACACCCTTGAAAATAAAATTAATTTTATGAATAACAATGACTTGGGAATAGCGAGTATTTTTTTATAAAACATCTGTTTTGTTTATTACTTGCTTTCCCATGCATTAAAATGTTCCCCAATAACAAAAACATACATCATTCTTGTAACTGTTTATGCAAAATCCGTCGCAGTGTCAAAATCGTTTGTGGATTGGTTTGAATACTATGACCGCCATTGATAATGGTCTCAGACGCCGCGCCATCTAAGTGCGCACTGGTATAAGGCACAATACCGTCTGATAAACGTTGGGTTAGGGCTTGACTGATATTTTTATCAACAGTGACGGCAGCGACCAGTGGCTCAGGAGGCAGCTCTGATGTGTCATCTGACACGCGGGCACTTGCGCGTTCGTCTTTAGCGTCTTCTTCTAGCGCTTGCGATAAATCAATTTTGGCACCGTCAGGCTGTGCTTGGGCCAGTCCTTTGGTGATATCAGCATCATTATTGGCAATAATCGAATGATAAGTGACACGACTATTGATCGTCAGATCTTTGGTCAGCTCAATAAAAGAAGAGTCATCGCTTAGCTGGCTGGCACCGTTTTGCAAATACAAAGCGCCCAACGGGTTTTGTGCCAGATCGCCTTGCGTGGCAATCGTTGCCAAGTTGTCAGTCACTGTTTTTACCAAACCGACTGGCAGATAGACAATGCGGCGCAGCGCCCGCGTAAACCAGCGGTCTGCATAGTCAGTGCCGCGAAAAGGTGCAGATAAAAAGACAGCGGTGTCTACTTGTGGCAAGGATTGTAGCTCAAACCGTTTTTTTAATTCCTTTTCACCAAACGATTCTTTTAGTGCATCGCGGATTTGCCGTTTTTCACTACTAGAGAGAATGTCTTGATCATCAAGTCTGTCCAAATCATCGACCAAATTATCATCGGACAGCATCATGCGCGCGATAAGGGCACCCATGCTGTGGCTAATGATCACGCTGTTTTTACTGGCGCGATTTTGTCCTGTTGGGTCCGTCTGCTCGTAAGTCGTGTTGATTAATTGCTGAATCTGATAGCGGTTTTCTAAAATAGGCAAATTGGTTGGATAAAATATTTGCCAAACCTGGTAATTGTCGCGCAGTTTGTCATCATTGAGAATATCGTTGGTGAGATTGACCCACGTGGCTGGGCTAGAGGCCAAACCATGTAGCATAATGATGACACGCTTGTCAGGGTCATAAGGTTCGAGCATAAACAGTTTGGGCAGACGAGCATCTGGCTGGCGTGTGATGAGGTTCAAATAACCCACACTATCCAACTGGTTTTCTGCCAGCCACATTCCATAACCTGCTGAGAAATTGGCTGCTAATGGATAGTTATCGTTAAGAATATTGACGGTTTCAGTTTGATATGGATTGTATAGATGGATATCGAGCTGGCGACTGCTCAGCACATCCAGCACGCTATCACCACTTGGTTTGATCAAACCAGTTAGCAGGAGATGACCAGTAGGATAAATGCGTGAGCTTGGCTCGCTATCTTTTGTATTGTCACTCTCATTGGTTAATCGACCCGATAGTGATGATGATAATAATTGGCGAATCGTGATGGTGTAACGATCATCGAGAGAAGCGACTAAGCTGATACCTAAACCGGGACGTTTGCTAACAGAATTCAGCCCAGAGAGACGTAGCTCGTAAGTAGAAACTAAGTCAGCAAGCGCAGAGTCTTGCTTATGAGCATTTTGCAAATAGTTGTTTTCATTGGGCAAATAGATGCCGAGGTCATAATCATCTACTTGTACTTTCATGACCTTGACTTGGTCGGTCGCTTTACCTTTTAGCGGGGCTCGGTTGGCAATCGCTGCTTGATCGCTACTATCGCGCCTAGCAGAAGGGATGGTTAAGTATTCTACTTTTTTGCCATTCATCAATTTATCTGAGTTTTCGGTCGATCGATAAAGCTGCGTGATGACATCATTGCTGGCAGCGTTATAGATATCTTGGGTCTGAATATCGTTGTCAGTTGGGATGCGGGTTTGCGTGTGAGCACTACTATAGCTTTCATCAGCACCCTCAAAATCATGAGTCAGACTGTCATAAAACAAATAGGTATAGCTATATTTAATCGCATCAAACAGTCTGTCCTGATAATTGTTTAAGCAAAGAGTGGTCTCTTCTTGCTGCGTTTTGGCATCGTCGTCGCTCAAAGGCGCATTGGCATAGTATGGGTCAAGTGGTGGACGGGCAAGTGCATTGCGGCAGTTTTGTGAGTCAGCAAGCTGGCGCGCTTTTGCGTAGTGCAGTTCTGCAAAAATTGCCAGTGCAGGTCGATAGTGTTTATTTAAAATACTGTCCGTGAGCTGAGTCAAGCACAAGTCGAATTGCTGCATACAAGCTTGCTCATCAAGACCTGCTGATAGCAAGGCAGATGCCGTATCGCTGCTTAGTTGATTATCAGTGACGATATTACCGCGCTGTGCTGAGATGGTCTTGGCCGATGCTTGTTTTTCTACCGAGACGACACTACAGGCTGGTAGCAGCATTGCCGCTGTCAATAATGCAACTGAGGCGATAGGCAGCATTTTTTTATTGGCTTGCGTTACCGTGTTTTTGCTAGGGCTAGCAGAAGTCATAGGTCAGTCCGGTAAAAAAGTAGTGATGAGAAAACCAGCAATGGAAGTGCTATTGGTTATGGTAGAGTTTAGCGTAACTTTTGATATTAGACTATTTTATTTGAAGGGTTATAACCAAGCGCTATATATCGAATGACTTTTTTAAAGGATGGTTATTGTTTTGAGATACACTTAAATTTTTGGGTAAAAAGGGCATTCATTTAGACAAAGTAGGAAAAGACAGGGTTCTGCGCAAGCAGCTTGCTATTAGGCACAAAAAAGCCAGACATAAAAAAGCGCCTTGGCTTTATATTCATAAAAACAAAGGCGCTAGGTATTCTCAGGCTATCAAACTATTTGTTTATCTTTAGTATAGACAAACAGTACCAATTTAGGCACCTGGTTTGACATTGATATCCGGTGCAGGGATATCCCAAATGTAGAATTTGCCATCTTCAACCAGTTTGATTTGCTGAGGAATAACGGTGTTGTTAGGGTATTTTGCTTCAAGACGACGTAGGCGCTCTAGGGCGTTAGCACGGCGATCACTGAGTAGGTCTGACTGTGCCAAGCTTTGCTCTGCTTCGGTATAACCCAGAGATACGGCTCGGTCTAGATATTTTTGGCCTTCTTTAAACCCGCCACCTTCTGATAGCATCATGCCATATAAGAAGTTGGCTTCACCGCTATCTGGCTGGATTTTGAGCGCACGATCAACATACTGGCCGCCGCGTACCGTGTAGTCTGAGCCCAAGTCTAGATTACGACCCATACCATTTAGCTTGGCTGCGCGCATCAATACATCATAAGACGCATTTGGTGATTTGGCGTAAGGCTCAATCCAATCGGCCAATACTTTGATTTTTTCGCGAGTGTAATGGCGCTGAGTGCGGTTAGGGAAGTTTGGTGGATAGTGACGAGCATTCGGTGAGACGTCTGCGATAAAATCATCAAGCAAGCTGACGTCAAGCTTATCAGTACCTAGGCCTTTTTGTTGTGGAATCAAGACGGTTTTGATAAAGCTCACATCTGAGAGCTGTACTTGTGGCGTTGGAATATTTGAGAGCTGACCACTGCGCAGATCAATACCAGTCGCGGTCATCGGACCTGGCTCATAGATGCGAGTAGTACCGCTCATCACAGGGGCGTTAGCTGGATTCATCATTTGCGATGCTGGTGGCTGAGCGGGGCTGATAGGTACACGATTTGGTTGAGCATTGCTTGATTGCATCATCTGTGCTGCCTGTGCCGTGCTCAAAGGGGTACGGTTAGACTGAGTGTTGCTTGACGGCATCATTGGCTGAGTATTAACTGACTGAGCGCTATTAGCAGGCGTAGCATCTGTTGTGCTTTGAGCTGTGCTGGTCGTTGCACCTGGCCTTGCTAGACGAATCACGCGTTTACTGGAATCTACAGCGCTCGGTACAGCAGGTGCTGATGTAGCAGCAGTGTCAGCTTCTGCAGCATTCACAGGCGCAGAAAGCATCATTGCACAGGCGGCCGCGAGCGCAGTCAAGGTTGCAAGCTTTGGCGACTTGGAAGACGCGCTATTAGAGAGAGTTGCTTTCATAAAAATCATTACCTTATTTAGTCGTTATTTATTTATTAATCGGTTGATAGTCAGGATATATGTTTGCTGCAAAATCGTACAAATTTTTAATACCCTAGCAAATTAAGCTTTGCGCTATCTGTGGTAGGATTGTTACTCGCTTGGGCTGAGCAAATCGAGTATTGCTCGTCATCTCAGACATCAAATTGCTATTTGCCTTTATAAATGATAAGCGGTCGCCTTCATACGGTTGGCCATCCAGCGCATTGTCTGACGTACAGGTGGTGACAACGCAGCGCCGCCACTTGCCAGTGCTAGCTCGCGATGATGTTGCTCTTCGATATCCATTTGTGCCAGTATTTCTCTTGAGCGTTGATCATGTTCGGGTAGTTGATTGATATGATCTTGCAGGTGCTCGCTAACTTGTGCTTCTGTCTCCGCGACAAACCCCAAACTAAACTCATTTGAGATGGCGCCTGCGACTGCACCTAGGCCAAAAGACATCCCATACCAAAGCGGGGTAAACACACTCGCATGGCTACCCAGCTCATTTAAGCGCGTCTCGCACCAGACCAGATGATCGACTTCTTCTTCAGCAGAGTTCTGCATAGCTTGCTTGACGCCACTGTCTTTGGCAGCAAATGCTTGTCCATGGTAGAGACCTTGCGCGCACACTTCACCGGTATGATTGATACGCATCAGCCCTGCGACATGGCGTGCCTCTGTGATGGTCAGTTCAGGAATCTCGTCACTACTCACTGGCAATGGGCGCGTACTGGGGTTTGAGTTTGGCACGACAGCTCGTAATGCTTTGTCGACCCCAAGCAATAGCTGATCGATTTTGGATAAAGGACGCAGGGCCATGGTTCACTCCTGATGGCGTTAAATTCTATCAATAAAATAAGACTAGTGACTGCTCTAGGGCAATAATCCTGTGCACAGCTCTTATATACATTACTATAGCAAACAATCCAAATTATCGGCATCAATATTATTGCCTTGATAACCTATCGATTGCTATCGTTATTTAAGCTCAATATGGCTTATTTATATAACCACATCATCATTGGTTTGGATAACCGCCTGTTTGATATGCCTATTTAGCTTAAGGTATAAGAAGATACCAAAAACAATATTGAGCACACCTGTTACCAAAAATAGCTGCGGTAGACTTAGCCCTAATGCATTTAAGATGACAATCGCAAAAATCGCTGATGTGACCATAAATATCGCATTGAATATATTGTTGGCACCCACGATACGCGCGCGATGGCTCTTTGGCGCATAGGCCTGCATTGAGGCATATAAAGGCACAATATATAAACCGCCACTGAATCCCAATAAGAACAAATCAGCAAAAACGCGCCAGCTACCGCTCGTACCAAATAAATCACTGATACCAAGCAATGTGTCATTATTCACATTTATGTTTAGGCTTGAAAGTGAAAAGTACAAATCAATAGCAAAGATACTCAATCCAGCAATACCAAAAGGCAATAGGCGCAGGCTGACTTGGTTTTTGGTCAATGATTTGCATAGGAGCGAACCTATCGATACCCCTACTGAAAATAGCGTCAATAGAAAAATCACCACCGACTCATCACCGTGCAAAATGACTTTGCTGAACTCTGGCACTTGAGTCAAAAACGTCGCCCCATAAAACCAAAACCAGCTGTTGCCAAGAATGACAAAAAACAAGAATGGCAGAGAGTAGAGATAGCGTACCGTAGACAAGCTGATGGTGATAATATTCCAGTTAATCTTAAGATCAGGCTGCATGGCTGGCATGTTAGGGATATAGCGCGCTGCCAGATAACCCAGCACAGCAACGACCAATACGGTAGCGCTAATCCAATATAAGGAGTGTGACAGCTGAGTTAAGATACCAGCGACAATCATACCAACAAGAATGGCTAGAGAAGTGCCCATTTGAAACAGACCGTTGGCACCGACCAGCTCATCTTCTTTCATCGCCTGTGGTAGATAAGCGTACTTAATCGGTCCAAAAAAGGTCGAATGCGTGCCCATCAAAAACAACGCGACAAATAAAAGGGTGTACCATTCAAAAACAAAACCAACCGCAGCGATTGCCATGATGACTAGCTCAAGTACTTTGATAAACTGCGTGAGCTTGGATTTTTCATACTTATCAGCGATTTGTCCTGCCAATGCCGAAAACAAAAAGTAGGGCAGTATGAATAACATCGCGGCCAAATTATTTAAAATACTGACTTCCACACCCAATTGACTGGCAGCGGTATAAGTCAGAACCAGTATAAGTGCTTGTTTAAAGATATTGTCATTAAACGCACCCAAAAACTGAGTGAAAAACATGGCGCTAAAACGGCGGCGCTTAAATAGCTGAAACTGATTGGACATGAATGTTCCTACAGATGAGAAGCGGCTGATAAAGTAAGAAGAGGCGCTGAACGCAGCTTATAATGCGATAGCAATTATCAATATTATCAAAAACTTATCGAAATACAGCATAGGTTTTATCAATATTAAGCCGTATAATAGCAAGGCTTAGGTAAAAATACATGAAACCTGCGCTATGATTTCATAATTAACTAAGTTATGATTTGTAAATTTTATATGGTTGCATTAAAAGGTGCGAGCGACGGTAAAGGTGAAGGCTTGCTATCAATCAAGACTGTTTGTATGGTGTCACCCATCGAGTGCTGAATAATATGCACCAGAGACTTCCATCATGACAAGCAACGTAGTAAACCATTAATTTCAGCCCACTGCTATAAGTTTATTCACCGGTCAGACTTGGCGATAATCAATCGTTAATAATAGTATGCCGCGTGAAGGGATAGGACGTAAACATGACCCAGCCGCCTTCAACTCGAGCACGCAACATATTAATGAGGCAGCGTGACAGCGTGAGTATTCAGAACGATATCAGCATCCAAAGCACTCATGTCGGTACTCCCCGTATTCATTTTAAGCGCTCAGCGCTCTGTACCGCGCTAGCTACTAGTCTAGTTAGTGTCGCACCTGCGGCATTGGCTGAGACAATCAACACAAATATCACCAATGCATCGACCAGTAATCAAGTCGCTAAGACTCAATCAGCTAACAATCAAACAGCCAATAATACATCAGGCGCACTATCAGACGATGATACCCAGCTCGATGCTGCCCTAGATGCACTACGTCTAAAAAAAGCAGTGGAGCAAGGCATTATTGATCAGTCGGTCTTGGACGACTATAGCGAACAAACACTAGGTATCAAAAAATCAGGCGCTAACTCGTCATCTTCTCAGAATGACAGTGCCCGAAATAATAATCACAATAGTGGCCTGCAAGATTCAAATCGTTTCGACGAGGATATGTACGTAGAAGGCATGCAGGCAGATCTATCTAATGATGATTTGTTGCAGCAAGCAACAGCGATACAGCAGCAAGGCTATCAGATGATGACGCCTGAGCAGATTGATCGTGAGCTGGCGGCGCTCGATTTACAAAACACCCAAGATATCGACAGCATTAACAACGACAGTGCCTTTGATGCGCCAATTGCCACATTGAACGACACAGCGCCGCCCATCGGCTTAGATGTTGACTTAGATGCGACCAACTTGCCTATGCCTAGCAATCTTGACACACTGGGTAGAAGTGAGGCCGCAGCAGAACAGGCAGCCACAGCTGAAATTATGTCACGTCCCATTAACGTGAGTGACTCTGTCAGCAGTGGCAATGTCAATGCGGCAAATGGCATTAATGATGAGATAATAGCAGGTAATAGCGATATAACTGATGGCGGTAACATGCCCTCAGATGTGATTGATCCTGAAGACTACCTACCGGATTATCAGAATGATACTCAGGCCGTCAATCAAAGCATCGAGCAAGCTGACCAGTCAAAACCACTTGCACGTAATAAAAGCAACATTGTCAAGCGTCTCTATAATCGCTTTTTCAATGGTGGTGTGATGGCGTTACCAAGTGTGGAGACCACAGTTTATATACAACAAGCTGGCGCCGAAGACACGGCTAATGGTCAACCAAAACTCATCAAAGCTGACGACGATATTCAGCCAATGAAGAATATTAAAGCGGCCCTTGATGATACGACAGTACAGTCGGTCATTGATTTTACCGCAGCGCTACCACGTTTGCGTCAAACGGCATTGGATGCTGCCAAAGCAGTGGGTTACTATGATGTGACTCTCAGCCTGCGTCAGCCTACGCGTGATACGATCAATGTGGTGATCGAAGAGCTGGGCGAGCCTGTTATTGTAGACAGCCGTATCGTTGATATCCGCGGTGAGGGCGGTGAGCAAGCAGAGTTTGTCGCGCTTGAAAAAGAATTACCGCCGCAAGAAGGGGATGTCTTTAATCATCGTGTCTACAAAAGTAGTAAAGCGGCGCTTGAGTCTTTGAGTAATACCTATGGGTATTTTGATCAGTATTGGTTAAACAAATCTGTCGATATTATCTTACCAGACAACAAAGCGGACATGTCTTTGGTCTACAACACAGGCGACCGCTACGAGTTTGATGATGTTGTTTTCTTTACCTATGACAAAGAAACCAACACGCTGACACAAGACCCTGACAAACTCCCAGTAGAATTGTCGTTATTGCAGCAGTTGTATGAGTTTGCGCCGGGTGACCCATTCTATCGTCCATCAGTGACAAAGTTTAGTAATGACTTATCAGCGACTCGCTATTTCAACGCTGTCAACGTTGAATCGATATTACCGCCAGATGACCGGAGTGAGGCCAGTACATTGGCATTTGATAATGCACCTACCAATAGCAATGCTATATTGGATGAGGATGTTGATAAGGATGGCATCTCAGATATGACTGGAGATAATGCTACTCTAGCAGCATCCAATAATCGTTTGGCTAGTACAGAAGATACGGGTAGTAGTACTGGCGTAGAGCGTGAAAGTGCGCTTAGCAATGGTAGTGGCGAGACGGTCAATGAAGCTGATATTGCTGCTATCGAGTTTGAGGTTGATGAAGAAACGCTTGATAAGCTACAAGCGGTTAAGCAAAAAGCAGAGCGTCTAAGCCGCCTGCCGGATGACCGCGTGCTGGATGAAAAAGACCAAGAAGCGGATAACTTATTAGGCAAAATCAGTGACTCTATCAGTAATGTGGCCCAAAAAATATTCCCTGATGATGCAGACTTCACCGTTGATGAGGATTTCGTACCGCCAACGCTCGCAGGACGTAAAACACCGCAAGACGTTGCCACAAGCAAAAAAGTACCGTTGTATGTCTTTGTATACGCTGATAAGCCGCGTGATGCTCAGGTTGGTTTGGGTTACGGTACTGACACAGGCGTGCGAGCAACCGCCAAGATCGATTATAATTTGCTTAACCGTCAGGGCTATCAAGCAGGCGCAGAAACCGAAGTGTCCAGAATCAGCAAAAACGTCGCTGTCTATGCGAGCCGCCCTTGGAATCATCCACTCAATGATAAATTAGATGGGCGTCTTACTTATGAAGAAGAAGTCATTGACCAAGGCAAAGGTAACTTTGATTTATCTACCACCACTTTAAAAGCGGCTTTGGCACGTAATATTCGCCGTGATAGTGGTTGGAATCGTAGCTACTCTATGCGTTATCGTTTAGATGAGCTAGAGACTGGCGTTGACGGCGCTGCGCGGGATGATTTACCTATCCGCTTTACCTCGTCAAACCCCAAGCAGCAAGCATTGCTGTTTGGCTATGGTATGAATAAAACCGACACGGATAGTGCGACCAATCCAACGCGTGGTATGCGTCAGTATTATTCGATTGAAGCAGGTGCTGACAAAGCGCTGAGTGATACTGATTTGGCCATCGTGCGTGCTGGTGTTAGCGGTATTTATAGCTTTGGCGATGACAAAAAACATCAAGTGCTTGGTAGTTTGAATGGTGGTTATATTTGGGCAGATGATTTCTATGATGTGCCTTATAAATTGCGCTTTTTCGCAGGTGGTGACCAAAGCATCCGTGGCTATGACTACGAGAGCTTATCGCCACTAAACGATAAAGGCTATCTGACAGGCGGGCAAGTACTAGCGGTTGGTAGTGCAGAGTATAACTATGAGTTCAAACCGGGCTTTCGTGGCGCATTCTTTACCGATGTTGGTAATGCGTACGACAAAGACTTTGATGCTGAAACCAAAGTTGGCGTCGGCGTCGGTGTGCGCTGGGCCTCTCCTGTTGGGATGGTGCGTGTCGATGTCGCCGCAGGGGTGACAGAAGACAATATTCCTGTGCGATTACATTTCTTTATTGGCTCGCCATTGTAAAAGCTTACTTCCTACATATGAACACAGATCGCTTGAACCGTTTTATTCATTACTTATCGTACCGATTGCTGGTCATCACTTTTTAACGTAGTTGAGTGTCATGCAGACAAAAAATACCCCGCCTAACAATGCACCAGATGAAGACCCAGCACAGCGCGATGCTCGTGCCGTTAGGCGCTGGTATCCGCTATCATTTTTACTCAAGCTGCTGGTGCTGGTCATTATCGTACTAGCGATTATGTTTGCGATATTTTTTTATGCTGCAGGCACGGACTCTGGCACCAAGTTTATTTTAGAAAAAATCAGTGCTGAGACGGGTATCGGTTTCAAATATGGGCGCGGTAATTTGCGTGATGGTATTTGGGTGACAGATATCGATATTGAAGCCACTGAAGATCTTGAGATTTTGGTGGACAAAGCCTATGTCAAAATAGGTTGGCGTGCGGTATTTGCAAAAGAAGTACATCTAAGCGATGCTGACATTCAAACCATCGAGATCCTCAATAAAAAACCACCGACTGGTGAACCGTTTGATTATAAGACGCTAAAGCTACCAGTCAATCTACGTTTTGATCACGCAAAAATCAATAAAATTATTTATAAGCAAGTGACCAAAGAGCCTATTGTTATCAACAATACTACGGCTCGCGATCTGACATGGGTTGGCAGCACTGTGACGGTCGGTCGCGGCAGCTTGCAATATGCTGATATTGTAAAAGTCAGTGCCTTACAAGGTGAGGCAGATTTACAAGGCGACTACCCACTGGATCTGAGCGCGATTGTAGAGGTGAGTGCACTTGAAAAAGCTTATATCGATCCATTGAATATTACGGCAACTGGTACGCTAAAACGTACGGTTGGGCAGGTGCGTAGTCGCTATAACGACAGCGACGTTAGCGGCGATTTTGTGGTTCAAGGCCTAGATGCAGGCGCACCGTTTCAGGCAAAACTGAAGTGGGATGATATTTTGGTGCCTTATGCAGATGACCAAAATATTCATCTAAAAAGCGGTATGGCGACTGCATCAGGGGTTATCTCTGAGATACAACTGCGCATCAACACAGAATTGACTGCCAAAGACATTCCATCCGGTCATTATCAAGGGCGCGGCGTCATTGCAGACAGTCAATTGCGTATTGATCGCTTAGAAGCCGACGTTCCCTCTGGACGTTTGCTGCTTCAGGGCATCTTAGGCTGGAAAGAGAGCTTTAATGCGACAGTGCGTGCAGCTGGTAGTAACTTTGACATTCGACGTGCGATTCCTGATGAGTATGCTGATTTTAAAGCGTATGCTCCGCAAACGCTCAATGGTAGATTATCGTTACGCTATCAGCAGCAAAACAGTACAGGTAATACAGAGATTGATGTAGACCTACGTCAGCGTGACGGCGAATATGTCAATGCCAACCTAGTGCGCGGCAAGACGTCTGCTAAATCTCAACACACAGCGCCTTGGTATATTGATGCAAGATGGCAAAACTTGACCCGCCGTGATGTGCCTAACATAGGCAATATTGATAGTCCTCGCGGTCAAGCAGATGTCATCGTTCGTGGTTCAAACCTATCCGTCGATGCCAATGCCATTATCAATGAACTCAATGCTGCACCTAAAGGCAACTATGACGTGCGCTTGCGTAAAGCAGGTGACGTTATTGATATCAATCGACTCAATTATGATGGCATCGTAGGCGACCTATCAGGAACTGGGCAGATTCGGCTAGCAAATAAAAACCGCCCACTGACGTGGAAAATCGATGCAGTGACCAAAGGTTTATTGCCTAAAGAGTACCGTAGTGACTTACCACTTGAGCGTCTAAGAGGGCGTGTGAGTGCTCGTGGTCGCCTGTTAAATATCACCAAAAACGGCGTTAGTGGTCAGCGCCATGTGATTACTGTCAATAATACCGACTTACAGGCACAGCTTGATGCCACGCAAAACGGTCGCGCAATCGGTATAACAGGTAGCGGTGATGCCAGTGTCGATATCGTGGGTGGTGAGTTGTCCGTATTTGATGCACGTTTTGATGGTCAGATCGATACAGCGGATGTACCAAAAGGTCGTCTATCAATCGACGCAGCGGGTACGCCAAAATTAATTAGTATCCGTAAATTGAATTATGATGGTGAAGCTGGTGCGGTGAATGCCAAAGGTGTCATTGACTTGCGTCGTAATATTGGCTGGACGGTCGATGGACGTTTCGATCAGTTTAATTTAGGGTATTTTTTGCCAAATAATTCAGCAATCATCACAGGTGACTTAAAAACCAGTGGCGAGTGGCAGGCTGCGCCTAAAAACAGCCCAAATACCGCAGGTAAATTACAGCGTTTTGCTGTGAATTTCGATGGGGTTTTGGATGCCGAGCAGTTACCAGCAGGTAAGCTGAATATTAACGCGAGCGGCGATAGTCAGCTGATCCGTATCAACCGTCTGCGGCATGTGGGCGCGGCAGGTAGTATTGATGCCAAAGGAACGGTTGATGTGCGTCAAGGCATTGCATGGGACATTAGTGCCGTGATGGATCGCTTCAATATCGGATATTTCTTAAAGGATACACCAAGCCGTATCACGGGTAACATCGATACGGATGGACGTTGGGGCGATACGCAGCAGACCGTCAATATCAGACAAATCAATCTGAGTGGTATGCTAAAAGGCCAGCCGCTCAGTGCCAAAGGCAGCTTGGCTGCAAAACTGCGCTTGCCAAAAGACTTAGCCAGCTATTTTAAGCGTCTACAAACACAAGATGCCCAAGCACAGTATAAGCAAGTGAATGCCTTGGTAGACAGTTTGAATGCTGACAACTTGATACTACGCTGGGGTGACAACTATGTGACTGCTAATGGCAATGCCAAACAGCTACAGACCAAAATCAATATCACAAGCCTAGATCAACTGTCAGATAAGCTTGCTGGCAAAGTCACTGGTGGAGCGACTTTGTCTCAACCAGTAGGTCAGGCTTTACCGACGATCTATATCGACTTGGTCGGTGAACGGATTGCACTACCGGGCTTTATTTTGCGTCAAGGTCGTATACGTGGCAAGCTGGTTAATCTAGCCAATAGTCCAAGCCAGCTTATCGTCAGCGCTGAAGGTCTGGATGCTGCGGGACAAAGCTTCGATAGTGTAAAAGCCTCCTTTAATGGGACTGAGCAATCTCATATCGTTGATCTAAATGTAGCCAATCAGCAGCTTGATGTTGGCGCTAGGCTTAAAGGTGGGTTTGATCGCGACAAGCTTCGTTGGTCAGGAGTCATCGGTAAAGGCCGCGTTAAATCCAGATACGCTACCTTAAATCAATTACAGCCAGCACAGCTGATTGTGAATTTGCCCAATAATCAAAATGGCAATAATACAGATCTCAAAGTACAGTTGGCTGCACATTGTTGGCAAGCCACGGACCAAACGGGCAAGCTATGCTTACGCAAGAACTTAGTGGCTTCTCCAGCCAGTGGTGAAGTCGATGTGGCATTGCAGAATTTAGATACGTCATTATTTTCAGTATTTTTACCAAAGGATATTGATTGGCACGGCAAGATTAATGGTAAAGCCATTGTCGGTTGGCAACGTGGTCGTCCGCCAACTATTAACACGACACTCTATTCAGACAATGGCAAAATCGGCTTGATTCAAGACGGGGATAGCACGCCTGTGACACTGCCTTATAAGCGTGTTTCACTAATCGCCTTGTCGGTGCCAGAAGGTATCAAGCTGCGTACCGACATCAATACGGGTCGCGGTGCTCGCGGTTATGCTGAAGTCGTTGTTGATCCTTACAAAACACCGAAACCCATCTCTGGTGCACTCGTGTTAAATGAGCTTGATTTGGCGATATTTAAGCCTTTCTTCCCAGGTATGAGAGTACTAAAAGGCAACGTTACAATGGCAGGAGGACTGGGCGGTACGCTAGATAAGCCGCAGTTCTATGGTGATGTGAAACTCTCTGATGGTCGCATCGCCATGTTAGACTTGCCAGTGAACCTGACCAATGTCAACACACAGGCCAAAATTCGCGGTACGCAGGCGACCATTGATGGTACGTTCAAAAGCGGTACAGGAACAGGCACACTGACAGGCACGGTCAATTGGCAGCAAAAGCTACAAGCCAAATTGAGTATTGTTGGTGAAAGGCTCGTGATTACGCAGCCGCCACTGCTCGTGGCCGAGATCAATCCTGATATCGACATCATCGTACGCCCAACGGATCGCTATGTGGATATTAAAGGCGCTATCAGCGTGCCAACCGCTACCATTCGTCCACCAGAGGCCAGCGAAGACATTGTGACTCAATCAGAAGATGTGGTAGTGCTGGATCGGCGTTTGATCGGCAACATCGATGAGGTATTGGCAATATCAAAACCTTGGTCTATCAATGCTGATATCGGTGTTGATTTGGGTGATGACATCAATTTCCGTGGTTTTGGTGCCGTTATTCCATTGGCTGGTGCGATTAACATCAACCAAAATGGCACGGGCATCATGCGTGCCAAAGGCGTGGTTCAAGTATCACGTCGTACCAATATCAATGCTTTTGGTCAAAGCCTAGAGCTAAATTATGGTCAAGTACGCTTTAATGGCGATGTCATGAAGCCCAACTTGAGTATTGAAGCGGCAAAAACCATTGATGGTAAAACAGTGGGTCTGCGTGTGAAAGGTACGACTGAAAGTCCAAATATCATCGTCTTTAATAATGCAGGATTGACCCAGCAGCAAGCGATGAATGCGCTGGTGACAGGACGAATCAATAATAAGAGCGCCACTCAAATCAGTGAGCAAGGGTTTAAATCACAAGTGACCAATAACCTAGCCGCTGCTGGATTAAGCTTTGGTCTGAGTGGTACGCGCAGTCTGACCAATCAAATCGGACAGGCCTTTGGTTTACAGAGCTTGACGGTGGATGCCTCAGGTAGTAGTGAAGATACCAATGTCAATGTCACCGGTTACGTGACCCCTGACTTGTATATCCGCTACGGCGTAGGTGTTTTCAATGCGCAAAACAGTCTGTCTGTTCGCTATCAATTGACTCGTCGTATTTACGTAGAAGCCAGCTCGGCTGCTGAAAATGCGGTAGACGTGGTCTATAGTTGGCAATTCTAACGCTCTTACTTGACCGAGTGGGTATCTGATCAGTGGTATGGATTGAGACGGATTCTTATAATTATTGCTTTACAAAAAAAACGCCTCGTAATGAAGGCGTTTTTTTTGTAAAAAATGTAGTCTACTCATACAGTTATTTGGTCAGAATCAACCGATTGTTACGAGTCAAACGTAGTCGATACTCTTCGCCTTGATGCTCGATACGTACTTCTTTGGTCAGGGCAAATAGATGCTGCGACTGTAGCGTTGGCAGACGGTTTTCACGGCAGTTTAGATAACGAGAGATAACCATACTCATGGTAAATTCCTTTTGATAAGAAGTGGCTTAATAAATTAGCTATGTTCTAATGAACCTTAACGATAATCATTATCATTTAGATTGAATGAATTTGCAAGGTAATTGATAAAATAAAATGCAGTTATTGTGTAAATTTATCTAAGGCTACTGTCCCAAAGTGAGAATAGGGGGCTTTCTCCTTGTAGAAACACAGAATTTATAAGATGTATAAAAACGATAGGGACCATAAAGACAGTCGCCACGTTGTTACAGCTGCCAAGTTATATACGCAGAATCAGGCGATTAAAAAGTCATAATGAAGAGAGAAGTGAAAGGTAGAGTTATGCCAAATGAGATGAGTGGCCAATCAAAAACGAAAAACATCACCATCGTCAATGTTGCAGTTGCCGTTATTTATTATAAAACCAAGTTTTTGCTTGGATTCCGAGATGCAGCTCAGCATCAAGGCAATCGCTATGAATTTGTAGGCGGCAAAATAGAGGCTGATGAGTCAGCAGAGCAGGCATTGATTCGGGAGGTTGCTGAAGAAACAGGGATCGATATTCATCAAAATATGATGGTGAAGCTTGGGCGTTTGCATCACGACTATGGTGACAAGCAGGTGAGCTTGCAGGTTTATCAGGTTGAACTGACCGCACAGCAGTATGAACAGCACAAGCATTGTGAGTATGGATTAGAAGGCCAAGCAATGACGTGGGTTGAAAAATCTAAGCTACTAGCAGGAGCGTATCATTTGCCCGCTGCCAATAGCACTATTTTAGAATGGCTAAAGCTTCCTACAAAAATAGCGATTACGTATCCACTTGCGCATTTTTCTGCCCAGCCAAATTCAGCAGCAGCATGGGTGCACTATCATCAAGACAATCTGCCACCAGCCGCTTGGGTGTACATCCGCTTAAAAGAGACGGAGGCGGCATACATTGCTGAGCAGCTACTGGATGTGCGTCTAGATATTCTAGCGATTTTGCCATACGACAATGACTGTCAGCGCTCCAAGACGACAATTACAGAGGCAATGATAGAGGCAAAAACGACTGGTTCGATTGTCGCTAGACACCTGACGCATTCGGTATTAATGGCATGGTTCAATGGTACTCAAGATATTACAGAGTCTGAGCAATTGGCCGACATCTCGAGTGAGCATCCACTAATAGTCAGCTGTCATGATATTGCCAGCATTCGTGCCGCTAATAAACTTGCGAGTATGCGCATACAGCAGCAGTTGTCGCCAGTGATTGGCGCTTTTTTGTCTCCTGTACTTACAACTCAGACGCATCCTGAGACGGTGCCACTTGGCTGGGAGGCGTGGTCGGCTTTGGCACAGTTAGCTGACATGCCAGTCATTGGTCTGGGCGGCTTGGTACCTAGTATGATAGATCAAGCATTGGCGCACGGCGGTGTCAGTGTCGCAGGCATTCGTCAGTTCCACGAATAAAAAACTAGAAAATGAGTGCTCATTAAGCAGTAATATCATTCACTTGACTATGTTTGCTTATTAAGATAGGTAAGTATAAATAACTGATTTTTAAGTTATTTATCTAGTCGGTAACTATGTGATTATGATGTGTGTGTACTAACGCATAAACCCATCGTTACTTACAAACCGTTGCGTTTTCATACATTGCACTACTGTTTTAATAGTCCAGCTGCCCTTAATATATATTCCATATCTACAACGCATTAATTCTAATTTTTATCAGTGAACTAACTATTAACGCATTTACCAAAATTTATAATAAAAAAGAGCGTTTGTAGCAGTAGAGTTTGGGTCGATAATTAACTCTGAAACTCAGGATCATTATAAAATCAACTCAAATAAATGATGCAGATAAAGTATTTTAACAGTCACTATTAATAACGGTATCCCTATGAAAACCAATAAGTTATCTGAGTCAGCATGGACTGACTCACAGGCAGCTGGTTCTCAATCTCAGGAGACTATACAGTCAAACAGCTATAACAATAGTCGTCATGCGCAACAAACAATAAATGCCAGTAATGATGCAAACTATAGCCATAAAAAACTGAGCAATGAAAACCTGAACAGCGAATATTCGCACCATCTGGCAGAAGCTATGCCTTCACAAGACAGCTATTTTGGATACAAAAGCGCCGACAAAAGCCTTACTAAGGTCAAAGAGTCCGCTATGAGTAACAGTCAACATCTGAAAAATAGTGATAAAGAACAATTCAACATTGCTAATGGATATAAGCGATCAGCAACATTGAATAAAGACGAGCCGCTAATCTCTGAGCTTGCAGATGACCAAGCAAGTAATTTGCAAGACAGCACCAAGCAAATCCTTGATACTTCATCAACCGCTATCAACTCGTCATACAAAGACATACCGGAGCGTATATTTATGAATGGACTTATCAAGCATACAGGCATTGCGTTAGCGATCATCATACCGCTAGCGGCATTTTCAGCCTATGCTGCAACGCCGCCCATTAATATGGCTACTACCAGTAATATGCAAGATAATGTGATGAGCGAGAAGATTACGACCGATATGCTATCAGTTAAGCCAAGCGATATTATCTATAAGCCTGCAAGCATACCAACGACAGTGGATAGTGTCGATCTCAATGAATACGCTGGGACATGGTATGAGATTGGACGTCTACCGATGTATTTCCAGCGTAAATGTGCAGGCGATGTCACGGCAAACTATACGCAAAAGACCGATGGGTCAGGCATCATCGTCACTAACAAATGCGTGAGCGAGGATGGTTCAGGTATTACGGCCGAAGGTTTGGCTAAGCCAGTCGATGAAAATGGTAGCAAACTAAAAGTGACGTTTTTACCGAAGTGGATTCGCTGGATCCCAGTCGGCCGTGCTGATTATTGGGTACTAGCACGTGATGCAGATTATAAAACTGCGCTAGTAGGGACACCTGATAAAAAATACTTATGGCTCCTAGCACGGTCGCCGAATATCAGTCAAGAAACGTATACTAAATATCGTCAGGTTGCTCAGCAGCAAGGATATGATTTGAAAGAGTTTACATTGACGTCGCAGAGCAATCAAACAGTGAATCTAGCACCATAATAGATATAATGAAAATTATTGGTTCAATTAATTAAGTGCTATGGCAATTATCATGTAAATGACGTCCTAATAAGGCAGCATATATGGCTGCCTTTATTTTTATCCTTATTTATATATGAGTCTGTATATGACGACAAAACCTATTATGCACACTAGCTAATCGGTTATTACTGGCAAAATGAGGCATTTTAGGCTAAAATCTAGGCGATTTGAATACTCTGACGTCAAGAACTGATATTGATAGTGGTCGATTATCCTATTACAGTCACCACCTAGAGCATACGCGACCTATCTTATTTATATCTCTTCATATTTTATCGATCATACATTACTGACCATAAGGATGTTTCTCGTGAGCAACGCTGATACCTTACGCCAATTACATCAAGACCACTTAAAAAACTACAACAATCAAGAGCAACAAGCCATTGAGCTGATGGGGCTATTGAGCAAGCTCTATAATGAGCAAGACGTACAAGTGACTTTGTTTGGCGAAACGCTAGACGCTACTTCAGTTGGTCAAATAATTGCGCTACATCAAAAAGCAGCATTACGTGATAACGGTGCTAAAGCCATTGATATCGCTGACACGTTGGCAATGGTAAAAGTCATCGCCGAAAACAAAGAGATTCAAGCGACTCGTATCGACGTTGGCCAATTGATTGCTAATGGTACTGATGTACAAGTCGCTCTACAGTCTATCAACAACGCTGGTGCCGTGAATGGCGCAACGGACGTTGTACTGTATGGTTTTGGTCGTATCGGTCGTATTTTGACTCGTCTGTTATTGTCACAAGCATCAAGCGCAAAAGGTTTGCAGCTAAAGGCAATCGTGGTACGTCCAGCCGCTGCTGGTGACTTGGCTAAGCGTATCTCATTGCTTGAGCGCGACTCAATCCATGGTAGATTCTTAGGTGGCATCAGTATCGATGAAGACAATAACGGCATGATCGTTAATGGTCGTTTCGTACAAGTCATCTATGCCAAAGACCCAAGCGAAATCGATTATACTGCTTATGGTATTGACAATGCGCTAGTTATCGATAACACCGGTATTTGGAAAGACGAAGCGGGCCTTGGTAAGCACCTACAGTCTACTGGCGTGAAAAAAGTACTCCTAACAGCACCTGCTGGTGGCGATATCAAAAACGTCGTTTATGGTGTGAATAACGACACCGTTGGTGATGACACAATCGTGAGTGCTGCGAGTTGTACGACCAATGCCATTACACCGACGTTAAATGTACTAAACGACGAATACGGTATCGTAAACGGTCATGTAGAGACTATTCACTCATTTACCAATGATCAGAACTTGGTTGATAACTATCACAAAGCAGACCGCCGTGGTCGTAGTGCGGTGATGAACATGGTTATCACTAGTACTGGTGCTGCAAAAGCCGTTGGTAAAGCATTACCAGAATTGAACGGTAAGCTAACGGGTAATGCTATCCGTGTACCGACACCAAATGTCAGCCTAGCAATCTTGAACTTGAATCTAAAGACTGCACCAACAAGCGCTGATGCGTTGAATGAGTTTTTACGTAAGATTGCTAACAGCAGCACATGGCAGTCGCAAATTGCTTATACCGATTCTACAGAAGCGGTATCTACTGACTTTGTTGGTACGACCCATGTTGGTATCGTTGATGCCCAAGCGACTATTTTGACTGACAACCAAGCTATCGTTTATGTTTGGTATGATAATGAAGTAGGTTATAGTACTCAGGTATTGCGTTTGGCGACGCAGATGGCAGGAATCAGCTACGCTCAGATTCCAGCATAGATTACTAAATACAGTAGCGCAATAACGTTATACTAAGCCTCTCAAAGCATGGTCACTTTAAAGATTATGCTGCAATAGACTCTACTTTGCATAGCTTGGTATCACTTTAACTGTCATACTTAAACACCCGATAGTCCGATTGATTATCGGGTGTTATTGTCATAATGGGCATGACGTAACATAGCTTCTATAGATTGCTCATTTTGTCAGAACGATATAGCAAAACCTCAAAATACAACCGCTGGTTGTCACCAGTTTATCGACTGGATTGTGAATTAAGGAACGTAAGATGCGATTTATTGATGAAGCCGTCGTAACGGTAAAAGCAGGTGACGGTGGTAACGGAATCGCCAGTTTTCGCCGAGAAAAATATGTCCCACGTGGTGGACCGGATGGTGGCGATGGCGGTAAAGGCGGAGATATTTATGTCATTGCAGAGGACAACACCAATACTCTAGTTGACTATCGCTATACCCGTCGTCATGATGCCATGCGCGCTGAGAATGGCCACAGCAGAAACTGCTCAGGCAAGGGCTCTGATGATCTTTATTTACCAGTACCAGTTGGTACGACGGTCGTGGATACCGAAACTGATGAAGTGCTCGGTGATTTGATTGAAGTTGGCCAGACGCTATTGGTCGCTAAAGGTGGTGACGGTGGTCTGGGTAATACCCATTTCAAAAGCTCAACCAACCAAGCACCGCGTAAAGCCACGTCTGGTTTTGAGGGTGAGTTAAAAGTTCTTAAGTTTGAGCTAAAAGTTGTGGCTGATGTTGGCTTGATTGGTTTGCCTAATGCGGGTAAATCGACCTTTATCCGTCAAGTTTCTGCCGCCAAACCAAAAGTGGCTGATTATCCGTTCACAACACTTGTGCCAAACTTGGGCGTTGTCGATATTGGTCGTCATCGTTCGTTTGTGATGGCAGATATCCCTGGTCTTATTGAAGGCGCATCAGAAGGCGCAGGACTTGGTATTCGCTTTTTAAAGCACGTGGCTCGTACGCGTCGTCTGCTACACTTAGTCGATGTCAAGCCCGTCGATGGTAGCGACCCGGTCGAGAACGTCCGCGTTATCCTAAATGAGCTTGAGCGTTTTTCACCTGAATTGGCCAACTTACCACAAATTTTGGTATTGAACAAAATCGATCAGGTCAATGATGAAGACTTGAACGCGCTTTGTACACATATCGTGGCAGAGCTTGGTTGGACAGGTATGGTTTTCCGTACAGCAACGCTGACTGGTGAAGGTGTTGATGCAGTAAAATATCATTTAATGAATGATATTGAACTTGAGCGCGAGCGTGAAATAGAAGATCCTATATTCGCTGAAGCACAAAAAGAACGTTTTGAGCGTTTAGAAGCCGAAGTGCGTCTCAACACTGAAGCCCAGCGTGAAGCGTATCGCGCTGCTAAAAAAGCAGCACGTGAAGGTTTGGACTCGTCTGATTATAATGACGATGACGACGATGGTGTTGAGGTAATGTACGTTCCTTAAGCTAGTATGCTTAAGCGGTTATACTTGAATTGTGAATTTAATCCCTACAATCAATTGATATGAAAAAAAGGAGTTTATATGGCAGATGGCATAGCAAACACGACCGAAGAAGCAAGATTTGTTAAACAATCTCGCAACTTTGATATTCAGCGCGTTATTGTCAAGATTGGCTCATCATTATTGACAAATAATGGTCGAGGGTTGGATCGTACTGCCATATATGAGTGGGCAAAGCAGATTGCTAAGCTGCACAAAAAAGGTGTTGAAGTGCTGCTGGTATCGTCAGGTGCCGTTGCTGAAGGTGTGGTACGTATGGACCTTGAGGAACGCCCTAAAAAACTGGCAGCATTACAAGCCTGCGCTTCTATTGGCCAAATGGGACTGATTGAAACATGGTGGTCAGCACTGATTCAGCATGGAATTCAAAGCTCACAGCTCTTATTGACTCATGATGACTTGTCCAATCGTAGCCGTTATCTCAATACTACAGGCGCGCTCACGCAACTATTAGAATGGCGTGTGTTACCGGTCATTAACGAAAATGACACCATTACCATTGATGAGATTAAATTTGGCGATAATGACACGTTGGGTGCGATGGCAGCCGCGATGGTTAATGCAGATTTGTACATTATTTTAACGGATCAAGAAGGCGTGTTCACTGATAACCCACGTGACAATCCTGATGCCAAGATGATTCGTCAAGAACGTGCCATGGCTGATTATTTATTTGATATTGCAGGTGACGGTGGCAAGCTTGGGCGCGGTGGTATGTTAACTAAAATTCGTGCGGGTCGTCTTGCAGCAATGGGTGGTTGCCCAACCGTTATTGTGAGCGGTGCTATCGATGATGTGATCACTCGTGTTGTCTCAGGTGAGGCAGTCGGTACATTATTGACCACCAACGAAGAAGATAAAATCATTGCTCGGAAACAATGGCTTGCCGCGCATTTGCGTATGTCAGGTAGCTTGGTCGTTGATGCAGGTGCCGCAAAAGCATTGACTGAACACAATAGAAGCCTGCTACCTGTGGGCGTTGTAGAAGTTCGTGGCGGCTTTGATGAAGGTGATGTGGTAGAAATTGTTCATCAAGACACTGGTGAGCGTATAGCCGTTGGGCAAGTAAACTTCTCATCGCATGAGGCGCACCGTGTTGCCCGTGAGCGTACAGAGAAGTTTGACAAAATCTTTGGTAGTAACGAAGACCGTGTGGTGATGGTGCATCGTGACAATCTTGCGATAACTGTATAACGTATTCATGATATAGCACGGCTGTTTTTTATAGCTTATAAATATTTATTGTTATTTTATTTAACCTATTTTATCCAGCACAGTATCTATTTATAAATATGGATACTATGTTGTTTTGGAGATTTGTACATGAGTGCTTCAGACAAGAGTGACTCGATTCAGCAGCAATTTGCACCACTAAAGAATGACAGACTGCTACGTGCATTACGCTTTGAGCCCATCGATACCACGCCAGTTTGGATGATGCGCCAAGCTGGTCGTTACTTACCAGAGTACAAAGCCACTCGTGCTGAAGCCGGCGACTTTATGAGTCTTTGTAAAGACACGGCTCGTGCCACTGAAGTGACGCTCCAACCGTTACGTCGTTATGACTTAGATGCCGCGATCTTATTTAGTGATATCTTGACCATTCCTGATGCCCTGGGATTGGGTTTGTATTTTGAGGCTGGCGAAGGCCCTAAATTCAAGTACCCGATTCGCAAGCAGGCGGATCTCGATAGACTGCCAGTTCTTGAGCCGAATGATTCACTCGATTATGTGATGCGTGCTGTAACCAGTATCCGCACGGCACTAAATGGTCAAGTACCATTGTTTGGATTTTCTGGTAGCCCGTGGACGCTCGCGACGTATATGATAGAAGGGGGTAGTTCAAAGGATTATCGTTATACCAAAGGCTTTTTGTATAGCGATCCCAGCTTTTTACATCAGTTATTAGATAAGCTTGCGACTTCGGTCATTGACTATCTCGATGCACAAATTGTGGCCGGAGCTCAGATCGTACAAATATTTGACAGTTGGGGCGGGGCGCTTGGTCATCGTCAATTTATCGAGTTTTCGCACAATTACAACAAGCGTATCGTGGCTGAACTAAAGCAACGCCATCCACAAGTACCAGTGGTATTATTTACCAAAGGTGGCGGGTTATGGCTTGATATTCAGGCTGATAGCGAAGCTGATGCTTTAGGTTTAGATTGGACGATGCCGCTTGACCGCGCGCGTCAAGTACTGACTGAGAGTCAGCGCGAGTTGACCAAAAAGCATAAGAAGCTACAAAGCAGCAAAGCCATTCAAGGCAATTTAGATCCGGCAACGTTATACGGATCACCCGCCACTATCCGCTCTGAAGTGAATGCGATGCTTGATCGCGCCTATGCTAATGGCGAAAAGACAGGTTATATTGCAAACTTAGGTCATGGTATTACCCAGTGGGTGAATCCTGACAATGCCAAAGTCTTTGTTGATGCGGTACATGACTACAAGATCTAAAAGCCACGGTATTTAAAGCCACGGTATTTAAAGCTACGGTATTTAAAGCTACGGTATTTAAAGCTACGGTATTTAAAGCTACGGTATTCAAAGCTATGGTATTCAGAGACGGTAGGATTGACAGACTGGTTTTATGTCTATATGGCTTTGTAAGCTAGATAAAAATATAGAATTTATTAGATATAATGAGTGCTTACTAAGAATAAGGATAATTTATGATTTCAGCAGCGATTGTCGGTGGTACAGGTTACACAGGTATTGAGCTTATTCGCTTACTATCTGCTCACCCTGAAGTGTCTATTGATTTGCTAACCTCGCGTAGCGAAGCTGGCACTCGCGCTGATGAGATCTTCCCAAGCTTACGCGGTATCTCAGATATTGTTTTCAGTGACTTAGGTGACAATACGCTTGGGGCATTGCAAAAATGTGATGTTGTATTTTTTGCGACGCCGCATGGTGTTGCGATGAAGCAAGCAGAAGCGCTGACCCAAGCTGGCGTAAAAGTCATCGATTTGGCAGCTGATTTTCGCCTGCAATCATTGACGGAGTTTGAGCACTGGTACAAACAATCTCATACTTGTCCTGAGCTGTTGAAGACAGCAGTTTACGGTTTGCCTGAAATCAATCGTGATAAGCTTGCCAGCGCTTTATTGGTCGGTAACCCTGGCTGCTATCCGACTACTGCGATTTTGGGTTTAAAACCTGTTATCGAAGCACAAAATGAGCAAGCAGAAAGACTAGTCGAGTCTCGTATTGTCATCGATGCCAAATCTGGTGTATCAGGTGCTGGTCGTCAAGCGTCACTGGCACTTAATTATGCGGAAACTACGGATAATTTTAAAGCCTATAGCGTTGAAGGTCATCGCCACTTGCCGGAGATTGAGCAGGGTGTGGCGCAGTTACTAGACAGTCAGTTTACACATCGTATTCGCTTTTTACCGCACTTAGTGCCTATGATACGCGGTATGCTGAGCTCAATTCACATGGAGCTGACCGATGCAGGTGCGGCTATCGATTGGCAGCAAGTGTTTGAAGACAGCTATGCATCAGAAGGTTTTGTTGATGTCATGCCAAAAGGTGTTTATCCAGACACGCGCAGTGTGCGTGCTAGTAATCGTCTACGTATCGCAGTACATCAAGACAACGAGCGTGCTGAGCTGACGGTCATTGTGGTGCAAGACAATTTGGTAAAAGGTGCCGCAGGGCAAGCTGTCCAGAATATGAATGTGATGTTCGGCTTTGATGAGTCGATGGGACTCAATTTTGCACCTATCGTACCTTAATGCTGGCTTTTTTGTCGCTAAGTCATTCATATTTATGGTACTAGGTATTGATTATAAATTCCGCTATAATAACTTGCCTTTACTCTTAAGAGATACCATCTAAATGCGTGTTAAACTTGAACGACGCTTTTTTTTAAAGTCATCACGTCTATCGTGTCAAGATTCTGTTCTATATGGTTTGGCGTGCAAAACGCATTCCGATAAAAATAGTAATGGCTTTATGAGTGATATCGGTAGCACTCAACGAGGCGCGTCTACATTAGTATTGGCTTTATTTGTAGTAGTGATATTAGTGACTGCCGTGGCTGGATTGCTATTCGGACATAAGCTGGGCTATCAGCGTGGTTTTCATTCGATGGAAACGCAAGCTCAGCAAGCGATTATCGATGGTACAGAAGCGACAAAAGCGCTAGAAGATTTGCGTCTTAGTAATAAAATCGCGTCCAATCAAGCCGCGACAGCCAAGCAGGAGCTTGCCATCAGCCTTGCAAACTTGAAAGAGCTGCGTGAAAATCAACAAGCTCTGACGGTAGAAAACAGGCAGGTCTCACAGCTTAATGAGATATATGCTGATGTGATTGCTGAGAAAGGTGGCATGCCGCTACAAATATTGGGCGCTAAGATTGAGCCGCTGCCCGAAAATGCTTTTGAGTATGGTTTTGATATTGGTATGCTCAGTAGCGACGGTCAAGCCAAACGACTCCGGCCAACCTTGACGTTACTCAATAATGATGACCTTGTAGAAGTGCCCTTAGATCCTGCAAGCTATGCGATCGAAGGTATTGTTCGTATACGCGGTCGTTTTATGATGCCCTCAGGTTTTAAACCTTTACAAGCAAAACTAAGCTTGCAAGCAGGTGGCCAAACAGTAGAGCAATTGTACGATTGGAAGCTCGGTGAAAAGGTTGATAACATGCTACCATCACTTTTAGACTTGCCAGAAGTTGATGAAAGCCCGATTGTTCCCTAGTAAATACAAGTCTTAATAAATACCAAACAGCGATGATATAGTTGAAAACAAAGCACCATGTCTATATATAGTCATAGTGCTTGATGTTTCATCGCCTGCCTAGCTAACCTCTCTTATTCCACACTTACCTTATAATTATACTTTGATTATGATGAAAAAAATGATATTACAAGCTACGCCAACGGTTGCTGATTGGCATTTTCCAAATATGCCTGCTCATCGCGCACAGGACGGTGATACAGAAGGTGAAACGTCACCGCAAGCAGATGTGCTGGTTGCTGAGCCAGAAATTGCTAAACCGCCTATGTATGCGGTGGTTATGTATAATGACAATTACACGCCAATGGAGTTTGTCGTCTATATTTTGCAGTCAGAGTTCCGCCATAGTATGGACTCTGCGGTCGAAATTATGCTAACGATTCACAATAGTAGCAAAGGTATTGCGGGCATCTATCCCAAGGATATCGCTGAGACGAAGGCCAAAAAAGTAAATAGTCTGGCACATCGTGAGGGCTATCCACTATTAACCCAAATTGAGCCACATCAAGGCGAGTAAAAGGATAGCAAGACACTATATCTTATTCTCACATCAGCTCTCATTGCCATACCTAATCGTTTTTTGTTCTCATCCAGTTGTTATAGCAGCTCACTTTCAAAGTGAGCTAAGCCATCTATTTTTACAGCCTCGCTTTAGATACCCATATTTGATTAAGCATGTCAGTGATTATATCGCTCTTATAGTCTTATAGTCTTATAGTCTTGTAGTCTTGTAGTCTTGTAGTCTTGTAGTCTTGTAGTCTTGATTTTATTGTAATATATCCTTATATACTAACTAGGCTTCTCAATAATTTTTACAACCTTTCGATCACTCGTTATTAATATCCTCGTTCATCTGCTTATTTTTTATCCACATTAGCTCTTTAAGCTTCTCGTCGCTCTCACATTCTTCGTTATGTACTCGTAGTATGCTTTGATACACTTTAGTCTGCGTTAATAGATTGACTCTGTCGAAGTATCGTGTTGATATAAAGAAAAGCGACTATGAATTATCACAATCACTGCTAACTGATAGATAGATTACAGCATTCGTCACACAGTCTATGGTCCAAATGATATATCCATGATTTTTTAATTATACGAATCTTACCCTTGAACAATCGATCTATCGCCCTGATTTACTTACTAACTCATTCATAAAACTATCAATTATAAAGATAGATATAACCGTAGGAAGTTGTTATGTTAAGTCGTCATCTTGAAGTTTCTCTACGTTTAGCAATGACGCTTGCGCGCCAAAAATCGCATGAGTATCTTACTGTTGAACATTTATTATTGGCGCTATTAGAAAATACTCACGCTGCCAATACCCTAACTGCCTGTAATGCCAATATATCGGCACTGCGTACTGAGCTTGAAGCTTATATCAATAAGCACACGCCAACTGTTGATGCAGATACAGATCAGTCACCGCAGCCAACGCAAAGCTTTGATCGTATTTTGCAACGCGCTATTTTTCATGTGCAGTCTATAGGCGGTGGTCGATTGGTAGAAGGCTCTGATATTTTGGTTTCTATGTTCTCAGAGCATGATACTTATGCCGTTTATCTGCTCAAAAAACAAGGTATTAGCCGTCTTGAGCTGACCCAATATTTATCACATGGTCAAGACAAAGAAGAGCCATCTGAGCAACGTGCTTCTATGACTGGTGAGCGCCGCAGTGCGTCTGAAAAAACCAGCAAAGATCCACTGGTTGAGTTTGCAACCAATTTAAATCAGCGTGCTGCTGAAGGCGAAACAGACCCATTGATTGGCCGCGCTTCTGAAATTGAACGTGCCGCTCAAGTTTTATGCCGCCGCCGCAAAAATAATCCGTTATTGGTCGGTGAACCAGGCGTTGGTAAAACCTCTATCGCCGAAGGTTTGGCGTGGTTGATTATCAATGATAAGGCACCCAAGCCACTTAATGGTTGCGTGATTTATAGCCTTGATATCGGCTCGCTTATTGCTGGGACGAAATATCGTGGTGATTTTGAAAAGCGTATGAAGTCATTGCTTGATGCGCTGAAGAAAAAGCCAAATGCTATTTTATTTATTGATGAGATTCATATGATCATTGGCGCAGGCTCGTCAATGAGCAGCAATATGGACGTATCTAACCTTATCAAACCTGCCTTGGCTAATGGTGAGCTGCGCTGCATTGGTTCAACGACCTTTACTGAGTACCGTCAAGTGTTTGAAAAAGACCATGCGCTATCACGTCGCTTCCAAAAAATCGATGTGAAAGAACCAAGTGTAGATGATGCCGTCGATATCTTGCGTGGCCTCAAGCCTCGCTACGAAGAGTTTCATAATGTGGAATACACGGATGAGGCATTAGTGACCGCTGTACAGTTATCAGCCAAGCACATTCATGAGCGTTTTTTACCCGATAAAGCCATTGATGTGATCGATGAGGCAGGTGCGTACAAACGTCTGGGTGTGGTACCTGATGTAGAGGATATTGAAGCTGAAGAGAGCTTTATTGCAGATTTAGAGCAAGACTTTGATGTACAGATTGATGCTGATGTCGAAGGTATCGATAGCGATGCAGACAGTGATAATGAGATGCAAGACGAAGCAGAGACGGCAAAGGCAAACGACCGTGCTCAGTCTGCCGATGGCCTAAAATCTGCTAAAGCGCAAAAGCCACCGATGAAAATCGATGTCGCTGATATCGAAGCCATTATCGCTAAACTGGCACGCATTCCGCCCAAGTCGGTATCGAGTGATGACAAGAGCATTCTTGAGCACTTGGATCGTGATCTTAAGCACTTAGTGTTTGGTCAAGATGAAGCGATTGCCACGCTTGCTGATGCAATTAAGCTGTCTCGTGCAGGACTAAAAGCACCAGATAAACCGATTGGCTCGTTTATGTTTGCAGGGCCGACAGGGGTGGGTAAAACGGAGGTCTCTCGTCAGCTGGCCAATCTGTTGGGTGTAGAACTGGTACGCTTTGATATGTCAGAGTACATGGAAGCCCATACGGCATCACGTCTGATCGGTGCGCCTCCGGGCTACGTTGGTTACGATCAAGGTGGATTGTTGACTGAAAAGATCAATCAACATCCGCATTGCGTACTGCTACTTGATGAGATTGAAAAAGCGCATCCTGATGTCTTCAACTTGCTATTGCAGGTGATGGATCATGGTACATTGACTGATAACAATGGCCGTGTTGCTATCTTTAAGCAAGTCATCATTATTATGACAACCAACGTTGGTGCTGATAGTATCAGTCGCTCTTCTATGGGCTTTACTCAGCAAGATCATAGCCGCGACAACACTGAGGCGCTCAAGCGCGTCTTTACGCCAGAGTTCCGAAATCGTCTAGACGCGATTATTCAGTTCAATCCACTAGATACGTCAGTGGTTGTGTCAGTTGTTGACAAGTTCTTGGTTGAGCTACAAGTACAGCTTGATGATAAGCAAGTGACGTTAGAGATTGATGATGATGTGCGTGATTATCTGGCTGATAAAGGATACGATCGCCTTATGGGTGCACGTCCAATGCAGCGCCTGATTCAGGATGAGATCAAAAAGCCACTGGCAAGTATGATTTTATTCGGTGACTTGGTAAATGGGGGCGTTGTTCATTTGACTTTAGCCCCTAAAGCCGACAATACGCAAGACGATGATACAGTGAAGTTAGATAAATCTTCGCAAAAAGGTTCACCGGATAGTCGGATTGTTTTGACTGTGGTCGAGACTCATGAGCCACGTTCAGACTCTGAGTCAGTGGCTAGCTAAAACATTTAGTTTGAATATAAGAGTAACGGCTATCGTAACATTACGGTAGCCGTTTTTTTGTTGCTATAATTCATCAACAAAGCTCATACGGTTTTTTGTTACTATTAGTCTTTAAAATAAGCCAATCACTAAGCATTCATTTCATAATAAATATAAAAGGATATACCATGGAGCTGTTTGACGAGCAGACAACCAAAACACCAGAGCAAAAACAAGCCATTTTAGACAATGTCCGTCTGCCAGAGGACTGGAAGGCGGCATTAGCAGATGAGTTAACATCCGAAAATATGGACAACCTGCGTGCATTTTTAAAAGAAGCCTATCAGTCAGGGGATAGCATTTATCCGCCCGCGCCGTTGATGTTTAATGCGCTTAATCTCACGCCTTTATCGCAAGTTAAAGTGGTGATTTTAGGTCAGGACCCTTATCATGGGCCAGGGCAGGCCATGGGATTGTCATTCTCTGTTCCTAAAGCGATTCCTAAGCCGCCATCATTAAACAACTTGCTTAAGGAGATGGCAGATGACATCGGTATCGCACCTTCAAAACATGGTGACCTAACTTACTGGGCGCAGCAAGGTGTTTTGCTACTAAACAGCTCACTAACTGTGCGAGAAGGCGAGCCAAACAGTCATCAAAATAAAGGCTGGGAGCAGTTTACCGATGCAGTCATTGACGCGGTCAACGAGCAGACAGAACATACCGTATTTATTTTGTGGGGCAGTAAAGCACAAAAAAAAGGTAAGTATATCGATACCGACAAACATCTTATTTTGACCGCCGTGCATCCTTCGCCGTTGGCTGCGAACCGCGGTGGATTTTTTGGGACAAAGCCATTTTCTAAAACCAATGACTACTTGGTGCAGTATGGTCAAACGCCCATTGACTGGCAGCTACCGCAATAAATGCTAAATACTATGAATACAGGTTTAGCATCTTATTTTTTAGCGCTGAGCGAACTTGAGGGTATATCATTTGCATCCCTTATGTTTTGGACACTGCAAGATGGTAAATGGATGCAGAAGGCTCTTAGACTAGCAAGCCAAGGCGCTAAACTGGGTGAAGTGCCGGTAGGCGCTATATTGGTGCACGATCAGCAGATCATTGGTCAAGGGTTCAATCAACCGATTGGCTGCCATGATGCGACGGCACATGCTGAGATAGTTGCGTTAAGAGAGGCCTGTCAGCGTCTACAAAATTATCGTCTGCCACTACAGACAACTTTGTACGTGACACTAGAGCCTTGTACGATGTGTATTGGCGCGCTCATTCATGCACGTGTTGATAGGCTAGTATATGCGGCGAGTGAGCCACGTGCTGGCATGGTAGGCAGCCAGATGGACTTATCAATGCAGCCTTTTTATAATCATAATATCCAAGTTCATAGAGGATTGTGCAGTGAGCATAGTAGTCAATTGCTAAAGACGTTTTTTCGTGAGCGTAGGCGATTAGCGAAACAGAATAAAAACAGCGTTTAATCCAAAATGATTAATAAATAAGATATCAGTTTGGGCGCTAGTGGTAGCGATGATTTTTTGCTATAATATCGCCCTATTTGTTAGCGAATTTTTTAGCCTGCTATCAAACATTTGATATACCAGTAAATATTGCTTCATTGCTATTGCATGACAGCTATAGGGTAACAACTATTATTGAGTAAGTATTATGACCGTCTCCGTATCTGATAACGATCTACTCAATAAAAACGATAGTGTAAACCATTCAGCACGCTATCCGGTTATCTGTATCGATGGGCCTAGTGGCGCTGGTAAAGGTACGGTCACATGGCGTTTAGCTCAAGTGTTGGGCTATCAGCTATTAGACTCTGGGGCGCTATATAGAATCGTAGGACTCAAAGCATTCGAAGCTGGATTGATCACAGCAGATGCCAGCCATCTAATCGATGAGTCGGCAGTGCTAGCGCTCACGAAAAGTTTGGAGATAGCGTTTTTACCAAATAATGATTCTGGACGTGTAGACATCATTGTGAATGGACAAGCGGTAGGTGATCAGGTACGTAACGAGACCGTAGGTGGCTATGCTTCACAAATCGCGGTGTTTCCAACAGTCCGTCAAGCGCTGCTTACGTTGCAACAAGATATGGCGACACGCTCAGGGCTTGTCGCTGATGGTCGTGACATGGGAACCGTTGTATTCCCAGATGCCGATGTGAAAGTATATTTGACGGCGAGCGCGGAAGCGCGTGCTGAGCGCCGCGTGACCCAGCTAGTTAACGCTGGGCAAGCAGCAGATTTTGACTCGATTTTGGCGACGATTAAAGAACGTGATGATCGTGATGAGAACCGTAGCACCGCACCATCGAAACCTGCAGCAGATGCTTTGTTACTTGATAGCTCAATGCTCGATGCTGATGCGGTTTACGAGCAAGTAAAAAGACATTGTCAAGATAAAGGGCTGTTTTTTAATAGTTAATAAAAACAACATATTAAGTACTAAAAAATTTCCTATAGTCCCTGTTTTTAATGTAGAATTGTACAGTTGGAAGTTAGTGTTTTTTAACGATTAATTATTTATTAGGCTAGGTTGATAAAATTTTGTTTGGTAGAATAAAGTAAGACAGTTGTTGTTAGTAAGTTTAAATATGCGCTTATTAACAACAAACGTTTTTATATATGATTGCATAAGATATAAAACCAGTATTCTCGTTTTATGCAATCATAAATTTGATCCGTACTGTGCTGGACAGGATACGGCTATACAAAGGTAGACATAATGGAATCATTTGCTGAACTATTTGAAGCGAGCATCGAAGAAACAGGCCTAGATATCGAGCGTGGCTCGGTGATTAACGGTACTGTTGTGGCCATCGATAGCGATTGGATCACAGTAGATACTGGTCTAAAATCTGAAGGTATCGTCGCTCGTGAAGAGTTTTTAAGCGAAGAAGGCGAACTTGAAGTTGAAGTTGGCGATAGTGTTGATGTCGTAGTTGAAGCGGTTGATAACGGCATGGGTCAAACCTTGCTGTCACGTGAAAAAGCTAAGCGTGTTGAAACTTGGAACTTCCTTGAAAAAATCGCTGACAATGATGAGATCGTAAAAGGTATCATCTCAAGCAAAGTTAAAGGCGGTTTCACTGTAGATATCGGTTCAGTACGCGCGTTCTTACCAGGTTCATTGGTAGATGTACGTCCTATCCGTGATACAACGCATCTTGAAGGCAAAGAGCTAGAATTCAAAGTCATCAAACTTGATCAAAAGCGTAATAACGTTGTCGTTAGTCGCCGTGCAGTTATGGAAGCTGAAAACTCAGCTGAGCGCGAAGAGCTATTGAACAAGCTTGAAGAAGGCATCGAGATCGAAGGTATCGTTAAGAACCTTACTGATTACGGCGCGTTCGTTGATCTAGGTGGTATCGATGGTCTATTGCACATCACTGACATGGCATGGCGCCGTATCAAGCATCCATCTGAAGTTGTTGAAGTTGGTCAAGACCTAAAAGTTAAAGTATTGAAGTTTGACCGTGAACGCAATCGCGTAAGCCTAGGTCTAAAACAACTTGGTACTGATCCTTGGGACAACGTTAGCGGTACTTACCCAGTGGGTAGTGTTGTTAAAGCTCGCGTAACCAACTTGACTGATTATGGTTGTTTCGCTGAGATTTCTGAAGGTATCGAAGGTCTAGTACACGTATCAGAAATGGATCACACCAACAAAAACATCCACCCATCTAAAGTAGTTCAAGTGGGCGATGAAGTTGAAGTAATGATCCTTGATATCGATGAAGAACGTCGTCGTATTAGCCTAGGTATCAAACAGACTCTAGCTAACCCATGGGATGAGTTTGATAAGAAACATGAGCGCGGTGATAAAATCACTGGTACGATCAAATCAATCACTGATTTTGGTATCTTTATTGGTCTAGACGGTGGTATCGATGGTCTGGTTCATTTATCTGATATCTCTTGGAACGAAACTGGCGAAGATGCTATCCGTAATTACAACAAAGGCGACACCGTTGAAGCAATGGTATTGTCTGTAGATGCAGAAGCTAACCGTATCAGCCTAGGCATTAAGCAGTTGAGCTCTGATCCATTTAACGAATACCTAGTCGCTAATGACCGCGGTGCTATCGTTAATGGTAAAGTGAAAGAAGTAGACGCTAAAGGCGCTACTATTGAGCTTGCTGACGAAGTTGAAGCTTATCTACGCGCTTCTGAAATTCAACGTGACCGCGTTGAAGATGCAACTAAGCATCTGTCTGTTGGTGATGACGTTGAAGCAAAAATCATCAGCGTTGATCGTAAAACACGCAACATCAACTTGTCTATCAAAGCGAAAGACGAAGCTGAAGAGCGTCAAGCGATTAAAGATCTTGGTAGCACGAACACAACTGCCGCTGCAGGTTCTGATGCACAGCCAAAAACGATTGGTGATTTGATCAAAGAGCAAATGCAGTAAGTTGTAAGTTATTGATATAAAAGTAATATAAAAAAAGCGACTTCGGTCGCTTTTTTTATGATTAAGTTTTGATATTTGTATTAATAGGTAAGGTTTTTAGCTAAATAAGGAAACTCTTATTCCTATTTTCCTCAATATCCGCTATCATTTGCAACATTGAGTAACGAGATGTGAGCGACAGTGTATTTAGAGTTGCGATATGACTCGTGCAAATAGACTATTCTGATATGAGCTATTAGTGTTTCTGTTGATAATACTGTTTTGACTTATTATCAGTTTATCCATCAATCAACAAGGCAAGCGTAATAATGCAGCAAGCGATTAACAAATCCGAATTTATCAGTAATTTGAGTGCGAATTGTGACAACATGGCAGATACCATCGTTGATGATGCCGTTCGCGAAATATTAAATTTGATGACCCATACTTTAGCCAATGATGGCCGAGTCGAGGTTCGTGGGTTTGGCAGTTTTTGTCTACATCATCGCCGCGCTCGTGTCGGACGCAATCCTAAAACGGGGGAGAGCGTACCAGTTCCTGCTAAAGCGATTCCACACTTTAAGCCAGGTAAAGCATTACGTGAAGCAGTCAATGATAAAGTAGCACACAGCTAATATTCATTAATGATTGACTGACCAAAAACTATCATTCCAACCTGAGGTAACTGTCTCATGCGCTTTTTATTATTCGTATTGCTGTTTTTGAGCTTTGCTTACTCGCTTGGTCTGGTATTGGCAAATAATACCGAGGTCGGGGTCAATTTACTGTTTTCGCAAGCGCCTACAATGAATTTGGGACTACTGCTCATTCTATGTTTAATACTCGGCATCATTATTGGTATTCTATTATCATTGCTTATATTCCGCGTACTACAGAATAAGTGGGAAATCTCACGTTTGCAAAAGGCAAATGCAAATCTACAAGAGCAATTGAATCAAGCCAATGTGGTGATTGACCGTCAGGCCAATGCGCCAACCGTAGATGAGGCTGTCTATGGTGCCAGATCGATTGATATACAAGACAATACAGACACACATCTAAATGAAGGTGGTACGTTGTCTAAGCGCAAGCGAGATTAAATTGCTCGGCCATAGAAATGGTTGTTGATTTTGAAAATACAGTGCTCGAATAATTCTGATATGCGGCAAAACCATGAATAATATGATTAACTCTCCCGTCATTGTTGCTTTAGACAATATGACTCTGCAAGCATCGTTGGCATTAGCTGATCAATTGGATCCAGCGTTATGCCGGCTCAAAGTAGGTAAAGAGCTATTTACACGCTGTGGTCCCGATATTGTAAAGGCACTGCATCAGCGTAACTTTGAGGTATTCTTAGACCTGAAGTTTCACGATATTCCTAACACTACTGCTCAAGCGGTACTAGTTGCTGCCGAGCTTGGTGTATGGATGGTCAATGTTCATGCTAGTGCAGGTCTAGAGGCTATGTCTTTGGCAAAACAGCGTTTAATAGATAATAACCTTGATACATTACTCATCGCGGTGACTGTATTGACCTCTATGGACAGTGACGCATTGATGCAAACGGGTATCACTGATAGCTTAGACGTACAGGTGAGCCGATTGGCACAATTGACCAAGCAAGCTGGGTTAGATGGGGTAGTATGCTCTGCTCAAGAAGCGAAAACGCTTAAAGCGTTATGCGGTCAAGATTTTAAATTGGTCACACCAGGCATTCGACTAGCAGACGACAATGCTGATGATCAAAAGCGTATCTGTACGCCAAGTCAAGCATTGTTAGATGGTTCTGATTATTTGGTGATTGGACGCTCAATCACTCAAGCCAAAAACCCTGCCGAGAAGCTAAATAGAATATTACAAAGCATTTAAGTTTTAATAGCAATACAATAAAAAAGACAGCCTAAATCGCTGTCTTTTTTTACTTTTTTCAGACAGAAAAAAGCTGTTACACTACCTGAGAGGTTTTATAAGTAGGCTGATCTGCAACCAATTATGCAGCCTATTAAAAGGAGTGCTGGCCTATTAAAATACGCTAACGTTACCGATTGGCTGATAATGATACTATTGGACGATATTGAATTATATGAAATTACAAATACTAAGTGACTTACATATTGATAGTTATGCACGCCAGTCACGCCCTATTGGGCATATTCCTAAAACTGACGCAGATATCGTGTTAGTAGCGGGAGACACTGCCAACAGCGATAGAGGGATGCCGTGGTTACAAGAGCAGGCAGCACGCTTACAAGTTCCTCTGATCACAATCTCAGGTAATCACGAATATTTTGACGAAGATGTGCTAAGTTTTGACCAAAAGTTGGCGACTTGGGACAATTATGATGCTGCCTCTAACAAAGGGGTTTGTGTCTTACAGTGCCAGTATATTGATATTGGTGATATACGAATCTTAGGTTGCACACTGTGGACGGATTATCAATATCATGCCAATGAAGATACTATGGCTGCTGCTAGGCATTTTATGCGTGATTATAAGCAGATATATGCAGGTAAAGAGATGTTCTCACCTGAAGTTTCCATGCAAATTCACTCAGAGCATCGTCAGTGGTTGCAGCAAGCACTAATCACTGCCAAAGCACTGGGCAAAAAAACGGTCGTCATGAGTCATCATAGTGTCAGTGCATTATCGGTGTCTGAAAAATATGCTAATTTACCAAGCAATGCTGCCTTTGTTAGTGATTTATCTGGGTGGATGCATGAGGACTGGGCACCGACTTTGTGGGTGCATGGTCATACCCATGAAGCATTCGATTATCGAATAGGTAATACGCGAGTGATTGTCAATCCTAGGGCTTATCCTAATGAGATTAGCAGTACGGCGTTAGCATTTGCGTGGGATAAAGTTATTGATATCGGTTAGTTGAGGATCTATGTAGATAAGCCATGTTACTTATCTTCGCTTAGTTCTCTTAAAAACAAGCTCACTCCTTGTATGACAAGATATTTACAAGATATAGTGCAACTAGACTTGTCAGTTGTTCATTCCTATCAAAAAATCTGCTACGCTTGCTACTATGAGTAAATATCTTAATAGCACCTTATCAAAAGTCTCTGCTGACAAGCTTGCGAGTCACACACCAAGTGCGCCTGCGCCTTCACATCTGCCAGATAGTATGATTTCTTCGGTCAGACTATTACCTGAAAATGAGCGGCTGATTTTATTTACCAGACACTCTTTGCGTGAGCGTTCTGACGGCAATGGTTTTGCCAGCTATCAGTTGCCGCTGACGCCTAAAGGCCGCGTACTAGCTAAGTCTTGGGGTCGTTGGTTAGCAGGTCACCTCCCATACTCACTCGATGTTGATAGCATCTCAAGCCCCATTAAACGCTGTATCGATACGGCGCAGCTCATGCAGGAAGGAGCAGGTCTAAAGCGTGATATTACGCATCAGTCACTGCTGGTTGAGCCTGGTAGCCTCGTTACTGAACCTGAAATAGCGAACCCAATATTTAAAGAGATTGGTGTACTCAATTTTATCAATCGCTTTTTGCAAGGCAATCTTGAAGGCACCAAAAATGCTTATCAAGGTGGCCTTGATATTCTCTCGCTCTTTTATCAAAACCAGCCACAGCATGGGCATCTGATGCTGGCTGTCAGTCATGATACTTTGTTGTCTGCATTCTTAGCCGTGATGTTCGATGTGGAAGAGATCGATTGGAATGATTGGCCAAAAATGATGGAAGGGGTGTTCTTGTGGTTTGATGATAAACCTTTTGATCAGGCAAATGCGCATTTTATCTGGCGTGGTCAAGTATATACACGTCCGATTAGTTCATTGTTGAATGGGTATCGTGCAGCAGGGTATCACCCAAGTAAACTGCTATTACCACCAGGGGTGCAATGGACATAAGATTTCATCAAAAAATGGTAATGACGATCCACTAGATATATATCGAGTAGGCATAAAAAAACCTTGCCCCAGTATGAGAACCAGTAGCAAGGTTTTAGTCATGACGCTATAAAAGCGTCATGCGGTCTAGACAAGACAAATCTTAAGCTTGTAGGCCTTTGATTGTTTTGTTTAGGCGGCTCTTACGACGAGCAGCTTTATTCTTATGAATAATACCTTTGTCAGCCATACGATCAATAACTGGTACCGCTCTGTTGTAAGCTTCGGTAGCCGCGTCATAATCTTTAGCTTCGATAGCCGCATCAACACGTTTTAAGTAAGTACGAACCATAGAGCGTTGTGACGCAGAGTTCTGACGACGTTTGGTGTTTTGACGGGCGCGTTTACGAGCTTGTGCAGTATTAGCCACGCGTATCTCCTTGATAAAGACAGATAAAAATATGAATGTTGATTGCAATAATGGGTTTAACAATCATCGGTGACGAGCAGCCGTCTCGTCAAACATGATGTCGATGTCTAATATTAAAGTATCTAATACAAATAGATCATCGCAAGCGCCAGAACTGTTTGGAATAATTAAACAGCGTTGACGTGTAAAGCCGGTTATTTTAGCAAATTATTGCACTAAGGACAATATATTTGATTATCAATACCCAAAGAAGTAACGTAAACTTATAGAAGTGGACTCAATAGGGCATCTAATGCCCTGTCAAATACCAAAAGACATAGACAGCGGTTAAAATCTCTTACAATATATCATACATAATAGCGTCAGTTATTCATGAATTTAGGTATGATATCCTAATGGTAGGCTTTGATATAGGTTACTTTTCATCAATATAGAACCTCTAACGTTATATAAGTGGATAGGGTATGCAGCGAAAAGCAATTGTGATTGGCGCAACAGGATTGGTAGGGCAGCATTTGGTAAAACAGCTGAGTGAGCTCTATGATACATTGATTGTGATCGCTCGGCGCCCGCCACGTTATATCAATGCCAGCATGCGTTTTTATCAGCTCAATGACTTTGATAATCTCTCTGAAGTGTTTGCGAGCGTTGGTGCGGATCGAACGACAGATGCCTTTAGTTGTCTTGGCACCACCAAAAAGCAAGCGGGCAGTGATGAGGCTTTTCGAAAGATAGACCATGATTACAATGTTAACTTTGCTAAGCTATGCCGTGATAAAGGGGTAGAAAACTTTTTTCTACTTTCATCCATGAATGCCGATATTGACAGCCGCTTTTTGTACAATCGAGTCAAGGCAGAGACGGAGCAATCTATTACGGCATTAGGGTTTGGACAACTGGTGATATTTCGACCGTCGTTATTACTAGGCAAGCATAAAGGGCGTCCACTCGAGAGCATTGGTCAAAAAGCTTTTAAGCTTATCTCGCCTTTAGTCTCAGAGTCACTCTCATTACATCCTATCTCGGCTAAGCGCGTCGCTAGTGCAATGGCGATGAGTGCTCATGACATTTATCATCGTCGTAAATACCGTACAGAACCCCAGATTGAACATACAGAGATCATTGAAAATAAGAAGATGCTTGCAATGACTCGCGTGAAAAAATAAAGTATTATTTTTGAGTCAAGACTACAGCCAAGTATGACCATGTATTACAAGATCAAGCAGCTTAATCACTCATAATAAGGAGTAAAAACGATGGAGATGAATAAAAAGAACTTTGTCACATGTGATTTACTGGACGCCAATCCTGAGTCGCAAGTATGTCTACCAAATATTGAAGGTAAGGCATTTCGTCGTTTTGGTGCAAAAGATAAATTCTGCGGTGAAATCGTGACGGTGAAGTGCTTTGAAGACAATAGCCGCGTCAAATCACTATTGAATAGTGATGGCAAAGACAAAGCTGGCGATGGTAAGGTGTTGGTCGTCGATGGTGGCGGCTCTATGCGCTGTGCTTTGCTCGGCGATATGATTGCACAGTCGGCCATCGACAATGGCTGGGCGGGTGTTATCGTATATGGCTGTGTCCGAGATGTTGATGACATGGCAGCGATGGATCTTGGTGTGATGGCACTTGGTTGCATCCCGCGCAAATCAACTCGCCGTGATGAAGGTCAAACGGATATCGAAATCCGCTTTGGTGATTTGACATTGAACTCGGGAATGTTTGTCTATGCTGACAACAATGGCATTATCGCTAGTGATAAACCGTTAATTTGAACTTGGTTTAACCAGTGTGAATGAGAACCTCAGCCTATCAGTTGGGGTTTTTTATGTAATGATAGTTAAAGCTTAATAACCGTTATCAATTCTCGATCATGAATGAGTGAGCTTTTACGTGACAAACCGTTACGGCATAAGTTTTGGTAATTGCTCAAATATTCGTATAATAGCTTTCTGACTCCTTAACTGTGATCCTATTCTTTATGCCTATCACTGCTTTGACTGACGCGTTTGATCCCATTAACCAGCAGTTGTTCCCTATACAAAATGCCGAGCGGCGTTGGCTTGCGCCTGTCCATGGTGCGGTCAGTAGCTTATGGCTGGCAAGCTTGTTTCAAACGCCTATGTGGAATGTTGCCAAGCGCCTAAAGGTCGTGGTGGCACGCGACCAAAATCAGCTCAATCAGATAGAAACTGAGCTGGCATTTTGCGGCGTCGATGCTTACGTATTCCCTGACTGGGAGACACTGACATATGATGAGCTGTCTCCGCACCAAGACATCGTTAGTGAACGCATCAACCTATTGACGGATATGCCGAGATCAGGCGTGCTACTCATCTCAATACAGACATTGATGCAACGCGTCGCACCGCCCAGTTGGTTGATCGGACAGCATTTTGATTTGAGCGTTGGTGATCGTTTTGATATCAATACGCAACGTGGGCTTTTGGCAAAGGCGGGTTATAGAGCGGTTGATAATGTCTTTGAGCCTGGTGAGTTCGCTGTACGTGGCAGCATTATCGATATCTTTGCTATGGGTCAGCCTTTTCCGCTGCGTTTAGACTTATTTGACGATGAAATTGAGACAATTCGTTTTTTTCATCCGCAAACCCAGCGCACGTTGACCGCTGATGACCTCAAAGCGATGTTGACAGGCAATGATACCAGCATGGGCAAAGAGTCACTGTCGCTGCTGCACAAATTGCCAGATATCTCTAAACCTATCGAACAGTTCCAAATATTACCAGCAAAGGAGTTTCCGCTGGATGAAGGGCGAGAGACATTTCGCACGAATTTTGCGGCGATGTTCCCTAATGCCAGTAGCCGCAAGTCTGAGTTGCATAAAGATGTAATGGCAGGTATCGCGAGTAGCGGACTGGAGTATTATCAGCCACTATTTTTTGACTTAAAAGATTGGCAAGAAGAAAGTACATTGTTTTCTTATTTGCCAAGCGATGCGTTGTTTATCACGGATGAGCTGATCCACGAAAAGCAGGCGGACTATTGGTCACAAATCCAGCGCCGCTATGAAGAGCGTCGCCATGATATTGACAAGCCTATCGTCGAACCTGCGCTCTTATACTTATTATCCAACGCTCTTAACGAGCAGCTCAATCAATATCCACGAGTGATATTAAGCGCACGCGATGAGCTGGCTACGACAAATGACGTAGCAGCGCTAGAAGGTAACGACCCATCTCAGCCGCAACTGCCATTAACGCCTACTAAGCAGCAAGGCTTGGTGACATTAAGCGCCGAAGAACCGCCAGAGCTGGCAGTCAATCATCAGAAATCTGAGCCATTAACTGAATTGCTCGACTTTTTACACGTTCAACAACAAACAGCAACGCCAGTATTAGTTGTGGCAGAGACTGCTGGTCGCCGTGAGATTCTTATTGAGCTGTTTAAGGGAAAAATCGATATCAAAGCATATGATAGCTTTGAAGCATTTTTAGCAGCAGATAAGACGAGCGCTATGAATAATGCTCGACTACCACATGTCGGTCTGACTGTGGCACCGATTGAGCGCGGCGTATACGTGCCTGAACGTTTGGTGTTGATTAGTGAAACGCAGCTGTTTGGTCGTCAAGTCTTACAGACGCGTCGTCGTCGCCAAAGCGGTGTATCAGAGGAGTTCTTGGTTAAGAGCGTCACTGAGATAACAGATGGCAGCCCAGTCGTTCATATCGAGCATGGTATTGGTCGTTATAACGGCCTAATCACGCTAGATGTGGGCGATGGTGAGCAAGAGTTCATTCATTTAAAATATGACGATGATGCCAGTATCTATGTGCCAGTCGCCAATCTACAAATGATCAGTCGCTATAGTGGCGGCGATCCAGCGTTAGCGCCATTACATAAGATCGGCAGTGGCAAATGGGATAGAGCCAAGCAAAAGGCCTTGGAGCAAATTCACGATGTCGCCGCAGAGCTGCTCAATATGCAAGCGCGTCGTGAGGCCAAAGTTGGTATTCATTTTAAAATAGATCCGTCGCAATACGAGCTGTTTGCCAGTCAGTTTGCGTTTGAAGAGACCGCTGACCAAGCCAATGCCATTCATGCGGTTATGGAAGACATGAGACAAAACCAGCCAATGGATCGCCTCATCTGCGGTGATGTTGGCTTTGGTAAAACAGAAGTAGCGATGCGAGCGGCCTTTATTGCCGTCAGTGCTGGCTATCAAGTTGCTGTATTAGTGCCCACCACATTGCTCGCAGGACAGCACGAAGACAATTTCCGCGATCGATTTGCTGATTGGCCAGTGCGTATTGAGAGCCTGTCACGCTTTGGCGGCAAAAAACATCAAGACATGGTCTTGACGGACTTGGCTGATGGCAAAGTCGATATTGTGATCGGTACTCATAAACTATTGCAGCCTGACGTGAAGTTTGCCAATCTTGGGCTAATGATTGTCGATGAGGAGCACCGTTTTGGGGTGCGTCATAAAGAGCGTATCAAGGCGATTCAGACAGATGTAGACAGTATGTCTATGACCGCGACGCCCATCCCTAGAACGCTTAATATGGCGCTCTCAGGCATGCGTGATATGTCAATCATTGCCACACCGCCTGCACGCCGGTTGGCTATTAAAACCTTTGTCATGCAAAAGACAGATGCCTTGATGAAAGAAGCTATCTTGCGCGAGCTGTTACGTGGTGGGCAGGTTTATCTGCTCCACAATGATGTGGCTAGTATTGAGCGTATGGCAGAAACTATTCGTGATCTGGTACCTGAAGCGCGAGTAGGGGTCGCCCATGGGCAGATGCAAGAACGCCAGCTTGAGCAAATCATGCAGCAGTTTTATCATAAAAAATTCAACGTGTTGGTGTGCTCTACTATTATTGAGACAGGTATCGACGTACCAAATGCCAATACTATTATCATTGAGCGTGCGGATAAGTTTGGTCTGGCGCAACTGCATCAGCTACGAGGCCGCGTAGGTCGCAGTCATCATCAGGCATATTGTTACCTATTGGTGCCTTCTCTCAAAGGTCTCAAAGGCGATGCCAAGCGTCGTCTACATGCAATTGAACGCGCCAATACACTCGGCGCAGGTTTTATGCTGGCGAGTGAAGATCTAGAGATTCGCGGGGCAGGTGAGATACTGGGTAAGCAGCAAAGCGGTAATATGCAGGCGATTGGCTTTAGCTTATATATGGATATGCTGGAGCGTGCAACTAAGGCGATCAAGGCTGGTAAAGAGCCTGACTTGAATACGCCACTATCGCTGACCAGTGAGATTAACTTGCATAGCTCTGCTCTTATTCCAGAAGACTATCTACATGACGTACATCAGCGCCTATTGTTTTACAAACGTATAAGCAATACAGATGATAAAGAAGCGTTGACGGATATTCGTACCGAAATGATAGACCGTTTCGGTGCATTGCCAGACCAGACCAAGCAGCTATTTGCCATTCATGGACTGCGCTTGCAAGCAGAACCGCTGAAGATTAACAAAATTGATGCCAATAGTAATAGTATGACGCTGGAGTTTGCACCTGATACCCCTGTTGATGCTTTGGCTATTATCAAACTGATCCAGTCAGATGGACAGCACTACCGCATGAATGGAGCATCTGGTATTCGTTATCAACATAGCGAGAAGTTGGCGACACCGCAACAGCGAGTCTCTGTTATCCAAGATCTTCTACGTTATTTTAGTGAGCATATGGTGACAGAAGCGGCCTAGAGTCGATCAGTGAGAGCCATCATCGGGGTTTCTAAGACAATCAACACAAATGCAATAGTGTATGGTGCTATTTTATCGCAGGGATAACTGATAAAATAACCGGATTGCTTCTTCTTCGATATTTTTTACGTACTTTTATTTGCATTAAACAACAAGAGAACCGTCATTATGTTCCAACTTCATCATAAACTTGCTGCTGATAGTTTCTTAGTGGGTGATTTTCCATTATCTACTTGTCGTTTGATCAATGACTGTCAATTCCCTTGGCTGATATTAGTACCGCGCGTATCGGGTATCAAAGAGCTTTACGAGTTGTCTGAGGCAGACCAAACGCAGTTCTTGCGTGAGTCAAGCTGGTTATCGAGTCAGCTAGCCAAAACCTTTCAAGCAGATAAAATGAATGTGGCCGCGCTTGGTAATCAAGTCCCGCAGCTTCATTTTCATCATATTGTTCGTTATCAAAATGATATGCAATGGCCAAATCCAGTATGGGGAGTTCCTGCGGTTCCTTATACCAAAGAAGTCTTGGCACAAATGCAGCAGACGTTAATGATGGCGCTACGTGGTCATCATCAAATGCCTTTTGATTGGCAGATGTAATCCGTTTTTAACTTTGGATTGCTTTACCTCATCTATAAAGCATTATTTATGAAGCCTCTCTCATAAACTATTGCGACAGAAAAAAGCCAGATATTCGTCATATCTGGCTTTTTTTGTAATAATCAAACATTATCAGTTGTTTATCCAGAAGATTTGTTATCTTGATAAATGATAGATGGTATTTTTTTAGCTACCACTGACCTAGGTTTCATTTAATTTAGAAAGTATAATATATTTTTGTAATTATTTATCATTAAGATAGGTAATTTGCGTGTGTTGTTCTTATATATCTTTATCTCTCTGATAGCTTATCTCATTTAAGTGAAATTCAATATGCCTTTTATAGGGATGTTAAAGCCAAAACTATTGTCAAAAGGTAGTGGAATCTATCAATTCGACTATCCAGAAGTTTTTGTTTTAATTCTTACTGTCATATTACTCGCCCCGCATTACAATTTTCGTCCTACCTCAATGGCATTATTGGTTGTCGTTCTACTACCTAGCCTGATGATTCTGATTTATAACTATCGACGCCAAACCAGTCTTTGGACGTCTAATATGGTCGTTATTTTATTTGCGGTCGTTATTGGGTCAATACAGTTTTGTACGGTGATATCGCTCAGTTTGGTAGCCTTAATCGGCGTACGTATGATCGTCAGTGGTGTCGATAACGGTCTAAGATTATTTACTGTAGCATTGGTGACATCTATTGTATTTTATTATGTCAGTACAATACTAGACAACGAAGGATTGAACTGTAATGAAGGTTGGGTGCCTCCCACCGTATTGCTAGCAAGCATAATGGTTATTTTGTATCAGTTTCGCAGTACGTATCAAGAGTATATTGGTTATAAAGAAAGTGCCTCTAAAGCCGGAGGACGTTTGAGTACCATGGTGTCGGTCATCAATAAGTTGACTCGCTTTGTACCGCCGCAAATCTGGGAGCCAATTGTTAGATCTGATAGCCCTGTTAGTGTGTCGAATAAACGTGTCAAGCTGACTATTATGTTTTCAGATATTGTGGGCTTTACCGATCTGTCTGATAGTCTGAGTGCTGACAACGTGGCTGATATTTTGAACACTTATATGCATTGCATGACGTTAATTGCTGACAGACATGGTGCCGTACTTGATAAATTTATTGGTGATGGCATGGTGTGCTTCTTCGGTGAGCCTAATAGCCGTGGCTCACGTCAAGATGCTCTGGATTGTGTGGCAATGGCGATAGATATGCGCCGCGAGATGCGTACATTGCGTCAAAAATGGCGGCTGATGGGGTTTGAGGGGTTATATATACGTATTGGTATCACAACTGGTTATTGCCACGTGGGCAATTTTGGTAGCAACAATCGTCTTAGTTACACACTGATTGGTAAAGAGGCTAATCTGGCGTCAAGACTCGAATCGAATGCTGGCAAAGATGAGATATTGGTCAGTGAAAGCACTTATGATTATGTTTGCCATAACTATGAGTGTCAACATGTTGGAGCGCTTCAGCTAAAAGGCTTTGATGACAAGGTAAATGCATGGCAAGTACTTGACCCTGATGCTAATAAAGGTCATTTGTCTAAATGGGTAGATCACACCTTGCCAGGGTTTAACTTGCATCTAAATTTTAAAGACATGAAAGACAATGACTATCAAGATATCAGGAGTCGTCTAAACTTTGCGCTTGAGCGTATCGAACAAGAAGAAGAAAAATTGGCACAGAGCATCGCTGAAGAAAGCAAACGTCATAGTGCTAACAAAAAGTCATGATTTGGGAAGTCATATCGTGAAATATTGAGTATAAAAAAAGCCAGCTATTATATTTTAATAGCTGGCTTTTTTGTAACTTATAAGTAGTTTGTACTGATCATATTAATGATTTTCTTTTGCATGATTCAATGTGTATTTTGGAACCTCGATGGTTAGATCTTCATCATCAAGCATGACCTGACAAGACAGACGTGAGTCAGGCTCTAAGCCCCAAGCACGATCAAGTAGATCAGCTTCTACATCATCCATCTCATCTAGACTATTGAACCCTTTGCGTACGACAACGTGACAAGTAGTACAAGCTTTTGACATCTCACAGGCATGCTCGATTTTGATGCCTTTTTCTAATAACGCTTTGCACAAATTCTGACCAGCTTGTAGCTCAACTTCTGCGCCCTCTGGGCAGATTTCGTGATGGGGTAGTACGGTAACTTTTGGCATAAATTATTTGTCCAATGCTAATCAATCTAAAAAATAAGAGAAAGTAGCTTAGTATCATAACTAAGCTATCATTTTGAGTATGGATTTTACCAATCTTGTGCGCTGGTACCTGCCATGCTGGTTTGAACGCTTTGGTTCATAATGCGAGCAGCAAAGGCATCACTATGCGGCTTAAGCTGTGCTTGCTGTGCTTCGATAAGTGCCAAGTCATTAGTGCTAAGAGCAGAACGCAGGGCTTGTATATGCTCCGCTAAAGTGTGCTGCTCATCAGAAGAAAGCAGTGCTGCAAACTCATTGAGTGCAGATTCTAGAGCCAACACTTCACGCTCGGCTTCTACTTTTGTTTCGATTAAAGAGCGTGCGTTTTTATCTTCCTCTGCATGTTTAAATCCGGCAACAAGCAACTGCTCTTTTTGCTCATCAGACAAACCATAAGAAGGCACGATCTCGATCTTGCTTTCTGTTTTGGTCGTGGTTTCTTGTGCACTAACAGTCAGCTGACCATTGGCATCGATGCTAAAGGTGACCTCGATACGAGCAAACCCAGCTTTCATTGGCGGAATACCGTACAGCTCAAAGCGGCCAAGCGAGCGACAGTTTTCTACTGTTTCGCGCTCACCTTGCACGACGTGTATCACCATGCCTGTTTGACCATCTTGATAGGTGGTAAACACTTGACGTTTTTTGACAGGGATAGGCGTGTTGCGTGGGATGAGTACTTCAACCAAACCACCCATGGTCTCAAGACCTAATGATAATGGCGTTACGTCCAATAACAACAAATTGTTGTTACTATCACCATTCACCAGTTGGTGAGCAGTTTGAGCAGCGCCTAAGGCAACAACCTCATCTGGATTCAGACGGCAAAGAGGCTGCTTGGCAAAAAATTCAGTCACGACTTGTTGTATGGCAGGCATACGCGTTGAGCCGCCTACTAAGATCACTTCGTCTAAATCTGTGGCAGTCAGCTTGGCATCACGCAGGACTTGTTCACATACGCTTAACGTGCGACGACTAACAGGCTCTACGATATTAAGGATGTCTTCACGGCGCAATACACCTTGATAGGTTTGTCCGTTGACAGTGACATTGATATCCAATTGCTCAGCATCAGTCAGCGCTTGCTTGTAAGCTTTAGCTTCTTGTGCGAGTACTGATTTGTTATGCAGGCTTACGTCTTTTGGATCTATATTTAACTGTTTAATAATCCAGTTGGTAATCAGACGATCAATATCATCGCCGCCCAGTGCGCTATTACCGCCAGTTGCCAATACTTCAAAGACACCATCATTCAACTTCAGAATAGATACATCAAAAGTACCGCCGCCCAAATCATAAATAAGATAGTAATTTTCTTTATTGTTGTCTTCTGATGATTGGTCAAGACCATAAGCGACCGCCGCCGCCGTTGGTTCATTCAATAGACGAAGTACGTTGATACCAGCCGCTTGCGCAGCATCTTTAGTGGCTTGGCGCTGTGCCTCATCAAAATAAGCTGGCACAGTAATGACGGCACCCTCAATGCTGTCTGCAGGCAGTGCGCTCGCTGCACGTTGCTCAAGCGCGGCTAATATACGCGCTGATACTTCGACAGGTGACACTTCACCTTGAGCCGTGACAAATGCTGGCATATCATCTGTACTACCAGACAACTCATAAGGATGCGAGAATTTGATATCTGCTTGGCTACGACCCATAAAACGCTTAGCCGAGACGATCGTATTTTTGGGATCGTCTGCTAAATGCGCTAGGGCATCATAGCCGACCGATGGATTACCTGTCGCTGGATAATAAACCACAGAAGGCAGCAAGGTATCTGATGCTGCGCCTGCTTCTAAGACTTGCGCCTTGCCTGAACGTACTACAGCGACCAGTGAGCGTGTCGTACCAAGGTCAATACCTAGGCCAAAACGATGTTGATGAGGTTGAGCGCTTTGATTGGGTTCGGCAATTTGCATTAAAGACATAAGAATAACTCAGAGATAAAATGAATAAGTGTAATGAGGCAAATATGGCATGTTCAGTAGACTGCTTAACCGCTATCTCTTTATTCTCAATATAGAGGGATTTGGCAGTTAAGCATGCACAGCTATCTAGACGTATAGGTCATCGTCATCTGAATGTGCAGCAGTGGCGACGTCATCAAGACCCGTTGTAACATCAGCATTCAATTTGACCAAAAACTTCAATTTCTGTGTCGCATCAATCGCCGTTGGCCAATCTTGCTCTTGGTAAGCAGTCTCAAAACGCTGAGACTGGCTTGCCAAGCGCGATGTAATCTGAGGATGTAGCTGCTGCAAGGCTAAAAGGTCTTTGCCTACAATAGCGTCATCTAAATCCATACGCATTTCCATCGCATCTTCTAAAAAATCCAAGTCTGCGATGGAGTGTTCTAGATTTTGCGCTTGATCAGCCATACCTAGTAGGTAACCAGCACGGCTATCAGGTGCACTTAGTGTCTGATACGCTTGATTTATAATGGCAGAATACTGCTCTGATTGCTGCTTGGCTTGCTTAGTATCTGCTAGATTCTTTGCAACATTATCAGGATGATAGCGTTTTTGTAGCAGACGTAGATGCTGATCGAGACTGTCTTGATTGACTTCAAATTGTACAGGTTGCTCAAATAGGGCAAAGAAGTTATCAAATTGTGTTTCTGGAATCGTATCTGTCATATCTTACGCCTTGCTTTTTTATTTGTTTTTAAAGTCTTAATCTGGTGCTTCTACCAAATATATTAGTGCATTTATATCTTTTGTATTGATTAATCACAACGGGTGCATCAATCACTGAATAATCAGTTGATTGAACCATTAAACAGTAAAAGACTCACCGCAGCCACATTCACCTTTTTGGTTAGGGTTAGTGAACTTGAAACCTTCGTTTAGACCTTCTTTTTCATAATCCATCAACAGGCCATCTAAATAGACCAAACTTTTAGGATCAATAAAAATGCTAACGCCGCGGCTTTCATAGCGCGTGTCATTTTCATCAGGTATATCTACAAACTCTAAAACATAAGCAAGGCCTGAGCAACCCGCTGTACGGATACCAACTCGAATACCTTCACCTTTGCCGCGATTGTCCAAAAAGTCTTGAACATGCTGAGCGGCGCGTTCTGTCATTTCAATCATGCCAACTCCCATTGACTCTTAATCGTAAATATCAATAAATAAACTATGTAAACTGGCAAGCGAAATTACGAGTTTGCCAAAATAATATGCTAATAGTTTTTAGAAAATAAAAGGTGACAATTACATAAGTGTCATTGTCACCTTTTTAGCGTTAGTAACCATTTAATGTATTACTACTTTAGCATTGCTAACAAAACACAGCGCAGACGCTAGTAGGTTTGGCTTAGATAGTGGCTTCTTCTGCCGCTGCTGCTACGCCATGCTTACCTTTATAGTCGCTAATAGCGGCTTTAATGGCATCTTCTGCAAGTACAGAGCAATGCACTTTTACTGGTGGTAACGCTAGTTCTTTAGCGATATCGTTATTTTTGATTTCGCCAGCTTGATCCAAGCTTTTGCCTTTTAGCCACTCAGTAACGAGCGAGCTTGAGGCAATTGCTGAACCGCAGCCATAAGTTTTAAAGCGTGCATCTTCGATAATACCGTTATCATCGACTTGGATTTGTAGACGCATTACATCGCCACAGGCTGGGGCACCGACCATACCGGTACCAACGTTTTTGGCGTTTTTGTCAAGATTACCAACGTTGCGTGGGTTTTCGTAATGATCAATAACTTGGTCACTATAGGCCATGAGGTTTTCTCCTAGTTAGATGATGAGTAGTCGTGTATTAACTTTAAATATCTAACTACTCATCGATAATTGGGGTCAAACATTTAGTTAATAAAAACTGGATTTTTAATTGTCTGATCAATCGTTTAATAAATATATTTGAAGCTGTATTACTGTCTGTGCTTGATTTTAGTGCTCAGCCCATTCGACTGAATTCAAATCAACACCTTCTTGGTACATATCCCAAAGTGGCGATAGGGCACGTAGTTTATCAACAGCTTCATGCAGTTGCTTGATAACAGTGTCGATGTCTTCTTCAGTCGTATAACGACCAAAGCTGAAGCGGATTGAGCTATGCGCCAATTCGTCTGGGCGACCGATAGCACGTAGTACATATGATGGCTCAAGCGTCGCTGATGTACAGGCTGACCCTGATGATACCGCTAAGTCTTTTAGCGACATCATCAATGACTCGCCTTCAACAAAGTTAAAGCTGATGTTCACAATGTTTGGTACGCTGTTCTCAAGATCGCCGTTTAGGTAGATCTCTTCGATATCTTGTAGACCATCCCAGAGTTTTTGACGCAATTTTGCAACATGGGCATGATCTGCTTCAAAGCTCTCATTGGCTAGAGCAAATGCTGCGCCAAGACCAACGATCTGATGCGTAGGTAATGTACCTGAACGCATACCGCGCTCATGACCACCGCCGTGTTGCTCAGCTTTTAGGCGAATACGTGGCTTACGGCGAACAAATAAGGCACCGATACCTTTAGGACCATAGGCTTTATGGCCTGAAAAGCTCATCAAATCGATCTTCATCTCTTCAAGATTGATTTTTACTTTACCAACAGACTGTGCGCCATCAACATGGAAAACCACACCGGCTTCACGAGTGATTTCACCAATCGCTGTAACATCAGTAATCGTACCAAGCTCATTATTTACCATCATCAGTGATACCAAAATTGTATCCTCACGTAGCGCTTCTTTCACTTGCTCTGGCAAGATAAGCCCTGTGCTTGGTTGCGGCTCAAGATACGTAATTTCAAAACCTTCTTGCTCAAGCTCACGGCACGTATCTAGCACGGCTTTGTGCTCAATTTTGCTGGTGATGATGTGTTTACCACGAGACTGATAAAAGTGAGCTGCGCCTTTAATGGCTAGGTTGTCAGATTCAGTTGCACCAGAAGTAAAGACGATTTCGCGTGGATCAGCGTTGATGACTTCAGCCACTTGTCCGCGAGCAGTTTCTACGGCTTCTTCTGCTTGCCAGCCATAGCCGTGAGAGCGCGAGGCTGGATTACCAAAGATGCCATCTACTGTCAGATATTCGCTCATCTTAGCCGCTACTGATTTTGCAACTGGTGTGGTGGCGGCATAATCTAAGTATATAAGGTTGTTATGTTGGCTCATGCTGGGTTTGCCTCGCTGTTCGATAGAGTAATAGTATTGATGTCTTTTATGGAAATATCTTTTGTAGAGGTGTGCTGACGTTCTGATACTGACTGCACATTTTCCATATCTAATAATTGCGCTAATGTTATATTTTTCAAGTACTGTTCAATATGATTTGATAGTGCACACCACAGGTCATGGGTCAGGCACATTGTACCACCTTGACAGTCGCCGCGTCCTTCACACTGCATCGCATTAACGGATTCATCGACAGCAGATATGATGCTCATCACATCTATCTCGTTCAATGGCTTGGCTAGGTTATAACCACCAGCTGCACCGCGAATACTGGTCACAAGGCCACGTTTGCGTAGCTTGGAGAATAACTGTTCAAGGTAGGAGATAGAAATTGACTGCCGTTTAGCGATATCAGATAGAGATACTGCGCTCTCTTGTTGACTGGTCTGTAATGCCAAGTCTAGTAAAGCAGTAACGGCATATCTGCCTCGAGTAGTTAAACGCATGTGTTATCTCCAAACTTTTAGGTCATTTTTATTTAATAACGATCTTGGAAAGGGATAGATACAGTCAATAATAGATCAATATAAAAGCTGTCAATCATATCCGTTCAAGTTGTGTCTTATCGTTATTAAACAACAGATGGTTAACCCGATGTGTGCAACGATTAAGTCAATTATACTTAATCCTGAGTAATTTGGTCAAGATTAAAGTGTGATTAAATGGTTAATCGAGCTTATCGCTATGATTGATAAAAACAATGGTGGTTAAAAAGGGGGGATAAATGGGAAAACAGGTGGGATGTGATATATAAACGACAGATGTAGGGGCGCTGAATACAAATTATAGTTATATGGTGTGACTCATATACTGTGATCCATATGAATAGTCACTAAGCGTGCAACACCTATGGTAAATGTCACACACTTATCTATGACTGGTAGCACCGTTAAATAAAACCAAATCTAGCACCAATTAATTCATTAAGAGGGCTATGATCGAGACTACCGCGACGACCAATGCCACTACGGTCACAATCATAAAGGTCTTTTGCTTACTCTGTAGCTCTTTAACTGTGGTTTCAAGTTCGCGGTTCTTGATGGTTAATGTGTTGATTTGGGCCTGCTGTTCTTTGATACGCTCTTTATAATGGTCTTTCTTTTCCGCCATTTCAGCATCAGATGGCTTGGTTTTACCTTTACCACCTTTGATTTTTCTGATCAGACCCTGAATCAGGCTACCAAGACCAAGCTGCATGATAAATTGTTTGACCAGCTGTACTTGAACAGATTCACCGCGCATCTGTAATTTTTCGGTCGTCTCTCTATCGTGAGTGGTGATGGCATTAATCACTTGAATGCTATAAGCATTGATAACGACATCAGGTTCGCTACGACCAACAGGCAACTCGGCATCCAAGAGTACACCTTTGGTACTAAAGGTGGCAAAAACCTCAACATGAGGCAAATATAAGCGCAACGCTACGACCGTACCTTGCTTGGCAAGTGGATAAGCGGCTTTACGTAGTTCAGGATCCAAACGTAACAATAGTGTCAGCGCCGACTCGATGAACACCAGAATAATATTAAGAAGAGAGTGAGACAACGTAGAACGCTTCATGTAAATAATCCATTTTTTTTATTTAGCAAATCAAAGTTATGTAATAAACTTAAGTTTATTTTTACCCGAAATTTGCAGTGGTATTTTGTTTATAGTAACGCCTTTATAATAAAAAGTAACGCTAGTTTCTGTCAGTGGTAAAATTATTACAGTACAATCTAGCAGTTGATAAAGACATTAAAATTTATGACTGGTAATGCACAGACACCAACTCACAACTGTTTTAAAGAGTAAACAAATAAGCTGATTCATTGTTTGAATGAGGACAGTTTGCCTGTATATAGGTTGCAGATGTTTTGCGTAACATTGGGTGTCAAATAAGTAGTTGATGGCACAAAAAGATGTAAAATCGCTTGCACTCCTTATGCTGCCTTGATATAAAGACGATAACAAAGCGAAACCTGTTAATACGCCAGTCAGGTAGTTTTTATTGCGTAAGTACCACGAGAGCGTTACAATGCTTGGCGTGAGCGTTTATTACCCCCTTAAACTTGAAGGAAATTTTATGAATAAGTCAGAATTAATTGATAGCATCGCAGACAAAAGTGGTCTAAATAAGACTCAAGCTGGTGATGCTTTGAATGCTGTTATGGAAAGTGTTGGCGAAGCTTTAGAAGCTGGCGATAGCATCTCTTTGGTTGGTTTCGGTACTTTTAGCGTAAAAGACCGCAAAGCACGTACTGGCCGTAACCCTAAGACTGGTGAAGAGCTAAGCATCCCTGCAAGCAAAGTACCAAGCTTCAAAGCTGGTAAAAACCTAAAAGAGCGTTTGAACTAACCGCTCTATGGTAGATGGTCGCTTTGGCTGATGTCATAAGCTAAGCACCGAAAAAGCACCTAAATATTAGGTGCTTTTTTTGTCGCTATAGTTTATCTCATACAACGTGAATATTTTGAGTATATACGAAAAATCACGTATCATAGGGCGCGCGATAGATGCGTTGTTTAAATAAGGTATTGTCACTGAACCTTGTTTTCCCTAATAAAATGTACACGTTCTTCCTCTTACCATTGCCGGCTTAAATAGCATTGATATTAGCAGGTCGCACTCGACAGCTCCTAACAGTATTACAATGGTTTTTCATCAATATAGGTTAATAAAGCAGAGATAACTATGGATAAATTGCGCGATTTCTTAAAAAGCTGGCCAGGTCGCATTTTATTGATTTTATGCCTATCGCCACTGGCTCTATTGGGTGTCGAAAGCTATTTTGGCGGCGGGGTTGATCCCAACCAAATCGCTCAGGTGGGTGAGGCAAGCGTAGGGTTGTCCGAGTATCAGAATGCCGTCAATAACCGTCGTAGCGAAATACTAGAGCAAGTTGATGATGCCAGTTTATTGAATGAAGACGTACTGCACGAGCAGGTACTAAAAGGTCTGATTGATCGTACATTACTAGAGCAGCAAGCAGGTAAGCTTGGTATGACAGTCTCTGATGACACGATCAATCGTTTGCTGCGTGAAGAAGAAATATTCAAAGATGCCGATGGAAACTTTTCTAACGATCAGTTTGCAAACTTTTTGCGTCAGCGTGGCATGACCAAAAATCAGTTGTTTGCAGAGTTTCGCAATCAGTTAAGCTTGGATCAGTTGAATGCGAGCATCGTTGGTACAGCCGTCTATCCAATGCAGGCAGTTAGCCAATTGATCGACTTGCAACTAGAATCACGTAACGTCTGGGTACATCGTTTTGATTGGCAGGACTATGCTGATCAGGTCAAACTAAGCAAAAATGATATTCAAGCATATTATGATGCCAATAAAGACACGCTAAAAAGCGCGGCAATGGTCAACTTGGCTTATATTCAGCTTAGCCCGCAGACCATCAAAGTCGATGATGTGACAACAGAAGAGTTGCAGCAGCAGTACGAAGCGTATAAGCAAAGTCTGGCTGCTGATGATGAGCGTAGAGTGAGTCAAATACTGTTAACAGGTGATGATGCTAAGGCAAGAGCAGATAAAGTTAAAGCTCGCTTGGCTAAAGGCGAGTCTTTTGCTGCTGTGGCCAAAGCAGAATCGGATGATCCTTCAGGAGAAGCAGGCGGTGACATTGGTCGCTTTAATCCGTCAGTATTTGGTGGTGACGCCGATGCTGTTGAAAAAGCACTAGAAGGCTTGAGCGTTGGAGATGTGACAGCCCCTATCAAGACCAGCTTTGGCTATCAGATATTCACAGTCACCGAAGATAATGGCAAAAAGATTCCAAGTCTCGAGAGTATGCGTGCAGAGCTGACTGCTAAGGCAAAAGAGTACAAGCGTCAAGAAGTCTACGCGGATAAAGTAACCTCGATTAATGATTTGGCAGCAGATGGCTTTAGTATCGAAGATATTGCGCAGCAAGAGAATGTCACGCTAAAACGTATCAAAGATTATCGTAAAGAAAATAACAAATCAGTATTATCGCAACCAGCAGTGATCAAACAGGCCTTTGACGAATTTACGATTCAAGATCAGGCCGTGACGGCAGGTATAGAAGTTGGTAACGGTACGGTATGGGTACAACCAAGCAACTATCGTCCTACGACCACACTGAGCTTATCTAGAGCAACGCCAAGAATCACTCAGATATTGCGTCAGCAAAAAGCCACAGCCTTGGCGCTAAAAGAAGCGAAAGCTGTCGCTGCTGGTATCAAAACGCCAGCTGATATTGCTAAGCAGTCAGTAAGTTTGCAATCTTTGGGTGAGATTAATCGTCAAACAACGTTGCTAACTGATAAAGAGCGTGGATTGGCCTTTAGCAAGCAAGCTGCCAATGATGGCGTAGTCGCGCTCGCTAGTGAGACTGAAGCAGGTGCAACGCTATTGGTTGGTGATCGCATCAAGACTGAGCAGCAGTCACCACTATCTGATATGCAAAGAGCGCAAACGGCCAGCATCATTCGTGACAATTTAGGTCAAGATCAGCTGCAAGACTACTTAGATTATCTACGTATGGTCTATCAAGTTGAGATTAACGAAGCCAACATGGCAAATGCACAAGGGCGCTAAGCGTTCGCTGTATGGTTACTCTTAATTATTAAACGCAAAAAAGCCACTGTAGCGATGCAGTGGCTTTTTTTATTTGGTAATACTTTAACTGTAGTGACCACGAATATTATAAGAGACTGGAAATTAGGAGCAGTAACAAATACAATTGCTGCGACTAGGGCGTGTTGAACATTCGCAAATAGGCACTGCTGATCGCTAAAATGGTTCCAGACAAGGCACAAAGCGACGATAATGCAGATGCCTTAGCGAGATTTGTAACGCAGTATGGGGCAATTTTAGCATCAGCCCCAACGATAAAAGCAGGGGACAGGACTCTTTTTTGCCGCTTCATCGTTAAAAATAAGCGCTTAGAATGACTAAACTTATTATTTTTAACATCGAATCGCCTAAAAAATAGTCGCTGTCAGTGCCATGGTCGAATGTTCAACACGCCCTAATTCCAGTCTTAAACTAATAGATGATTGTTTAGTGGCGGAAATGACGCATGCCAGTGAATACCATCGCAATACCGTGCTCATTAGCGGCTGCAATGGTCTCATCATCACGCATAGAGCCACCTGGCTGAATGATGGCTGAGATACCTACTTCAGCAGCATTATCGATGCCATCACGGAATGGGAAGAAGGCATCTGAGGCCATAACGGCACCTTCAGTGGCCAGTCCAGCATGCTCGGCTTTGATAGCAGCGATACGTGCTGAGTTAACGCGGCTCATTTGACCTGCACCAACACCGATAGTACGTTGACCTTTCGCATAAACAATGGCATTCGATTTGACATATTTTGCCACGTTCCAGCTGAACAACAGATCTGCCACTTGCGCTTCAGTTGGTTGTACGTCAGTGACGATTTTTAGATCGTTTGCCGTAATCAAACCAAGGTCTTGCTCTTGTACGAGTAGGCCGCCATTGACGCGTTTGTAATCAAGCTGACTATCACGCTGATCTGGTGCTGGTAGTTCACCACATACTAATACGCGTACGTTTTTCTTAGTAGCAGTCGCTTCAAGTACACCGTCTTCAATGCTGGGTGCAATGATGACTTCTACAAATTGATTATCGATAATGGCTTTTGCAGCAGCAAGCGTCAGTGGACGGTTGAAGGCGATAATGCCGCCAAAAGATGACTCAGGATCGGTGCTAAAAGCAGTGCGATAAGCAGCTACTTGGTCATTATCTACCGCGACACCGCAAGGATTGGCGTGCTTAACGATAACGCAAGCTGGTGCACTAAAGGCTTTAACACACTCAAGGGCTGCGTCAGTATCAGCGATATTATTGTATGATAGCGCCTTACCTTGCAGTTGCTTAGCCGTTGCAATAGAAGCTTGCTGGCTTTTTAAAGGATGATTTTCAGTGTAGAAAGCAGCGTTTTGATGTGGGTTTTCGCCATAGCGCAGATCTTGCGCTTTTTCTAGTTGTACATTAAATGTGCGTGGGAAGTTTTCTGGTTCCTGCGTCTCATTGACACGGCTGCCTAAGAAGTTGGCAATCATACCATCGTACTGCGCAGTATGCTCAAAGGCTTTAACCGCTAAATCATAACGTAGAGCCGTTGTCAATTCAGTGCCACCATTTAAAGCAGTCAGTACGCGATCATAATCAGCAGGATCGGTCACGATGCCTACATGGGCATGATTTTTTGCTGCTGATCGTACCATGGTAGGGCCACCAATATCGATATTTTCGATAGCATCGTTCATCGTCACGTCAGCACGTGCAATCGTTTCAGCAAATGGATATAAATTCACAACAACCAAGTCAATACGTTCGATTGCGTGCTCATTCATGACAGCATCGTCTGTACCACGACGTCCCAAGATACCACCATGAATTTTAGGATGCAGGGTCTTAACACGGCCATCCATCATCTCAGGAAAGCCCGTATAGTCAGACACTTCCGTCACAGCGACATTATTTTCTGTAAGTAATCGATAGGTACCGCCAGTAGAGAGTAAGCCAAAACCTGCTTTAATAAGGCCTTGAGCAAACTCAACGATATTGGATTTATCAGAGACCGAGAGTAGGGCAAGTGGGGTTGTACTCATAAAAAATCTTCCATAAAAAAAGCCTGACGTAAACGTCTGGCAAGGTGATGATGGCAACAACGGTAGACTATATCGCGATAGATAAAGCCATGCACATTGAATTGCCATGCATGATGATTAGCAATAATGGGTGAGCACATATAGCAGTGCTACATTAAGTCGTAAGTTTTGAGTTTTTTGCGTAAAGTGCCACGATTGAGGCCTAAGATTTGTGCACACTTGGTTTGATTGCCGCGAGTTTTCTCTAGAACCACTGACAATAGAGGCTCTTCGACTTGCTTTAAGATAAGCTCGTACAAGTCGGTAGGCATCTCATCACCTAGCATAGCGAAATACTGGCGAACGACGCGCTCAACATGTACACGCAAAGGCTGCTGTGCGCTACTCGCAGCACTTTCTAACGGGAACTCAATATCGTGAGCGACAAGGTGATGATCTTCTTTATTATAGTCGGCAGGATGCTCAGAGCTCTTAGCAAAATGATGGGCATGATGCTGTGCATGAGGTGCCATAAGATAATATCCTTGAAATGAAAAAAGAGTCAAACCATAAGATGTCAGAATAATAGTATATCAAATTAATATCGTCTAGCGCTGACAGATTGACGGCTATCTTAAAGTCAGCGATATGTCAGGCTCATTCTATTACTAAAAATAACATTCAATAAAGTGGTGTCATCGTAATTTCGCGAATTTGTGCATTGTCAACGGGTATGGTAAATAGTAGTTGTCTGTTATTACTAGCAGCTAGCTGGCTTGGCTTACCCAATAAATAGTCGTTAGGCGCTGCTATAAACTCTCCAATGAGATTGTCTGTCCCATAAACGCTGACTTTTATATTTGGATAGAGCTGTGCTTTTGTGCTTTGGTTGTTCAATATCGCGCTGATATCGCTAAATGTACCTGTGGTTTTAATTTGACTTGATCGATGACTTGGATTGGTAATAGTCAAAGCTGTCAGATCAGCGCTTGGTAAGCTACATGCCGCAATAGAGCATACCGTTTGGAGGCGCTGCGCATTGGCAGGGTTTTTGACTAACGTCTCTAGGTTAAACATAACATACTGCGCGGCAAGTAATAGTGCTAATACTAAGCATCCCAGTATCCAGAGGATAGATGCAATTGAATGGGTTGTGGCTGTTGGCGCAAACTGTGCTTGCGCCTTGTTTGCACGTTCTGTAACAGAATTTTCTTCTTCCCTAAGAGGTACACCCATATCTATCAGTAGTTGTGATAAATCTGTGCTATCTACTGATTTGGCTTCGCGTTTATTTTGTTCCTCAAGAAGTGTTTCTAGCCATGAGTCATCAGCTGTGTCGTTGATACTCGCATGAATATCATTGGCAGCAGTTGAGCTCAGTACTTCTTGAGTCATTGAGGAATGTTCTGTTGCAATACGATCGGTATTGGTTTTAGAAAGTGTGTTTGTCGCGTTGTCAGTTGTCGTCGCAGCATTGGTATCGCTCACTTGCGTCAACCAAGCATCCATGCTGTCTAGTGAGTCGTATTCTACAATGCTGTCTTCTGGCTCATCGATATCCATATCATCATAGATTAAGTCATCATGAATCAATATATCAGCTGAACGTTTTTTATGGAGTGAGGACTTTGCAGTATTTGATATATTAGATGCTTGATTACGACTATTGGTGGAGCTTTCAGGTCTATTACTCAGCTTGGATTGAGTCTCGTGATGTGCTGTAGCAGTATTATGTTGAGAGGAGAAGCTGTTGGAGGTATCAGGGGTTACAATAAGGTGTTGATTGACCGAAAAACTTTTTTGGCACTGAGTACAGTTAATAGTAGCATTGGCTTTATTTAGTTGATTCTGTTGCACTTTAAAGCAAGCTTGGCAATGAGGGCACTGGGTTTTCATTGGGGTGGTCATAGGGTCGAATCCAAAAAAGTATGGTTATCTATACCGCTTAGCCACTCACCAACAGCTACCATGCTTTTTGAAATTCTATAAATCATGAGCAACGACAGAGTGGCGCCAAACCTGTGACGTTTGACTGCCCTCTATCGTAACAGATGTAATTAAATGTTGCTAGCTAGTAAATGTACCAGATAAACGCTGCCAATGCTGGTCCTCTTGCGCGGTAAAGGCATGCTTTGGATCGAGTGCAAAATAGGGTTGATAAGCTTCCATGACTTGTTCAGTCTGTGACTCGATTAAACCTGCCAATACGATGCGACCTTTCGATGCAATCAATGTCGAAAAGTAAGGTGCTAAGCCAATTAAGGGTTTGGCCAAAATATTGGCGACAATCACTTCTACAGGCAAAACATCATGTTGTGAGCAGTAATCTGTGAACTCTTCGGGCAAGAACGCTTGCAGACGGTCACCGACATGATTACGCACTGCATTTTGATTGGTTGCGAGTACAGCTTGTGGATCGATATCGACTGCATACACTTGGCGTGCACCTAATAATAGAGCGGCGATACCCAAGATGCCTGAGCCGCAGCCATAGTCGATGACCACTTTATCTGTCAGGTCTTGCTCTGTTAACCAGTCAAGACAAAGACGAGTCGTGGCATGATAGCCAGTACCGAAAGCTAAGCCTGGATCCATAATGATATTGGTCGCCTCTGGGTTGGGCGGTGTGAGCCAGTCTGGCACAATCCACAAGTCATTAGCGCATTCGATAGGATGGTAGTTACTCATCCATTCGCGCTCCCAATCCTTGTCATCAACAGCCGTTAGCCAGATACGAGTAGCCTGTACTTGTGCGGCAATTTCATGACTCAGCTGCTCAACTGCTTGACGGCTACCATCATCAGTGGTGGCATCAAATAGCCCTGTCAGTATGACTTCATCCCATAGCGGTGACTCACCGGGAAGTGGTTCAAACAAAGGCTGATCACCTGCATCATCTAAGGCAATAGCTAGTGCGCCAGCTTCTAATAAAAGCGCTTCAGCCAAATCGACGTTTGATTTTTCACATTGTAAATGCAGTTGTTGCCATGCCATAACGATAACCCTAAGCTAAAAAAAATAAATGTATGTTTTGGATAAATGATAACTGTAGTGAGCGGTTATTAGCGTAAAGCTCGTCTTGCTTCACTAACGACGCGTGAGTTACCTTGAGCTTGCCCTGATTGTAAAATGATTTGCCACAGCGCTCGTCTGCGACTGGCATTTTTAGAAACACTAAGGCCACGACGTGCCATCGCTTCTGCCTTACGAGGTTGGTTCTTTTTCAATGCCACTTGCGCCAGATAAAAATATACGGCAGACGACTTGGGGGCCAAGCGCTGTGCACGGGTAAAGCTGTTTTCAGCATTCGTTAATTGTCCTGATTTCAGTTGATTAACGCCTACCTGCATCAAGTTACGAAATGCAGGCAAGTTACTGTTATTACTTGCTGATTGTTGAGAGCGTTGCTGTGAGTTTTTTCTTGCCTGCTCTAGTAGATCATTGTGTGACGGTGCTGAGGGCTCAGAGATGATATAGTCATTGCGCGATGGTATGGCAATACCCAGATTAGGCTCTGTCACCACTGGAGTAGGCGGCTCAAATACAGGCGTTTCTTGGGTCAATGGGTTCGGCGACTCGAGCTTTTCGGGTGGAGTATAAGGCTCAATAGGGTATTCGTTCTCATCATCTGCTTCAACGATGGGTGCCTGAGTCACAGTGGTGGTCGATGTCACTGGCGGCTGTGATGATGGGGTTGTTTGAATAGGTGTTGTTTTCATCGCAGCTGAGCTATCTGGCGCAGTCTGGCATGCGCTGAGGCTTAGCATGCTACAAACAATGCCACCTACAACTAGAGTATTCACTGACGCAAATTTTTTCTGCCACCAAGACATTGTTTGTGTCACAGAGGCAGACTGCTGTAGAAATGAGACCATATTGAGACCTTTTTTAAATATCAGACGCTACATTTTAAAAATAATGTTAAAACCATTCAATAGCACGGTCATACCATGTGTCAGCGCGGTCTTGACCTTCATTATTTTGTCCATTACTGTCCTCTGAATCACCAGCATCAACCGCTTCACCGTTTGGGATATCTAAACCTTCGCGACGACGTTGCTCATTGATCGCGCTCTGCTGATTTTGGAATTGAGATTGCTCGCGACCACGGTCTTGTTGATACAAGCTAAGCGCGCAGCTACTGGCTTCCTCTGGTAAATGTGCTGACATGACAGGTAAGTAGCGAGCATTGGCACAACGTTCGTTAGACAGCTTGCCTGAGTTGTTCTCGAGCCACAACCATTCGATACCTTCTGGCTCTGGTAGCGCCACTGGAGTGAGTTTGAGGCGTTTCATATAATCGACCCAAACCGGTAGAGCACCAGTACCACCGCTCAAGCCAATGGGCTTGTTGTCATCACGACCAACCCAAACAACACTGACGTAGTTGCCACTGTAGCCTGCAAACCAAGCATCACGGTAGTCGTTTGTCGTGCCCGTTTTGCCGGCGAGATTCAGATTGCTGCCAAGTGATTGAGCCCGTCTGGCGCTACCGTTTGACACCACTTGTTGTAGCGCATAGTTGGTCAAAAAGTTGGTCTCAGGTGGAATACTGCGCTGAGTATTGAGTCCGGTACGCTGCAAAATACGACCGCGATCATCAATAACCGTGCGAATACTATGAATAGGTGTGCGGAAACCGCCAGTCGCAAAGACTTGGTAAATACCTAACATGTCCATCGGGCTCAGATTGACAGACCCTAATAGCGCCGATGGGTATGCTGGTATTTCTTCTTTAACCCCCATGCGTTTTAGCTGTTTGGCAAAAGTATCAACCCCAAATTCCATACCTAAGCGTACCGCCGCTTGGTTATAAGATTGCGAAAGTCCTGTGGTCAGTGGTACATAGCCATGATCACGGTTGTCATAATTCTTAGGACTCCAATCGGTACCATCATTCAGATTGACTGTGATAGGTGAGTCATCCACCGAGCTTGCTAAGTTATAACGACCACTCTCAAGCGCGGTCATATAAATGATTGGCTTCAATAAAGAGCCGACTTGACGCTTGGCATCGACGGCGCGGTTAAAGCCCGTGAACTCACTGCCACTACCAACGACAGAGACCAATTCGCCAGTCTCAGGATTGGCACTGACGAGCGCGCCTTGTAAGTCTTTAGTCTTGCTACCGCTACGGCGCAGCTCGCCCAGTTTTCTATCAACCGCCTTATCTGCTGCCAACTGAGCAATGGGGTCTAGGGTACTAATGATGATTAGACCTTCATTTTTGAGATCATCAGAGTAATAGACATCATTGAGCTCACGTTTGACGATGTCCAAAAAGTCAGGGAACTGGCTCTTGCCCTCAGCAGGCTTGTCCACGATACCGAGCGGCTGTTTTAAGGCTTTGTCATAGTCCTCTTGACTGAGCGTGCCCATTGCGAGCATGTTACCAAGCACCACGTCACGACGAGCTTTTGAATCATTTGGATTACGACGTGGGTTGTAAATACTTGGGCCTTTTGCCATACCAACTAGCATGGCTTGCTGATCTATACGCAGCTCGTTAAGTGGTTTATCAAAATAGAACTGTGAGGCCAAACCAAAACCATTGATAGAGCGATTGCCGTTTTGACCCAGATAAATTTCGTTCAAATAAGTCTGTAAAATTTCATCTTTACTATAATGCAGCTCAAGCAGTATCGCCATCAACGCCTCATTGGCTTTGCGTTTGAGGGTGCGATCAGAGTTGAGGTAAAAGTTTTTGATCAGCTGCTGGGTGATGGTCGAGCCACCTTGCCTAGCACCACCAGTAAAGTTATTGATTACGGCACGGGCGATACCGCGTATCGAGACGCCTTTATGCTCATAAAACGCGCGATCCTCGGTGGCAATCAATGCATCAATCAGTGGCTGAGGCACGTCATCTAAAGAGACAACCATTCGATCTTCGTTACTGTCTGGATAGATACCACCGATACTCACTGGCTCTAGACGAATGATGCCACTTTTGGCAGGTAAGGTGCTTTGAATAGAGTCAACTTTATTGCCAGCAAGGGTCATTTTGATGACTTGCTCAGCATCTATATCGCTTGAGCTATAGGTAAAGCCGCGCGTATGGATAAAATAAGTATTACCCGATCTATGATAAGTGCCAGTACGATCATAAGACTTGTTGCTTTGATAATTAAGCAACTCTAGCCACGTTTTCATCGTATCTCTATCGATATTGGCACCCTGATATAGCTCAAGTGGCTGTGAGTACACTTTAGCTGGAATGTCCCAGCGCTTGCCTTCAAACTTATGGGTAATGGTGCGATCAAGCTTGACCAAATACAGTGCAAATAGCACCATGCCAGCGATGATGGTAATTAAGAGAAGACTACTAAATACCAAGCCGCGCTGATGTGAAGGTAAGGCATTTATAGCAGGCTTAGATGATGGTGATAGCTTGGTATTTGGTAACTTAAAATTGGATTTTTGCACGGATGTCGCACCATTTTTGGATAAAAAACTGCCTCATAATGACGCAAATTGACAAATTTTTCAATCTATCATCGTTAGCGAGGGCATTCATTGGTATTAGACCATAAGCATTGGTACTGCCTAGGGTGATTGCTTGTAGTATAATCTCTACTAAAATACTGATACTTGTAATCAAGTATCAGCATCTTTCAATTGGGCTAATAAACGCCATGTAAGATAACAATCTATGATAAGTACCATGATGTATTTTGTATGAATCCGCCGTTGCTAGTTATTTGCTATTAGCCATTTGTTATCAATATTGTGCTACTAACAATAGTGATATTCATGTGATGAAAAGTGGCTCTGTTGCACGACGTACAGTACAGTCAATCAGAGCAAGTTTGCCTTAAATGAATGCATTTTGAGCAAGCCTGTCAAAGGAAGTAAGCGCGACTATGTCTAGTATCCCATCATCAGTATCATCTGCTACCAATCATCCTTATAAAGACAACTCCATCACTGATGGCTTGGTGCTACCCCTTGCTGATCACTGCTTCCATTGCGGTGATCCAGTGCCCAAGCCGCCGTTTCATACTGAGATTCTAGGCAAGTCGCGTGAGATGTGTTGTATGGGCTGTCAGTTAGCAGCTCAGAGCATCGTAGAGGCTGGTCTTGAGCAATATTATCTTGACCGTTCGGAGATTAACCGTACAGCAAGCTTACCGACCCAGCTGACGCGTCTTGAGATATATGATCATGACGAGATAAAGTCGCAGTTCGTATATGCGCAAGATGGGCTGTCGGTGGCGGAGCTGTCTGTTAATAATTTGCGCTGTGCGGCCTGTACATGGTTGATTGAGTCGCGTCTCGATGAGCTAGAAGGCATTAGTAAGTGTCAGGTGAATTTGACCAACCAGCGTATGCGGGTCATTTGGAATGAAGACAAGTTACCGATTAGCCGCATTTTAGCGGTCATCAATGAGATTGGCTATGATGCCAAGCCTTATCGGCAAGATACCCATGAAGCCATGCTGGCGCGTCATAACAACCAAATGCTATTGCGTCTTGGTATCGCGGCACTCGGTTCAATGCAGGCAATGATGTATGCCGTTGCGCTTTATTTTGGTGAATATAGCGACATGTTGATATTTCAGCGTGACTTTTTGCGTTGGGTGTCTTTATTTGTTAGTACGCCTGTTTTCTTTTATGCCGGTATTCCTTTCTTTACCTCCGCATGGTCAGCGATTCGTGCGCGCCAGGTCAATATGGATGTGCCTGTTAGCCTTGCTTTGATTATCACCTTCTTTGCCAGTTTATATGCCACCATTACTGGGCAAGGGGAGACATACTATGACTCCGTCAGTATGTTTATTTTCTTTTTGCTGGCAGGACGCTATATCGAACATAATGCCCGTCTAAAAGCTGCGACCATGGCCAATGATCTGGTCGTAGTAGAGCCAGTATTGGTACAAAAAGTGGCTGAAGACAAATCAGCAGCAGAGCGTATTTTACAACTGCTGAAAGAAAGTGACTCTCAACAAGGTGACGCCATCGAAAATGAGGCAAAAAAGGCATCAGATGCGACGACAGAAATGATGCCTAACTTTATGAAGGGTGTTGATGCCAATGTTCATCAGCTCACATCGGGTATTGCTCAAGATTGGCAGCAGTCACGTAATCAACAAAATGCGTTATCACAGGTAGAGGAAAATATAGCATCAAAGCAGATGGTGACGGCTCATAGCTTGCAAGTGGGTGACATTATTTTGGTTGAAGCGGGTTCTGAGATTATCAGTGACGGTATTTTGTTAAGTCCTACTGCAACAGTCTCGCAAAGCCTACTGACAGGCGAAGGTGATTTAATCATTAAGTCCCAAGGCGATTATATTGTTGGCGGTGCGCAAAACGATAGCCAGCCGTTTGAGATGTTAGTGACGGCATTACCAAAAGACAGTCAAATAGGGCTGATTGATAGACTGATGAACCGCGCCATGAGCGAAAAGCCTAAACTTGCACAGCAAGCAGATAAACTGGCACGTTGGTTTGTGGCGCGTATCTTAGTGCTATCAGTTTTAGTGTTTGTTGGCTGGTACATTGTCGATCCAAGCCAAGCTATTTGGGCAACGGTGGCAGTATTGGTTGCCACTTGTCCTTGCGCCTTGTCATTGGCGACGCCAATTGCCTTGACTGTTTCAACCAATCGTTTAGCCAGCTATGGTTTTTTGACGACGCGCGGGCATACGCTGCAAACATTGGCTGAAATTACACATGTTGCTTTTGATAAAACAGGTACGCTTACTTATGGGAAGCCAAATTTATTAAATATTGAGGTAATCGAGCCAGTAAACCAGACTGATTCTGATAACACAGCATCAACAGCACAAAAAGATAAACTATTGGCAATCGCAGCTGCCCTAGAAGTAGGGAGTCGTCATCCGATTGCACACGCGCTACTTACCGCTGCCTATCAGTTACATCTGCCACCGACGAGGGCCATGCAGCATTATCCCGCAGGCGGGGTAGAAGCTATGATTGATGACATGGTATATCGCATTGGTCATGTGAGTTTTGCGTTAGATAAAACCAGTGGCAGTGCCAATGAGGTCAATACGAACAATGATTTGAACATTGACTTGGCGGCGCAGCGTGCCAGCTCCGCCGTTGTCTTGTCGAGCCAGAAACCTGATACAAAGGAATGGCAAGCGCTGGCGTGCTTTTATTTTAATGACAAGGTACGTGATAGTACCCAATCGATGCTCGATACGCTCAAAGGTCTAGGGATTGAGTCTGTGATGTTGACGGGTGATCCAAGCCCGCAAGCGCTCGTGATGGCTGAGAGTTTAGGCATGCAGACCGCTTATAATGGCTTATCACCGACTGACAAGGTCAACCATATCCAGCAGTTGCAATCTAAAGGCGCTGTCGTACTGATGGTGGGTGATGGCATCAATGATGCGCCAGTATTGGCAGCGGCAGATGTATCCACCTCAATTGCCGGTGCTGCAGATTTGGCACAAGTATCTAGCGACAGTATTATCTTAAATGGGAAAATTGAGGCCATCACTGCGGCCAAACGTATCTCTGATAAAACCGAACGTATTATTAAGCAAAACTTCCGCTGGGCCTTGGCTTATAATAGTATCGTGCTGATACCAGCGGCTTTAGGGTATGTACCACCATGGCTTGCTGCTATCGGCATGTCACTTAGCTCATTGTTTGTGGTGTTAAACGCGCTACGCCTAAAGCGGGCTTAGTTGAACTATAGCTCTCAAAGTTTGCCCATAAAAAAACCGCCTGCAACTATCAATAGCTAAGGCGATTTTTTTTATACAGATTTACTATCGAATTATTTGATTAGTCTTGTAGATAGCTGAGCAGACGCATAAATTCGATATACATCCAAACTAGCGTGGCAAGAATACCAATGCTGAACAACCATTCGTAGTCTTCTGAGATACCCATAGCAACACCGCGATCGATATTGTCAAAATCTAATAATAGCGTAAAAGAGGCAATAACAATCACAAACAAGCTAAAGCCGATAGCGATAGCACCACCTTCAAACAAGAATGGCAAGGTTGAGCCAAATACTAGAGACAGTACCCACTGTGCTACATAAACTAGCATGATAGCGATAACGGCTGAGGTCACGATAGAACGGAACTTTTCAGTAACTTTTACCAAACCTGAGCGATACAGTCCTAGCATGACTGCTGCTGTGACGAAGGTCGCACACATTGCCGTGACTGGGACGGTTGGATACATTCTCATGAAAAATAATGAGATACCGCCCAAAAAGATACCTTCTAGCAAGGCATAAGGCACCGCCAACGTCTTTGCTTTTTGTGGTTTAAAGGTAATAAAAAGAGCAAGAACAAACGCAGCAATCATGCTACCAAAGGCTGCCATGGTAATAAAACCTTGCGATAAACCTGCCATAAGCGCATAAAAGAAAAAGCCCACACCAGTAATAGCTGATAACCCAAGTAACAGGCTGGTCTTTTGAATAACGCCTTTGACCGTCATTGGATTACCGCCGATCGCAAGTTCTGCGCGACTGACAATAGGATTGGCCATACATAAGTCCTTAATAATAAAATATAAAAATAGAGATGCTGCTACTTTAGCAAAACCGCCGTTATTGTCAACTGTGTTTGCGTGACAGCCGTTACAGCTCAACCTAGTAGTCTCAAAACCCAAGCAGACAAGCAAGCATGAGTAAGGCATCTGATATATTTTATATGGGGCCAGTTACGACAGTTAACAACGATAATTCATAAACATGCTAGTCTAAGCGCGCATTTATCGCTATTATTACCCTGTACTTCACCGTTATACCGAGTCGTTTTATGGAAAACTCAGCGCAGTCAGCAAGATTGCCACACTTACACGAGTCAGAGCTGTTCCACGCTATCAAAAATCCTGCTTTTAGGCGTATTGGCTTGATGGGCCGTGCTGGTAAACGCAGCGTCACGCGAAGTCTGGTACAGATTGCGCAAACCATCAATGAGATGAACTTGACGTTGATCATGGATGTACAAACAGCCAACTTACCAACGCTTAACCTCACAGAAGTAGAAAGAGTCAAAATCGTTAAGCGTGGCTTGATTGGTGAGATTTGCGATTTGGTCATCGTTGTTGGTGGTGATGGGTCGATATTGCATGCTGCTGAAGCATTGGCACGCTACCGTGTCCCAGTATTAGGGGTTAACCGTGGTCGTTTGGGGTTTTTGGCAGATGTAAAGCCCAACGAAGCGGCTTTTAAATTACGCCAAGTATTGATGGGCGATTATCAGCTGGATCATCGGTTTTTATTGACGATGGAGATACGAGAAGGGCGTAAAATCATTCATGAAGACATGGCGCTGAACGACATCGTACTGCATGCTGGTAAATCGGTACATATGATCGATTTTCAGATGAAGATTGATGGACATGATGTTTATAGGCAGCATAGTGATGGCCTGATAGCAGCGACACCGACTGGTTCAACCGCTTATGCTCTATCTGGTGGTGGCCCCATCATTCATCCAAGTATGGATGCCATCTGTCTGGTGCCCATGCATCCGCATACGTTATCTAGTCGCCCGATTGTTGTCAGTGGTAATAGTGAGGTCTGTATTCGTATTCATGAAGACAATCGTACGCAGCCGATGGTCAGCGCAGATGGCAAACCAAGCGTACCGCTTGAGCAAGAACAGCGCTTATATATTCGTAAGCATCCTGATAAGCTCACTTTACTGCATCCGCCTGGATTTGACTTTTATGAAGCCTGTCGTACCAAGCTGCACTGGAACGTACATGCCGAAGAATTCAGTCTGGATGTCGATGATGATATTATAGATGATGAATGAGCGTATCTATTAGAGCATGTTTTCAAATCGTCCAATAGCCATCAAAAAATATGATGAAAAAATAGTAGTGGAGAGTAGGCAAGATGGATAAACAAACAATATTAGCCAGTCTAACACCGGAAGTGGTTGATAAATTCCGCATGGCGATTGAGTTAGGTAAGTGGCCTGATGGTCGTAAAATTACCGCTGAGCAGCGAGAAACTTGCATGCAAGCGGTGATGATATGGGAGCACGAGCACCTACCACTTGCCGAGCGTACGGGTTATATCCACAAACCAGTAAAAGAGGACGGTTCTATCGTGGGCGCTGAGTGTGATGTCGAGCATGAGCATCACTATCCTAATATGCCGAACCCGAAAGGGGCGGTACAACCTGTGAAGTTTCGTAATAAATAGGACTATAAACAGTCAATAAAAAAGCCACGCTCATGAGCGTGGCTTTTTTTACTTTATTAATTATTCAATCACGACACATATTTAAATTGCAGTTGTGTCGACACTAGGACGAATGGTTAATGGATTTTTTTGCATTAAAAATCCTTGCCAGCCCCAATGCAAAAAGTTGCGAATATTAGCATGGTCAGTACCGTTAGGCGTTGCTTGCACTTTGGCATAATGTTCGCCGAATAGTTTTAGCGTGTCCAGTTGATTCAAACCGTGATGCTTAGCGAATCCAAAAATCTTTGCACTGCCTTCGTTTTCGCCCGCTGCATTATGGACCATACCGTTGACAAACGGGGCAGGCGAATAGCGATAAAAATCATCGATAAAGCTGATAACATCATTGAATCCAATGGCTTTTTTATTCAAACCATTAAGTAGAGCCGATACATCTGATTGGCGGATACTCATAAATAAATGACCTCAGAGCAGTTTAAAAAATAAAAAATATAATGCTTATGTATGCTCATTAGTCGTTGAGCATTAAGTATTATAAATTAGCGATTGAAGTAGTCTTCGTCATCGAACGACGGCGAAAAATTGCCTTGCTCAAGATGTTGCATGTGCGACTGTACAGAGCGCTCATGCTGGATACGTTGATAAATCTCTTCGCGATGTACGGCAATATCTTTAGGTGCATTCACACCGATACGTACTTGATTGCCCTTGACGCCCAATACCGTCACACTGACTTCATCGCCGATCATTAGCGTTTCGCCCACACGGCGTGTCAAAATTAACATGCGTCACACTCCTTATGTCGCATCAACAGATTATTACTCATCAGATTACTTCTCAATTGCAGAACATCACCGCAGCACTCAGTAAGTAATATATCAATAATTACCATACTCGACATTGTGCAAACCACGGCAATGATAGGTAGATTCATTTAGCCCAAATGAAAGCCCATTATAGGTGGCATAACAGATACTGTCACGGTTTTTCACAAAACTATTAGGTAAATGCTCATTTCAACTATGCTAAAAAATAAAATAGGATCTAAAAAGATCCTATTTTATTTAAGTACTGTTTTTATTTGGAGGCTATTTGTTTAAACGAAACGCTATTTATTTACATACGATGCGAAGTTTTCAATAGCGGTTAATAGATAACCATCAATGCTAAAGCTGTATTTTAACAGTTTTTTGGCATTATAGCCCAGCGATTTTGCTCTCGCCGTCTTCACGGTCAAGACCAAAGGCAGTGTGCAGTGATTTGACCGCTTTTTCTAAGTGTTGGTCTTGAATCAAAACAGATACTTTGATCTCGCTGGTCGATATCATTTGGATATTGATATTGTTCTCAGCCAATGTTTGGAACATGAGGCTGGCAACTCCTGCGTGTGAGCGCATACCAACACCAACTAGTGAGACTTTGACCACTTCGCTGTTGCCTGATATTTCTTTGGCACCAATCTCGTCTTTGACTTCTTCATTAAGCACTTTTAGCGTCTTGTCCAAGTCAGTACGATTGACCGTGAATGTAAAGTCAGTGGTACCATTATCCGAGAGGTTTTGGACAATCATATCGATTTCGATATTGGCACGACCAATTGGGCTTAAGATAGCAGAGGCGATACCAGGATGATCGGGTACACCGCGTACTAAGATTTTTGCTTCGTCTCGGTTGAATGCGATACCTGAGATGATTGCCTGTTCCATATTGTCTCCTTCGTCTATCGTAATTAGGGTGCCCACGTTGTTTTGAAACTCTTGGTCAAAGCTACCGTCAGTGTTTTCATCAAAGCTAGATAGGACGCGCAGTGGTACGCCGTATTTGCCAGCGAATTCTACTGAGCGAATCTGTAGGATTTTGGAGCCAAGACTTGCCATCTCAAGCATTTCTTCAAAGGTGATTTTTTCAAGCTTTTTGGCTTTTGAGGTTACGCGAGGGTCAGTGGTATAAACGCCATCGACATCAGTATAAATTTGACATTCATCAGCACCCAAAGCCGCTGCAATCGCAACGCCTGTCGTATCAGAACCGCCGCGACCCAATGTGGTTGCATTGCCTTCTTCATCAATACCTTGAAAGCCTGCCACAATGACGATATTGCCGGCATCTAGCTGCTCGCGTATGTTTTTATCATCGATGCTTTCGATACGGGCTTTATTATGGGCGTTATCGGTTTTGATCGCGACTTGACGACCAGTCATTGAACGCGCACCAATACCAAGCTCTTTTATCGCCATCGCGAGTAGCGAGATAGAAACCTGCTCACCGGTTGAGACCATCTGGTCGTATTCACGTGGGTCAGGGTTGTTACTGATTTGGCGTGCTAGATCAATCAAACGGTTGGTTTCGCCGCTCATGGCTGAGACCACGACCACGACTTGATGACCATTGTCATGCCAGCGTTTGACGCGTTTGGCGACGTTTTTGATGCGGTCGATACTGCCCATCGAGGTGCCGCCGTATTTCTGTACTATTAACGCCATAAAAATCTACCTATTATTCATTAATGACCTTTTATTCTCATGGATCAGTCTCAATGCGACACGTGTCCATGCGTGTATAGATAAAGCCAGATTGTAAGAGTTATGCCCTATATGTGTCATTCGTTTATTGGTACTGCATCAACTGTCATGAATGAGCAATATTGTCAAACGTTGACCTTTATACCATATCTACTGCATAACTTTAAGTATCAGTACCGCTTAGATGTATGGCGATTGGTTATAGTTGCTATAACCAATCACGTATCTTATACCCAGTAAACCAGAGTAAGGCGCTGAGTTACTGGGCTTTTTATGATTAGCTAAGCTGGGTTTCAATCCAAGCAGGTAGGGCATTGATGACCGCAGTACTGTTGTCGGACTTCGGCGCGCCGCCCTGTGCGTAGTCAGGCTTGCCGCCACCTTTACCACCAAGCTCACTGGCTAAATGACGAATGATATCACCCGCTTTGATTGTAGCAGTAACAGATTTTGCGACACTCGCGGCTAGTGCTAATTGGTCATCTTTATCACCAATCAATACAATCACACTATCAGGCAGTTTTGATTTGATATCATCCATCAGCGTACGGATGGATTTACCATCGATACCGCTTAAGGTGCTGAGAAGTACGGGCGTATCTGCAATAGTCTGCACATTATCGAGTAAGTTGGCAGCTTGAGCGCTGGCGATTTTTTGCTCTAAGCGCTCTAGTTGTTTTTCAAGCTCGCGTTGCTTATCTGCCATGGTACGCACACGCTGGGCAACTTCAGGACGTTTGACCTTTAGCTGGCTTGCCAACTCGCTTAGTTGCTGCTCGCTTTGCTGAATGTTTTTGACCGCGTTCATGCCCGTGACGGCTTCAATACGGCGAATCCCCGCAGCGATACCTGACTCGCTGGTGATTTTTAGCATACCGATATCACCAGTGCGCTGTACATGTAAACCGCCGCAAAGCTCGATAGAAAATGGCTTGCGCTGACCATCGACGATACGATCTGTACCCATGGTTAGTACGCGAACGTCAGTGCCGTACTTTTCGCCAAATAATGCCATCGCGCCTTGATTCATGGCTTCATCAATCGACATGTGTTCAATACGAGCAGGAGTGTTGGCTTGGATTTGCTCATTGACGAGACGCTCTACTCGCATGATTTCAGCAGCACTGACAGGCTTATCATAAGCAAAGTCAAAACGTAAGACGTCGCTTGAGACTAATGAGCCTTTCTGCGTGACTTCATCACCCAAGACTTCTCTTAGTGCTGCATGTAATAGATGAGTAGCAGAGTGGTTTTTGGCACTGGCTGCACGAATGCTTGAAAGCACGTGGGCATCCGCCGTTTGCTTGGGTTTGATATCACCCATGGTCACCACACCATAATGAATGATGGCTTGACCAGATTTTTTGGTATCTTGTACTTCAAAGACACCTGATTCGGTACGGATTTCACCAAGCTCACCCACTTGACCACCGCCTTCGGCGTAAAATGGCGTACGATCAAGTACCACAACGCCTTCTGTGCCTTCCGTTAAGCTATCTGCTGGGTTGCCATCTTGATAAAGCGCGTCGATGGTCACGCCTTCTTCTTCAAGTTGCTCATAACCAACAAAGACGGTTGGCGTCTCGACTTGGATGACGCTGCTGTAATCGACATCGAACTTACCTGCATCACGAGCACGTTCGCGCTGTGCTTGCATGTGCTCATCGAACTCCGCTTCATCAATAGCAATACCGCGCTCACGCGTGATATCCGCGGTCAAATCGATCGGGAAGCCATAGGTGTCGTAGAGTTTAAAGGCCGCTTCGCCAGATAGCGTATCGCCATCTTTTAGACCTTCAAGCTCGCTGGCAAGCAAACGCAGACCTTGTGCCAATGTTTTGGCAAACTGCGCTTCTTCTTTTTGAATCGCATTTTCGATCACGTTTTGTTTTTCTACTAGCTCTGGATAAGCACTGCCCATTTCAGCCACGAGCGGTGCGACCATTTTATAGAAAAACTCACTATCAGCGCCAAGCTTGTTGCCATGACGTACCGCACGGCGAATGATACGGCGCAATACATAGCCACGACCTTCGTTGCTCGGTGTGACGCCATCAGCAATCAAAAAGGCCACAGCACGGATATGGTCAGCAATGACTTTTAGTGAAGACTGCTGTTCATTGTCAATCTCTAAGATCTCAGCTGCCGCATCCATCAAATGGGTAAACAGATCGATCTCATAGTTACCATGGACGCCTTGCATGATAGCACTAATACGCTCAAGCCCCATGCCAGTATCGACACTGGGCGCAGGTAGCGGCAATAGCGTGCCGTCTTTTTGGCGATTGAACTGCATAAAGACGCAGTTCCAAATCTCGATGTAGCGATCGCCATCTTCTTCTGGCGTACCGGGCAAGCCGCCTTCTATCTCAGCGCCATGGTCATAAAACACTTCGGTGCAAGGGCCACAAGGACCGGTGTCGCCCATGGTCCAAAAATTGTCTGAGGCGTACGGTGCCCCTTTGTTATCACCGATACGAATGATGCGCTCACTTGGCAGACCAATGGTTTTGTGCCAAATATCAAAGGCTTCGTCATCAGTCTCATAAATGGTGACATACAGACGATCTTTATCAATCGCGAGCCACTGATCTGAGGTCAAAAACTCCCAGATATACTCGATACCTGCTTGCTTGAAGTAATCGCCAAACGAGAAGTTACCAAGCATCTCAAAAAACGTATGATGGCGGGCAGTGTAGCCAACATTGTCCAAGTCATTGTGCTTACCGCCAGCACGGACACATTTCTGCGAGGTCACAGCACGTGTGTAGTCGCGCGGCTCCATGCCCAAAAAGGTTTCTTTAAACTGATTCATGCCGGCATTGGTGAATAACAATGTCGGATCATTATGCGGAATCAAGCTAGACGATGAAACTTGGGTGTGCTGCTTGCTTATAAAAAAATCGATAAAGGCTTGGCGAATATCGGCTGAGCGAAATGGCTGGCTCACAGCGGCTCCTTACTGACGGATAGAATTGAGTAAATGACATAAAATAATTTTGCAAGCGATTTTAGCACAAACGCCTAAGCTCTTGGTACAAGAGTTACAACTGCTCGTTATAGTCCATTCATGATTTGCCGCTCATATAGGGTGCATCATGGTGAATTGGTCAAAATTACCGCATCAGTCTCATCAAGCTTGTCTTTGATTAATGGATCAGACTCAATGACCTGCACTGGCAAGTAGCGCAATTGCAATTTAATAGGCAAGTATTTGGGGAAGTTTTCTGCCATGTCTTTGGTAATCACATCCTCTATCTGCTGCACATCTTGTGAATTTGGACTGGTCTCACCGCGTACCACGGCACGAATGATTTGAAACGCATTATTCTTATCAAATTGTATGTTGGTCAGTACGTTACCTTGATCGATAAAATGTTCATTAATTGCTTCTTTGACATTGTTTTCAAAGGTCTGCTGCTTGGCATTGCTATTGAGGTTTAGAGTAAGATAAATGCCCAAGCCGACCAGTAACAATAGGGTGACGGCATTTCGACGGAAAAATATCAAATAGGTGCCCGATTCATAATCATCATCGACCAAGCGCCTGAAGCCTAAAAACCACAGTACCATGGCATTAGTAAACTGAATGGCAATGATGTTGGTCAGGGCCAATAAGGCAGCACCTAGCCCCATCTGTATCTCGCCATTGGCAAATAAAATGCCACTGGCCGCGAGTGGTGGCACCAAGGCGGTGGCTACAGCAACCCCAACAACGGCGACGGACAGGTGCGGAGACACCATCGCATATGCACCAGCCGTACCGCCAGCCAGTGCAATCATCAAGTCCATAGACGTGGGCTGGGTACGAGACAAAATCTCATTGGTCAGCGGTTGACCTTGATGCAATAGACCCACCACAAAGCCGACCAATATCACCAAAAATACCCCCGCTAACACGGTGAGCAACGACTTACGCAACAGTGGCATACGGTAGTCAATAATCGCTAGGGCGACACCTGTAATCGGACCGAGCATCATGGCGACCAACATCGCGCCAATAACCACTGCGGCTGAATTGGTCACCAAGCCATAACTGGCAATAATGGCTGATAGCGTGTTCATTACAAAGTACATTTTACTTGGTAGGGCGTTGGCCTCGATCGTGACACGGACTTCAGGATAGTCTATCTTTTGATCGCTAAACTGCTCGGCCACGAATTGCTTGTAGGATTCTAGCTTGGCTTCTTTTTCATCTTTGATCTTTTCTTCTTCTGACTGTTGCTTGTCGTCATCACTCTCCACATTTTCACCACTAGTGTTTGTCGTTGTAGACTCTGTGGTTAGATGATCATCGACGTCAGCAACGGCAGGATCATTTTCATGGATACTATGATCGATCGAAATGGATTCGACAGGTTGGCTAACATGAGTGTTGGGCGCTTCGGAAGTATCTGGATCTTCTTGTGTTTGATGAAAAGCCTCAGACGCTGTCTCTGATGCGTGAGCGGCTGTGTCTGCGTTTGGGCTGGATAATTCAGATTGATCTGAGTCATCATCAGGCGCGTCTAGCGTGGCAATGACGACATCAGGCTCTGGTGAGGTCATGACGATTTTTGTTTCAGAAAGCGACTCCTCTTCACTGTTTTCGGTTGCATACTCCTGTTCAGTGGTCTGTTCTGGTTCATGGGCATCATCGATCTTTCTCTCAGATGTCTCTTTTGTCATATCAGATGAAATCTGAGAAGCGGTATCTGGTTTTTTTTGTTGTGACGTATTATCAGAAGCGGTCATAGCAATTGGGCTTTATTAGTCAGATGAAATAAAACCATTATTGTAATGAAAAATAAGGGATAAGCTGTCTTTTTTTTGTGCAAAAGCAAAGTGCTAGACATGACATTGGGCAAAATAGAAAGAGGTATCGTAGTAAGGGTATGATCGAGGGGCTGAATGTAAAGTGGAATCGGAGTAAAAATTTATAGGAAATGAGTATTAATGAAGATAGCGAAATATGAGTGAGAAATACCCTTATGTTAACATGGGTTTTAGAATAAGTCAGCCAAAATGTATGAGGCTGGCGTCTATATTAAATACTTACCTTTAGTAGGGATATGGCGTATAAAGTAACTATACCCACACATAAAGTAAGGATTAAGTCATGAACTGGCCATTATTTGCTGTCATTTACATCATAGCAGGCACTGTCACCACAGGGATTGTCATCATCGGTACGCTCATTATGGGTTTCGATGAGATCGCGCATATGCAAATAGCGGTCGCAGTGGGTGCAGCGGCGTCTATTCCCATCACCATGTTCTTTGCCAAAAAAATCGGTAGCATCACTGGTAACGAAGATGGTCATAAAGCATGACGGATGATCAGATTTTGGCTTGATGCTCAGATGATGTTGGTTTTAGTAGTAAAAACGCTAAAGCGTCGCCAAACGTAAAAAAGACCTCAATAGTGAGGTCTTTTTTGGTAGTAAGTGCTGACTTGGTAATAAATGCTGATAGCGATCTAGGTTAGAGCGTTATTTAAGCTCAACGGTTGCGCCATTTTCGATATTGGCATAAACCTCAAGCACATCCCAATTGGTCAAGCGGATACAGCCATGTGAGGCTTGGCGACTGATACCTTCAGGTTTTGGTGAGCCATGTAGGCCATATGACGGTTTAGATAAGCCCATCCATACCACACCGACTGGATTGTTTGGTCCTGGTGGCAACATATGGATTTTTTTCTGAGCGCCTTCACCGACTGTGGCTTTATACCACGGCATTTTGACTTTATTGACAATCTTATAAGTACCATGTGGTGACGGCGTGTCATCACTACCAACGGTCGTTGGGTAAGTCGCTACCAGTTGGTTACCATCATAAGCATATAACGTTTTATCAGCTTTGTTAGCGACCACGCGGTTGATTCGCTTGTTTAACGCACCACGGGTATTTAGTACAGTGATGGTCTCACCAGCTTTGTATTCTTTGTTCTTATTGAGTTTATCCAAATAGCGCACATCCATATGGAAGCGCTCACCAAGCATCTCTTTGATATCCTGATAATACAGCCCTTTCATTTTTGACTTGGCTTCTGCACTAGCAGGCGTGGTGGCAAAGTTGGTATTAATATCATCATCAGTCAACGTATAAGTGACAAGCACAGGTTTGGTTGCAGGAATGTTCTTAACCAAGGCATCCCACGTTTTTTGATCCATTCTACCTGTGGTTGGCAAGCCTTTCATCGCTTGGAAGTTAGTAAGGGCTTTTTTGCTGTTCATACCCCAGCCACCATCGATAGGACCAGGAGAGGCATGGTTCCAATCGAGCAACGCTTGCATTTTGATCGTCATGGCTGAGTTGACTTTCATGTTAGGCGACCAGACAGCGTTATTGACTTGTTGTGCGTAATTTGACAAGTTTAATGTGGTATATCTCTTACCATCTTTATCTTCGATATTTTTGATGGTTGGATCATCACTGAAGTCTTGACGCTTTTCACTCTCCGGTAACTCAAAGGCGAGTGGATCAGATGAGTCGATAGAGGAGACATCGCTGGGTGCAGCGACCGCTTGGCCTTCGCTGATATCATCAGTGCTATCTGACTGCTCATCTTTACGCGTCAACTCAGCAGCGCTCATATTGTCAGCAGCGGGTGCTGGCGTGCTATTTTGAGCATCTTGCTTAGTGTTGATCAGCTGGTTCATGCTATCAACGGGTTTTGCGTTCTCTGTATTTAACTGTACAGTAGCAGCACCATCTGAGCGACTACGATTTTCTTGCACATTGAGGCTCACCTTTTGAGCAAGGCCTGGCATGGCGTTTGCTGTTCGTACTGGCAATGTGCGAGTATTATCGGCAGTGGCGGCAAGTGCGCCAACGCTGGCACTCATGGCAGCGATAGATATAGCAGTAATAATAGGCTTTATTTTCATCATATTGAATCACTTGTGGTTGCTACTAATGCGGCTATTATGCGCATAATTTGGTTGCTTCGCAAACTTTTGGTCTATCTTTTTGCATTTAGAGTGGGTTAAACGTCAACTGCTGACGTATTCGCTACAGTTGAGTAATATTTTAGCCAAAATGTGTACGGCGACAGGCAGGCTGCTTACGCAAACTCCTCATTATTTTCACTATTTTTTGTTTTAGTAAAAATGACAGTGATTGGCGCTATTTGGCGTTTACGTCTATAATGTATGATTAATTTTTTTATTAATAGATCGATTGTTAGCAACAAGCCATTTAACCTGCTAATAGTTAATCCATAAGGTGCGATATGTCAGAAGACCAAACAATGAGTGCAGAAGAGTTTCAAAACCAATACTTCAGTGATGATGAGTCTAAGGGCTTAGAAGGTGAGATGGAGTATGATCTAGAAACTGGACTTCTTGGTGAGGATGGCGAACTTGCTAACTTACATGCCGAGTTAGAAGAAGCACGCGAGCAGCTAGTGAGTATTCGCGACTTTATTCGTTTTTCCGTCACACAATTGCGTAACTATGATGTGGTTGTCGCGCAAGGCACGACCGATGAGTTTGCAGAAGCCTCAGCCATTGTGTTGCATTCGTTGTCTTTAGATTGGTCAGCCAATGAGCAGATTTTAGACTGTCGTTTGACCACGTCAGAGAAGCAGGCAGTGCTAGGACTATTAGAAGAGCGCATCGCTGAACGTAAGCCGCTGAGCTATCTGATTAACTTGTCGTATTTCTGTGATTTGCCTTTTTATGTGGATGAGCGCGTGCTTATCCCGCGCTCGCCAATCGCAGAGTTGATTCGTCAGCAGTTCCATCCTTATTTTGAAGTTACTGAACTCGCCAAACCACTGGGTGTTAGCCCGAATGAAAAGTCAGCAGTATTTTATGATCATGGCTTGGATGTGAAGCAGTTGTCGCAGCCTGAGCGTATCTTAGACTTGTGTACTGGCTCTGGTTGTATCGCAATCGCGCTTGCTACCCGTTTCGTTGATGCGTTGGTTGATGCTATCGATATCGATAAAGGCGCGCTGGACGTGGCAATGGTCAATGTCGATCATCATGACCTTGGCCATCAAGTGAACGTAATCGAGTCTGATTTGTTTGCCAAGATACCTGCTGAGAACCAGTATGAGCTTATCGTCACCAATCCACCGTATGTCGATGCGGCTATCATGGCAGATTTGCCACCTGAGTTTTTATATGAGCCTGAGCATGCATTAGCCGCGGGTCAAGACGGCTTGGATTTGGTACATCGTATTTTATTTGAAGCGCCAGATTACCTTAGCCCAGATGGTTTGCTGGTCTGCGAAGTGGGCGACAGCGAATGGGCATTAAAGCAAGCCTATCCTGAGATTCAGTTTGATTGGTTGAAGTTTGCACATGGCGGACATGGGGTTTTTGCGATTACTTATGATGAATTGGTAGCCAATCGTCAACTGTTTGCCGCTTATGTGCAACTATTAGATAGCATGCAATAGTTGAGTGTGGGTCACAAAATCGAGCATATAAAAACTGATCAGCGATAATCATAAAAGGTTGGTCGAACAACCATCAGTCGCGTTTACTTGTTTAAGGACAATTATGGCAGGCAATAGTATTGGGCAGGTTTTTACGGTCACCACTTGCGGTGAGTCACATGGCGCAGGACTGATGGCCATCGTTGATGGCGTACCACCAGGTTTAGCATTATCTGCAGACGATTTACAAGTAGATCTGGATCGTCGCAAACCGGGTACGTCTAAGTATTCAACCCAGCGCCGTGAGTCTGATGAAGTTGAGATTATCTCTGGCGTATTTGAAGGCAAAACCACAGGGACATCCATCGGTCTATTGATTCGCAATACCAATCAAAAATCAAAAGACTATAGCGATATCAGAGATACCTTCCGTCCTGGACATGCCGATTATACTTACAGTATGAAATACGGCTTTCGTGATTATCGTGGCGGTGGTCGCTCGTCAGCGCGTGAGACGGCTATGCGAGTGGCTGCTGGTGCTATCGCTAAGAAGTACTTACAAGAACAGCTGGGCGTACAAATTCGTGGTCATGTGACCCAAATCGGCAATGAGCATAGTAACGTTCTAGATCCGAGTCAAATTGACTGGGAATTTGTCAATAGCAATCCGTTCTTCTGCGCAGACAAAGAAGCGATTGGCCGTTTTGAGACCTTGATTGACAACTTGCGCCGCGAAGGCACCAGTTGCGGTGCACGCCTTGATATCATTGCGAGCGGTGTACCCGTAGGTCTGGGCGAGCCAGTATTTGATCGTTTAGATGCCGATATCGCTCATGCGATGATGAGTATCAATGCGGTCAAAGGGGTTGAGATTGGCGATGGTATGGCAGTGGCAGGTCAATTTGGACATAGCGCTCGTGATGAGCTGACCCCAGATGGGTTTGCAGCCAATCATGCGGGCGGTGTCTTAGGCGGTATCTCATCAGGGCAAGATATCCGTGTCAGTATCGCGCTTAAGCCAACGTCTAGTATTACCACCGCTGGTAAAAGTATCAATACCCAAGGTGAAGCAGTCGATATGCTCACCAAAGGCCGTCATGATCCTTGCGTCGGTGTGCGTGCCACGCCTATTGCCGAAGCGATGCTAGCGATTGTAGTGCTCGATCACTATCTGCGTCACCGTGGTCAGAACGCGGATGTGAAGCCGCCAGTACAATCGATTACTTAGTATTTTTGCTCTAAAGCAATCAGCCCTTTGTTGTTTCCAGTAGTTTGATACTAGAAATGATAAAGGGCTTTTTTATGTCCCAATAAAATACAGGGGTTACCTAAAAACAATCAACGTGCTGAGCGAGCAAGATATCAGGCTGCCAATCGATATTCATCAATAGCTACACATTGCTGATGCCGAAAGACCAGTAATAATTGCTGACTAGGAATCGCTAGCCAATGTCCAAACTCAATACTACCGACACCTTGGCTGGATAGTATCTGCGCGCAGTGATGACGACTGAGGCCGATTAGGTGCTTGATCATAGGATCATCAGTTAATTGACGTGACATAAATGTTCTCCTTCTAATCTGCTTTACAAATTTGATGGTTCAATAGATCTTAGTGCTATCGTAAAATAAAGAAGTAGAAATCCTGTGCAGTCATGATGGAAAATTGATGAACTGTTATCAATGCTTATTCTTAAGCCAGGGGCAGGGTAATACTAACCATCACACCAGAACGCTGATTTTTACCAGTATGATTTTTATCAGTGCCAATTTTATTATCATTAGCATGGATATTATCAATAGTTACCTGACCGCCATGATGCTCAATGACTTGCTTCACTAAAGTGAGTCCAAGACCGGTACCTTTTTTGAGAATACTATCGGACTGTTTTGAGTCAGCTTTGTGATGTGCTGAACCTGTATCTAGCGTATAGGTTGTATTCTGATTTTTCACTTGCTGAACAGAATGGCTTTGATGAGATAGGCTAAAATAACGCTCAAAAGCTTTTTCAATAGCATAATCAGGCAATAGCTTTCCATCATTAAATATATCGATGATTACCGTTCGCGCTGTGCTGTGCAACGAGATATCAACAGTGTTATCAGCAAAATGAATGGCATTATCCAGCACATTTTGTAAGACTTGTACCAACCAAAATTGGTCAGCAAACACACTGGTAGAGGCCAATAATTCTGCTGGTAAGTTTGTAGTGTTTGTCATGTGCTGATCATCGATGTATATATCGATAGGTTGTAGATTCTGCTGTTGCTGCTTAGCGGTATTGTCTTTTATTAGACTCTGTAATAATGGCAGTAGCGGCGTTAGCTGACGACTGAGCTTAAAAGTAGGCTGTTCAACTTTCGCAAGCAACAGTAGTCGGTCGATGAGCTGCTGCATTTTTACGCTTTGCTCACCAACCGTCTCAATGAGCATCTGCCGATCCTCTTTATCAAGCGTATGACCATCTAGTCCATCATCTTCTAACAGCTCACTACTGGCGCGAATGGCGGTTAAAGGGCTTTTTAACTCGTGAGTGAGTGTATGCACATAATCAGTGACATAAGCACGATTCTCTAGTCGATGCTTCATAGTCTCAATGGTATCTGTCAGGCTGTTTAGCTCATGACCCAGATAAAAATAGGGCTTTTTGGTGTCTTCTGCCAGCGAACTGGTATATTGAGTCACTAAGGTAATACTTTGCTTGAGCCACCATGCGATGAGACCTGCTAAAATGAGGGCAGCCGTGCTGATAAATAGCACTGTGATCAGCATGCGGTTACGTGTGTCGTCCAAATAAGGTAGCACGCTGGCGACAGGTTTGCCGACGCTGACCACGCCGATAATCTCGCCAGACATATTCTTTATTGGCTGTGCGACATACATGACCGAGCCATCACGCTGCTGGTTATCCCGCAGCGTACTTCTTGCACCGTACTGACCTCTTAATGTGAGATAGACATCATTCCAGCGCCCATAGTTTTGTCCCTCATTATTATCAGGTTGGGGTAGCGAATCATAAATGACCCTGCCGCTGCTGTCTGTTACATATACCCGAAAGCTACTATAGCTTTTGGTTTGATTGACAGCGCCTAAGTGCTCGTTAGTCGCCGGTATGCCCACAAATGCAGTATCGAGCTGTGCTTGATACGCTTCATCGTATAGCTCGCCCGTAGCCAATGGCACTTGCAGGCTAGCGGCTAGTAATTTACTGGTGTCTAATAGCGTGTCTTCGATGACCTGCTGGGCGGTTGGCTTAACGTAGCCAAATAATTGAGTAAAAACAACAATGCCACAAATGATGAGTACCAAAGCGACCGCCAGCCAAATCCTAAAAAATATACTTAAATTGAGCAGTCGTTTACGCTTAGGAGTTTGCTGCACAGTACCAATGGGATGCAATTTGGCATACCAATTGTTTTGGTCGTTATGAGTATCGCTCTCAGCATTATTGGCATTATGATTCATAAATTAGCAGCTATTATTAAGCTGGACATAATGCGTAACCCAGTCCACGATGTGTATGAATGACTTCAATACTCGTATCAATAGTCGCAAGTTGCTTACGAATCGACTTGATATGGCTGTCTATCGTGCGTGCTAGGCGATGATCAGGATAATCACTAACTGCGTTAAGCAGCTGCTCACGGCTAAAGACTTGATTCGGTGCTTGTAATAAGGTGAGTAAAACTTTGCGCTCGGTGTTACTAAGTTCCAGCTTTTGCTCTTGCCACGTTAATGAATAATTAAGCGGCTGATAGTGCCAAACGCCGGATTGGTTTTCAAACGTTAATGCTTGTCCTGATAGATTATTCGAGGAGGTGCTGTCAGTGCTGTCATTTGAGCTTACGGTATGAGAGCCTGACTGTTGAATCAGCTGTTCACGTCGCCAAATGGCTTTTAGGCGTGCGACCAATTCACGTGGACTAAAGGGTTTGGCACAGTAATCATCGCCACCCATCTCCAACCCTAAAATACGATCGACCTCATCGCTACGTGCAGTCAAAAATACAATAGGCAAGTCTTTTAAGGCGTCGATATCAGGTGTATGACGTATTTGTTGGCACAGACTCAGACCATCGCCATCTGGCAGACCGACATCCATAATGATCGCCGATAGATCTTGTGCTTCATGACTATGCAGCATGGGTAACACACTACTGGCATTATCCAGCCAAGTCATCTGCCAGCCTTCGCGCTTGCAGGTAACCTTAAGCGACATCGCGATCGCAGGATCATCTTCTACCAGTAAAATATGGGTCATAGTCTCTACATCATCTTATAATCTTAGTAAATTATCGTAGCACAAAACAGCAGGATGCTCCTGCTACTAGGAACCGAATGGTGTGAAAAGTTAATGGAAAAGTAGGGTGCTCAGTAGATGGTTTTCGGTGTAATCATTTTAATGCATTTAACAAAAAGGCCAGCTCAATGGATAAGCTAGCCTCGGTAATACAAACTAAGCGTGATTATCTATTAATAGACTAAATCTATTTAAGACCTTTGCAATTGGCGTAATAGCTTACCGTAGCGGGCCAGTCTGAAAAAATGCCTTGGACACCGACATCCTGCGCTAGTACGTCAATATAATTCATCATATCACCATCATTGTTGATAGCATCTCCAAGACCGCTATAGTACCAATCGCCACCGTCGGTTAATGGTCCTGAACGCTCTATCGACCACGTAATGATTTTTAGACCATTGGCTTTGGCTTGTTTTGCGTATTCTGATGGTTGCATATTGCCTTTACCGTCAGTAGTGACTAATAACCAAAGCGCCGGTGCAATGGTATTGATGCCGCGTGCTTTGATATCAGCCAATGAATGTCTCCAAGTGCTTGCGTCGTTTTTATTAAAAGTTTTATCGTCAGCGGTCTCATTGCTGTCATCAATCAGATAGACGGCATTAGCCCCATAAGCTGGCTCGTTTTTGATCCAGTAATCCAGATCTTCTATATTGAATGACTGGGCAAATACATCACTTGCAGGCACGCCCGCTGCCTTATAAGTATCTATCAGCTGTTGGCGATAATCGTCTAAACGATAGCCATTAAACGGCATGGTCACGGCTGGTGCTTTTAGCTCAGGCGTGTGCTTCATGCCTAGCTGGCGTGCCAATGCGATATGCTCTTTTAACGTCAATACCTGACCATTTTGTGAATACAAGTCCGTTCGCCACGGTGCGGTTGCATTCATATACTCGCTAATACTGGTTGCTTTTTTATTGGCAGCATCCATCTTACCCGTCAAGGTTTTAAATTGAGCGGCACTGATATCTGAGGTGCGACATTCGATACTATCGGCATTGGTAAGTTTACCCTGAGCATCCAATACAGGCGGTACGGTACATTGCTTGGCCAGCGGCGTGGTCAAAATATTAGTCGTGGTGTGCAAATCGTTTTGGGCATGACGACAGACAAGCTCACCGTCATTGGTAAATGCAACATCACATTCTAAGATGCCAGCACCCATTTGTGCTGACGCCACGTAACTATCATAAGTATGTTCAGGTAGCTGTAATGGCGCACCTCGATGCGCAATAGAGAAGTCCGTCTTACTTGGTAGTTGCCCCCTGCACGCCTGTAGCTCTTGTTTTAGTGGTCCCTCATCCATATCATTTATCAGATAAAACGGACGCACGCCATAGGTATATGCGACAGGTGAGGACGGTTGCGGCTGTGATTGCAGTTGCGCTATTGATGAAGAGGCTTTTGATGTGAGTGTTGAGCGGCTATCAGTAGTGCAGCCTACTATTAGTAATGAGGTGACAAGCGTTAAAGGTAAGGCGAGATGAATCTTATTGACTTTAGCCAGCGTGTGCTTACTCAGCTCAAGCGCTGATTTATTAGAAATTGTCATGTAAAATGTTCCTGCAAAATTATAAAAAATCCCATCGGACGTAGGGATAGGAATTAAAAGATTAGCGTTTGACTATTGGTTGCTACTTGCTGTTTGCTAAAAGAAACTAAAGGCCTTGCATTCTTGTATGAGCTTAGTTTTGTAAGAACTTAACATTAATGCAGATACAATTGTAGGAAAATGTACTAAAGAGTAGACAGTTGACAGTATATAAGCTTGATAGTACTGGGCTTATCGGTCATAAAATCATACGTGTCTTCTTATACTGTTCTCATTTTCGCTATTGTCCATTTAGTACCTCACTATTGACATATTCTCAAACTAACAGATGATATTGACCATATAATGACACATACATTATTTTGACAAAAAACATAGAAATGCTTAGGGCATATCTCACTACATTATTAAGGATAACTATGAGTAACTATTTAGACGCCGTCGTCGTTGAGCACAATCCCTCTCAAAAAAAGATAGATCGCGCGGTGATTTGGCTACACGGCTTAGGTGCTAGCGGTCATGATTTTGAGCCAGTTGTGCCGCAGCTTGGCTTGGCTGATGATATGGCAGTACGTTTTATCTTTCCACATGCACCAAAACGCCCAGTAACCGTAAATGGCGGCATGGTGATGCCAGCATGGTACGACATCATAGAGATGAGTCTGGAGCGCAAAGTAGATGTGGCTCAGATTGAAGAGTCTGCTCAGCAGATACAAGATTTGATTAGCCGTGAGATTGAGCGCGGCGTATCACCAGAGCACATCGTTATTGCCGGATTTTCGCAGGGCGGGGCGGTGGCGTATCACGTGGCACTTGGCTACCCAGAGCGCTTAGCTGGCTTGATGACGCTCTCCACCTACTTAGCGACCAATGACAATATTGAGTATAGTGCTGCCAATAAAGACATGCCGATTCTGATTGAGCATGGTACGCATGATCCAGTCGTGCCTGTCATCCTAGGCGAGCATGCGCAGCAGTTATTGACGAGCAAAGGCTACAACGTTGAATACCATACTTACTCGATGGCACATCAAGTCTGTATGCCGCAGATTCAAAATATCGGCAAATGGCTAAACACCGTCTTGGCTTAAGATGATTCGCTGTAACGTAATGTAATAAGGGTTATGTATAGGTTGAAAAACCATCAATAAATCCTATATAATAGTCAGTCTTATTGGGGATGTTCTGGCTTCGACGCTGGTGATGAAACTCAATGATGCATGTCGAGAGTGTATGTCCTCTCGTTAATCAAACATATATTGTTATAGTCGCAAACGACGAAACTTACGCTCTAGCAGCTTAAACCCTGCTTACTGCGCTGCCGATTACCTATAGTTGGTTAGCCCAGTTGAAGCGTCCGCATATAGGTTCGCCACAAGGGATTGTCTCAATCGCTTGGGTTCAAAAGTAGAGAATCGTCCAATCCATCCTGACTGTCGGATCGGTGCGGATTAAATTTAAAGACAGAAACTAAACATGTAGATTCATGAGCGTAATGCTGGCGGACGCGGGTTCAACTCCCGCCATCTCCACCAAATATTTTAAATAAAGTCAGTCACTTAGGTGGCTGGCTTTTTTTATGACATCATTTTGACATCATTGGCTGGCAAGACGATGCACTATCTTTAATTGAACGGTGATTCCAAGTTTACTATTAAGTCAAAAGATTATTGACTAAGTAATAAAAAACCCACTGTGAGGTGGGTTTTTAGATATAAGATCAGTGCTTAGCTATCAAAGTCGAAAGGCTGCTGTTGTGCTGCTTTTTCGTGATTAAGAACCTTGAGTATTTTATAGTTGGTTTTTAGTTTCCCTTTTTCTTGATACTGCTCTTTCTGTAATATCACATGTAGAATATCGCCATCGTAAAAAGAAGCTTCTCTGTTTTGCACTTTCTTAATAAACCCTTCATCGACAATGTTTGCGTTAATCGTCTCGTCGCCTTTGGTGAACTGCCATTTGTTGTTCATATTGAAGCTAATTTTCACAATTTGTAAAAAGCTTTCTTCTTCATTTGTTAACATGAGCTCTGTGGCACTGGGTGGGATAAAACGACTAGCATACTCCTTATCAACTTCAAACACCTTTTCAGTATCTTCGCTGATACTAAAGCTGTTAATCCCTTCTTCTTCCAAAGGCTTTATTGCTTTGTAGATAGCCTCCCTAACTTCAAAGTTGTTATAGACCTTATATACATGATTATTAATAATAGTTATTTCGCTGTCGAAATATAAGCGACTATACCCATCACCAATATCTTCTACTTTATTAGGCTTTTTTCTACCAAATTTTTTAATTAAATAAAGCAGAGCACCTATGTGAGCAATGATATTTGAACTAGCTGTTAGGTCACTTGTTCCAAAAAACCCAAAAACTAAATCTTTTGTGGCTTGGAGGCTTGATATGGCTTGTGTGATAAGTTCAATTTCAATTGAACCTGCTTTTGCATTACCCTTCATCTTCAAAGATGCTTTATATTCTCCGCTTGTACTCTCTATAACGAGGGCATCAATTACTTTCTGAATACCCATTAATGCAGGAGCAAGTAAAGCAACATCCATTTCATGGTTTGCTAGCGACTCTCCATCATATTTGACTGTAAAATTAGTTTTTGGCATTTCATACTCGCTCACAAGCACCTTCCATAAGTTATATTATTATATGATATTTGACATAATTACACTGTAAAATTCTTAAACTACAAAGGCTTAGCTGTGATTCTTAAGCTTGAACTCTACTCATCACACGCTTTCAACCCAACCTCCACAGCCTCATTCAAATCAGCACCTTTCTTAATACTATAAGGCACATTCGGCTTCATACCATCGCGCTTCAAAGCCTTAGCAGCGGCCTTATTGAGCGGTGTACCGATAGATGAGTCTTTACTATAGCCTGCAGGTTCAAAATACACCTCAATACCAAAATCAGGATAATAGACACACAATATCTCGCCTGACGTGGTGAAAGGGTAAGGCATCTTGTGATCAATACTCCAAAACACCTCATGCACCACAGCATTACCAGAAACGAACTTACTAGCGTAACTTCTATCTTGGGAAGGGGTACAGGCAGTTACGGTCGAAAGTAAGACGGCACCAATTAACCACCTGGGCATATTGATTCGCATGGTACTCCGTCCTTATCTCGATCTAATCGAGTGTTGCCACACTTCAGAGCTTGCTTAGCCTGCTCACAGTTAGCCATTTGGCCGCAAGTACTAGGTAAGCCTTTACACTGCGAACCGCCAGCACCTTTGGTAAATAGTGGGTGATCAACTTCGACAGACTCTTTTAAAACTGTATTGCTTTGGAATGGATTATCTACTGTTTTAATTGCAGCGTTAGTTGAAAGTGCGAAGATAGATAGCACAGAGGCTAGCATTAGTTTTTTCATGCGGAAATTACCTTTCTATTAATTATACTGACAACTATGAGTTTTTCGTGATAATAAAGAAAAAAATATTAATCAACTTTAACTTATTAGTAATTATTGAGCAATGTAATAAACAACTATAGTTTACGATAAGCTAATAAATATAGTTGTGTAAATGCAGATGATAGGAAATTTCACGAACATCAGGATCGCATTTGAGATGCGATCCTATAAAACTCATGCAGTAGGATTAAAGGCTTTTTGGTAAAACGGTGGGATGGCGAGAGGATATTAATCAGTTGTGAGCTTCGATATCTCAATCTTGTTCTGATCACCATGCAACCAACGCCCATACCGCTTAATAAGCATCTGCAAGCTGTGGCCCAACTGGTTAGCGACAAACACCGGATTAACATCAGACATTAGTAACATCGTCGCATAGGTGTGCCTGGCATTATATGCTGGTCGATGCCTTACCCTTGTAGCCTTCATTGCTTCAATCAGCCGCATACGTGCTGGCTTTTCATTATAGAAAGGCTGGCTTGTTTCTGGACATATCATCACATAGTCATTACTGAGCTTCATAGCATCTATTGCTTCAAACGCACGCTTAGAACGATCGTTTAAATAGACTTCACGCGCAGTGTGAGTCTTGGTGACTTGCTTCTCAACGCCACGTACACGGCTTTTATTAATGATTACTGACTCATTAAACCAGTCGATATCTTTCCATCTCAAAGCATAAAGCTCACTTGGGCGGCATCCTGTCCAAAACGCGACTTCAAAATACCAATAATAAAACCTATCCTTGCCGCTTAAATTATTATCAAGCCAAGAGAGTAACGCGTTCATCTCATCGCGCGTAAATGGGTCCGGCAACCCAGACTGCACCTTTTTATTCTTGATCATCGACATGGGGTTTTCTGCAGGCGTGATCAATCGCAGCTCAATAGCTTTGTCAAAGACACCGCGCAGTGGTACCAGGCAATTATTAAAGGTCTTATCAGACTTGAAGTCTCTATCTGCAATGACATCGCGTATAAAATCCGATGTTATATCATGTATCGGCATAAGCGCCATGCGCGGCATCCAATGCTTATTTAATGCGCTGACATAATCCTTTTTAGAGTCGGTATTGGCTTCACAGTGCTTTAGGTATTTTTGGGCGACTTCTTGAAATAATACGCCATCACTAACGATGACGCTATTATCATCAACAATTTCGCCTCGAGCGCTGGCGAGGTCTGCTTCTGTGAGCACACCCCATTCGGCTTTGGTGATTAGATCACTTCTAATTTTAGCAGCTGCTTTGATACCCGCCGCATTGACGGGGTGAGGGAGCGTGATGTGATAGGCTCGACTGTTTCGCCTAAAGTAGATCTGGACGCGCCCCGATCTAAGCCGCACGCCTTGCGGTAACGCCGTTCTGCTTGCTGACTCATCCATTGGTTATATCCTCTTATTGAGTAATATAGGTTACCACTTTGTTTCATCCAAACAACGTTTTCTGGCCACTCGCGCTTACGGTGAGTAAGCTTTTGCTCGGCAATGCCAGTCAGCGCAGCAAACTGCTTGGCATCTACCCAATCAAGCGGGGTTAGGCCCATCTGATGGAGTAGGTCGATTATGGCTTGAGATTCATTTGGCATCTTCACTCTCCTTTAGTTTATCTAGCTCTTTAACCAAGTCGTCGCGGCTATCTAGAGCAGATGCATAAATCAGGTTCCCACTACGCCACATATCAGCATTCGTCATCAAACTTGCAATCCGTTGGTATCTGGGATCGTCTTTGTCGTCAAAATGAACTGCGAATATGCAATTAACTTCCTGTTTTTTACTCACAATCGCTCTCCTTATCCAGTTTCATGTCCGTCATCAGCTTGACCAAGAAGTCGCCAATATCCCAAACCATCTTGTCCAGTTTTTTATTATTAACTTTGTTCTTCTCACCGATTTTTATCATCATTATCATTAAGTGAACGCCCAACAATCCATGTATCTTAGGTTGTAAGGCAGCTGTTTGGTGAGCTTCTTCGAGAAAATTAATAGGCGGAGAGTATTCTTTAGTGTTGCCTTTTATAGCGCATAATTCGCCCCGCAATTCCCATAAAAACAAATTAACTTCTGAAATCAAACTACCTAATTTTTGCTGAGTCACTTCACCACTGTTGTTTACTTTTGGCATAACCTGTCCTTATTGGTCATTAATATTCTGCACACTGCACTGATAGTTGTCAGCGATACATAGTGATTTGCCATACCTAGCGATAACACCATCGATTGCTGAGATCCAATAGCCTGCTTTGTCTAGCACTGGTCTACGCTCGAAGTATGCAACAGCGCCACTCTTATCGATTGCACGCCATTGCATATCAGGATATTCCCAGCGCACCTCGCTAATTAGCTTAGGCACTTGAACACCGCCTTTGGGTTGCGGCGCTACCAAAAACATATCAGGCTGAGCGCTGCTAAAGCGCTCTATAAAATACTGCATTAAATCTAATGGGTCGGCATTAAAATCTAATTGCTCTGATAGCTGATGCTGCTTACCGTTTAGACTTAACGAGTCGTCTTGAATAGTAAATCGCTGTGAATGCTTAGCTTTAACTTTGCCAGTCTTAGTTACGTCATCGAACACAGCAAACATTTGAATGCTATTCACACCACTTCGAGTAATTGTTCTCGATAGTGAGCTGTTATTTAGTCTTAACATATCCAATCCTATTATCTAGCGACGACTATGATTCCAAAATCTTACCGAGCTTTCATGGTGCTTCTGGCAATCAAAGCAACGCCTTACGCCACCAATCGCGCGGCGCTTGCTTGGTATTTCTTCACCGCAATCCTGGCAATCAAGCAGTGACGGTATGTTAAATGTTGGCAGGACACGCAGACGAGCAGTCATTTCAGCATCTATACGGTCTTGGGCGAGGTCGATATCATCAGCCATCAGTCATCTACCTTTTTAAATTCAACTACCCAAATCCAATCATGAGAGCTTACATTTTTTATGTTTTTCTCATGAATAAAATAATTCATTAAGGGTTCGGCCCACTTGCCAATACAACCTATATCCTCGCAAGTCTGATATTTGTGGTCGCAATAATCGGGCTTTAACCCCATTGCCCTTGCGTCTATATCACTAATATCCTGAATGCGTTCAATACAAACATCAGTTATCTCTAAGAGTAGGCGACTGGCCCATCGTGGCATTGCGACTGGAGAGGTCCACCCACCGTCAGCAGGCGTCATGTGCGGCGCATCAGCTTTATAGCTCATCCCTAAATCATCACGAGTGATAAGACCTTCCGCTAACTCTTGTTGCTCATAATCGTGCAAAAAGTCAGGTGCATGATGTGTTTCGCGCACCCAAAGCCGATCACCGATAGCACCGAAAGGGCAGGGCTCATCAGACAACTTCCGTGTTTCAGCATCTTCAAAGTTATCCCAACCCCAAAGTGATGGGTCGGACTTATTACAGTATCGACCACCTAAAAACTCTGGACTACCGTAACGTAATTTTATTGGCACTCGATGCTGCGTCTTATTGCCCGCTAACACTGCGTTGACTTCTTGGGTATTTAAGATTATCGGACGTTCTTTTAATTGCGTGTTCATAATCCCACTTCCTTAGCTGTCAGTGGTTCGCCTTGGTTGTTAATAGGCACTACGATGTAGTGTCTGCTATGCCTATTACTATGAAATACCCATCCGCCTGCTTTAGCTTCTTTGTAGCCAACAATTATCGTCATATGATTACTATTGTTTGCTTTACACATAACCGCCTTATCACCACGCTTAAGCATTGCGTGACATAAAGCACTGCCCGCCAGTGGCTCATGCCCCGGACAACCGCCGCCGAATACATCAAAGCCTTCGCAGTCATCACCAACTGGCATAACCGTGTGACCCTTGGCCAATAATTTTTTTAACTCAATTCTTGCTTCAGCGTCAGATAGAGGATTGCCATCTTGATCTTCTAAAAAGTCGATGGTACCAATACGGTTGTTACGCAAGCATCCTGCTATCGATTGCTTCATGTGATAAGTCGTCATCATTCTCTCCCGTACGCTTTGGCTATGAAGCCATTGGCATAACTTGCCGCCTTGGCTTCGGTCGAAGTTTCGTAAGCTTCTTCAACTTCATCATCAAACCCATTCATCGGGTCAGTGACGTAATTACCATCGTCGTTAGGTAGTGACGCCTTATGTTCAGCAATCATTGCGTCATGAGCTGATTGCTGACGGTCAAAAGCATCTCCTATCACGCCAGCGACTGCCGAAACAGTATTAAGTGCAATAACAAGTAGCGCCATTAATCCAATTGCTGCGAGCATGTTCTTTGCAAGTTTCATAATAATTACTCTGTGTCGTTGTGATGCGTTAATAATAACCATAGTTATAATAACTGTCAATAACCAAAGTAATAAATTAATGAGTTTATATTACTTTAAGACTATTAAGCCATAACCGCAGTAATTCCTAGTTTTAACAAAACTGTAAGTAATTGTTAAAATAAAATCTCAGGTACAAAAAAACCGCCCATATAGGGCGGTTTATTATTAAGTTTCAACTTCTGTGTTTTTGTTTAGGTTATTGCAATAATATTAAGAGTGGTCTCTGAGCCAGTCGCGAACTTCTTGAGAAACATTGAACGAAGCCCACATCTTCCCATTTACTGGAATAACAAATATTCTATCGTCACTATCAGTAAAATTCCGCAAATGATTTGCAATATCTGTAGCCGTCTTATTGGATTGAACTATCCATTGAGATTCTGTTGGTCTAGCATAAGCACCTGTTCCGCATGTTTTGATTCCTTCGTATATGCGGTCGTAATCTTTCTTCTTAATAAGATCGTAAGTTATAGAGTATAAAGCCATTGTTTCACCTCATTTTGTCGCCAGTCTCAAGCGTGCTGGCACGGACGCTTATTATCCTCAGCTTTAAAAGACTATTGAAAAAAGAAAAAACAATATCAGCGCACCTATAATCATCGTTACAGGTGAAATCTTCTGCTTAGAACTGTCCGGAAGGGGTGGCGGTGCAGGCTGGCTCGATGCGTCGTTATATTTTCTTAAACTTTGTGGCGATCCAGACAAACCCTCTAGGTTTAAATCAACCCACGCACCGTACATAGGATGATTTCCTCTATATATCTTACATCTTACAGACAGAGTATCTTTATCGCCTTCACATAGGTGTCGATAGCGAATAGCATCCTGCTTAGATAGATAACCCAATACTCCATGAGTAGAGACAATTGCTACTGCATTCTTATCGTAAGGGTTATTCGGTTCGTAAACTAAACCCACATCAACAAAAGCAGACTCGCCTTTTCTAAAAGCGTTAGGATCTTTATAGCTTTTTGTCAGTGCCTTTTGATAGTTCGATTCGCCCACAATAGGCGTGTCGAACTGATAGCCAAAGTGCCAGTCTGTCATTCGTAAAATCCTTTTTTTGATAACACATTTATTACTTTTGATTCACATCAGCGACTTCGTCAATATTGCGCCGCTTTATTGGAAAGTTATTCATGTCGTAAACTGGAATCATAACTAGGTTTCCAAACTCTTTAGCAGCCAGCTTTACTTCATCAACAGTCAGACTTAGCGCCTCATTGTTTTCAGCTGCTACATTAATTTTAGCTATCAATTGGTTTATCGGTAATTTACTGTTATCCATAATTCTTATCCTGCTCTATAAACTTGTCGGCCTGCGATAATTAAGCTTTCATTATGCTCAGGAGTAACTACTTTATCTGGGTAAGCCTTGTTGAAGCTACTCAATCTATAAGAGCCTCCAGCCTCCCTAAATATTTGCTTTATCATGCGATCACCATCTAGAAGGATTGCATAGTACTCGCCATCTTTTATTTCTCTATCAGTGATTACAATACCAACCTCATCACCGTCTTTGATATAAGGATGGTTGCTGTCATTGATGGCACAAATTAACTTAAAATCTTCCGGTCTAATATTCCTATCTTTGAAAAAAGAGGGTGGTAGTTTTCTATAGCCTTTGATGTTCTCAAACTCACAAGAACCATTACCATCGCCGCAGCAGAAATAAAGATCATAAATAGGTATTGATACCATCTCATCATCAGAGTCATCTGTAGATACGGATCCTGCTTCCAAAATTCTTGCAAGCTCTTTTTCAGGATCAGCTATAGCTTCACTGCCAGCGCGCTTAGCTTCTTCGGCCTTATTAGCGGCACCAGAAAGCATTTCCCCACTACCATTTGCTAACCAATCAACATTCACCTCAAAAACTTTGGCCAATTCGTTGATGTATGTAGTTCGCTTGGTATGTCCTCTTTCTATCTTGTAATAACTTGGCTGAGACATGCCTGTGGCATCTGCAACATCTTGTTGCGACAGGTTTAGCCTATCTCTAGCCAGCTTAACCCTCTCTGCTAACGTGCTCATTACGATTCTCCAGTTATTACAATGATTCTAATAACCTAGGTTATCAATGTAAAATGCTTAAAGTTATTGATTTATAATAACTAAAGTTATATTATTAAGGCATAAATATACCCAAGGTAATAAAATGAAACCTAACAATCCTTATGAAGCCTTAGTCAGTTATTTTGGAAATCAGCATAAGACGGCTGAAGCATTGGGCTGTAGTCAGCCTGGTGTATGGAAATGGGTTCAAGGTAAGGCCAATATGTCGGCACCTCTGGCTTTAAAAGCTGAGCGAATCACCAAGGGTGAGATTAAAGCCGTAGACCTTTGCCCCGCATTAGCTGAACTCGAAACCACTGATTAAATACTACAACCACCCACTCATCAACAAAACGTTTTTATAAATAGGTAGGACACGATGGACGTAATCGACGCAGCACACAAGACAGTACACAACCCTAAGCATGGCGGCTCAACAGCTATTGCAGCACGTATGGGTATGTCTAACACCGTACTGAACAATAAAGTCAATCCGAACACTGACACGCATCATCTGCGCCTTGATGAAGCGATAACAATTATGGAATACACCAACGACACCAGTATCATCCAAGCCATGGCTCACCGCTTAGGCGGCGTATTTACGCGTGTAGATGAAGAGGCGACGCAGGCAAGCATCATCATGACCGCGCTATCTACATCAGCATGCCAGGGCGACATCATGAGTGAAATGCAGCAAGCGCTAGAAGACGGCCGCATTGATTGCAAAGAGCATGACGCGCTACAGACAAAGATTCAAGACGCCATGGTCGCACTGCGCACACTCAGCGTTCAAATCGCCAATCATTGTGAGGGTAATAATAATGTGTAATGCCACTATCAATAAATGCAAAACTTGTCATTTAAGAGAAGCAACAGAAGTGACCGGCGATGATCATGCAATCAAACGTGAGTTTGAGCGCATCGAGCAACGAGCCAAATCAAAGGAGGGTTGGGATGGACGAGTTATTAGAACTAGCTCACATTATTTAAAAGCCCAAACAAAAAGCCCATCAGCGGACACTGATGGGCTTTAGGCGTTTCTTCAAAGCAAAACTAGATAAAGGAATACTACTATGAATATTCAGACTTTGCAAACAAATAATAAAAAACGTATGTCTAGCCGTGAAATGGCAGATCTATGCAAAAAGCCTCATGACAATGTATTAAAGCTAATACGCTCTTTGGTCGAAAAGGGTATCGTAAAAAATACGACACCCCATCAGTACACGCATGAGCAAAACGGCCAGCAATACACTCACTTTTTATCAGACCAGCGAGACAGCCTTGTAATTGTCGCTCGCTTATCACCTGAGTTTACCGCTGCAGTTATTGACCGCTGGCAAGAGCTAGAAGCGCAAGCCAGCGCACCAGTCATCCCTGCCACCTTATCTGAAGCATTGCGCCTTGCCGCTGATCAGGCTGAGCTTATCGAGAATCAGCAGTCGCGCTTAGCACTTACTGAGCCTAAAGCTGCAGCATTGGATGTTATCGACTGCGCCATGGGTAGCTTAAACGTTCGAGATACTGCCAAAGCGCTTGGTATTCCACAAAACAAGTTTGTTAATTGGTGCCTGGGCCATGATTGGATGTACCGCGACAAGCGCAACAAGCTAAAGATGAGCAGCATTCGCATGAAGCAAGGCTTTATGGAAGAGCGCGCAGTAACGTATCAAGGCAACAGCAACGAGCGAGTCGCAACCACTCAGCCCCTATTCACGCCAAAGGGCCTTACGCATCTTGCTAAGACTTTTGCCATCGTTCATGAGGTGGCCTAATGCATTTCTATAACTTCAACATTGCTGATTTTAACAACTCAACACGCCACCTATCGTTACCTGAGCGCGCTATCTATCGTGATTTGATAGATATGTACTATCACAACGAACAAGCCATTGATTCGTCAGATATGAATAAGCTGGCACGTCGTCTGCTATGTACTACGCCTGAATATCTTGAAATGCTCGAATACATACTTGATGAATATTTTGTCAAACGTGGCAAGCGTCATCATCATCACCGTATCGATAAAGAGATTAAGAATTACAAATTCAAAAACGGTAACACCGATAGTAACGGCAAGCGTAACGCTGTAACGAATGATGTAACGCAAGGTGTAACGCCAAGTAACGATGGGTGTAACGTTACGTGTAACGATGATGATGCGCCTATGACAGCTGCAGAACGTACTCGCAAGTCTCGTCAAGACAAGCGCAATATGATTAACGACCTTACTGATATAGGCGTATCTTTTAACAAGGATATTGGTACTGCTGATTTAAGAGAGTTACATGCCAAGCATATTGACGCTATCAAACAGTGTCACGTTAGTAACGTTACAAGTGATGTAACTCAAACGGTAACGCCTAGTAACGATGACTGTAACGCTAGTAACGCAAAAAACACTGCTATAACCAGTAACCAGAAACCAGTAACCAACAACCAACAACCAGTTAGAGAGGACGCACACACAAACACAGGCGAGGTGATTGTGGATAAGTTTAACCATGGTTCTGTGGATAATTCTACTGACAGCAATCAACCATCAGACAGCCAGCCAGTAGCACCACAGCCAGCAACCAAAGCTGATCAGATACGTGACCAACGTGCTGATGATGTTGAGAATTGGGAAGCGCCAACCATTGACCAGATGCGCGGTGAGTTATTCAAAGCTGGCAAGATGATACAGCTCACTGAAGATCAGTATCAGTTTGAAGTCTCAGCATTCAAAGCGCATTACGCTGAGCAAGCGCTCAAAGGCAATCCACTGACCACAGACTCTTATCGCAAAGTAAAACTAATTAAATGGATGATACGCGAAGCAAACAATCAAAAAGCCGATCAAGCGCGTCAGGAAAAAGCCAAGGGCCGTTTTAATATCGACAATGAAGATTGGAGCAACAGCGCCGGCACGTCGTCTAACAGTTACGACAGCGACTTGCCACCAGTGTTCCATCCAAGCCATAGCCAGCCAGTACAGGCTAAGCTTGACCCTAGTAAGTGCTGCATTTTTAACGGCTTGTGCAAAGAGCCATTGCCGGATATGAGTATTGCTGAAACTTACGAGCATATCAAGCAACAGAAGATGCCAGGCGAGTCAGCAGATGAAACCTATGACAGAGTATTAAACCAGTTGCAGGAGGCGGTATGAAGTTATCTACAATTCTACGTGCAGAGCTTAAGCAGCTATATGGCGGTTGTTGCTCTTACTGCGGTGAGAAATTGGGTGAGAGGTGGGACGCAGATCATTACTTACCGATAAGACGAAACTGGATAAGGGTAAACGGAAAGCAGGTTTTTACAGACTGCGAAAATCCCGAAAACGACTGTATTTCAAACTTGAAGCCAGCCTGTAGGTCTTGCAATTTAGACAAGGGTAGCTTACACCCAGAGGATTGGCGGAAAATGATTGTTAATAAAGTTGTTTGTTTGAATAGAGATAGTACGACGTATCAAAAAGCTAAACGTTACGGATTGGTTGTCGAAACAAATATTGATGTCGTTTTTTGGTTTGAGAAGTATAACAGGGAGACAGTATGAGTTATTTCGACGGTTACGCCCAAGGGCCAGTAAATATCAATCAAGAAGTTAAATTTAAGCTAACCAAATACGGCCAAAAAATACTAGATGATCATAATGCTGAGGTTAGAGCCACCTGCAAAATGCTGGCTGATTACAGTGCTACCAAGATAGATGGTGAGGGCGTGCATGTAATGCAGTTGCATACAGCTATGAGGGTGTTTGGTGGTAAAAATATAGGATTTTCAGAACCTCCTTTTGAAAACTGCGTTATGACTGTTTTGCGATAACCCATTTGCAGGCGAGGTGAGTATGAAAACCACAAAGGACATCAAGGTCATCTATCTGCAAAAAGCATATTACCCAAAGACGGGTACTTATCAGGGATGGACGGGGAAATTAAGAGTAGTTGCTGGGGATCCGTTCCATGATAACTATGCTAAGTGGGATGAACAAGGCCAAGCAATTGATCATGAATATGGTGATATTAATTTAAAGGATGGTAAGAAATGATTTTAATCGGTATCGACACAGGCGTTAAGACAGGCTTTGCTCATAGCATTGATGGCGTACTGCAAGAAGTATCTACTCAAAGCATTCTAAGCGCCCAAGATAAAGTTTATAAAACGTTTGAAGAGGCGCAAGCGTCGGATATTAAATTCGTCGTCTGTATTGAGGACGTGCGTAAGCGTAAGTGGGTAGATCCTCGAATCGGTAAAGAGCGCATGAAGGGAGTGGGTTCGGTTATACGTGATTGCTCAATCTGGCAGGAATTTTGCGAGCGCTACGATATTCCACATCTTTTGGTTGCGCCTGCTAGCATTGATACTAAGCGCAGCGCCAAAGACTTTAAGATGATTACTGGCTGGCATGGGCGTACGTCTGAGCATAGCCGTGATGCTGGCATGCTTATATATAAATATCATCGATTGATTGAAAAGGGTGTGGTCGACGTGCCAGCGCCAAAGCCGATTAAAAAGGAAGGGAGATAGGGCTTTGAAAAATTCGACTAAGGCATGTCTGCTTATTTTTATTGCATTTGGCATGCCTTCTATAGTCATGGCTTATGTAGAGCTTATTGCCGGCGCTGGGTTCAGTTCTAGGCAGTGGGGAATATCTCTAATTATGCTCAGCTTCGCAGCTTTTGTTTTTTTTGTAAAAGTTTTAAGCGAACCTGAATGGTAAGTCTTAGGAGAAATCGATGAGTAAGATAAAGGATAGCCACAGAATCATTGCAATGCTGAAGCAGCAGACTCATGGCATATGTAATCCATTTGAGTTTAAAGGTCAGGGTTATATACCCCATAAGCCGCGTAACAATCGCAAAACTAAGAAAGGTGGTAAGAGATGACTGATATCGAAATCAAAAGTAAGTGGCGATGTAAGCATAGTGGAGAGTTGGCAATTGTAGACTCACTCCCACATCGCTGCGTTGTTTATTACATAGGCACTCAAAGACGCTGTTCAGACATAGTTTATTTCTTGAATAATTATGAGCCACAAAGTGAGTTTTTCAAAAGACAAGATAAAGAAGGCCTGAAGATATCACCAGCAATGATTAGAGGGATACACCCTTATAGTTTTAGGTCTGGCGAATGGGCGACTATTGTGGGCTTGGTTATGTGTGGTAAAGACTATCCGGGCGGTCGATTGAATTATATGGTGATGTTCGATGATGGCAAGGTTGATTACTGGCCAGTATGTGATGAATCAAATCACGAGATTAAAGCGGCAAGCGAGGTGAGCAAGTGACTGATATCGAAATCAAGACCGAATGGCTCGATAAAGCAGGCGAAGTGATGGAAGTGCTGCATGTCGATTATGACAAAGACGAGCTCAGGTTTAAATGGCTTAATAATCCAAACCGCAAAAAAGAAAGGGTTGTATCTATCGATAAGTTTCTCCGTTACGCTGTGCCAGTTGTGCGAGCGCAGGAAGTGTTAGATAAGCCTGAGCCGGCAAAAGAAAAACATAAGCCTGGTCAGTATGCCTACGCACTGATTGACGAGCTGCATAACAATTTCGGTCAGTCTCCAAACCTGCAGCTATCAAATCAAGACTGGCTTGAGCAAGGCATGCATGCCAAGACCGTTAAATTCAATATTGGACAAGGTGGATTGCCGCCAGAAGTGAACTGGGAAGACCACTGCGCCGCGATTGCAATGATTGATGACGCGCCAGCCAAGGCGCTGGCAAGTATATTGCTTTGGGGTAGTGATACTAACTGGGATTGGTCACGTCATTTCGATGAAGTCGTGCAGTATCTGGCAGCCAATATGATTGAGCGTTGTAATAAAGATAAGCGCGCTGCACCGCAGGCATGTACTCACAGTCTGCCTGAGCTGGCACGATTGATGGCGCGCATGGTACTGCATTTTGAACTGTATGAGCTGTGGGATATATATACAGTCAAGGGTCGGTTGCAGTTTTCAGGAATAGAAGTAAAGGCTAGCTCTTATACAACATTATGGGTGCGGTACCAGCGTCAAATGATGGATGACCTTATCGATATGGTAAGCACCGCTGATCAGTACGTCAGTAGCTATCGCATGCAGCTTAATAGAGTAGATGATAATGCTTGACGCACCGTGCCAGATTAGGGTAGTATTTGTCATACTGCTAAATGGTAACAGATAAAGCAGAACATAAAAGACGACAGCTTAATTGCTCTCGTCTTTTTTTATGCCTGATTGATTTAGCCACAGTCAGCACATGCCATAGAGAAACCCACTAGCAGGTGGCAACTGCGAATTGAATGAGAGCTGCCGTTATTTAACAATCATTGCATGTGATGATTGCTAAATAACAGTGGCGATGCTGCGTGCCTGTAGCTCAGCGGTTAGAGCAGAAGACTCATAATCTTTTGGTCGTAGGTTCGAATCCTGCCGGGCGCACTATCACTTACCCACGTTAGAAATAGCGTGGGCTTTTTTATGCCTAACGTTTGATAAGGTGTGACGCCCATGAGATATGAATGCACAAGCGAGACGCTGTATATCAAATATCGCACAGGCGAAACGCTAGAGTATAGACAATCAAACCTAAGACTGCTTATAGATAGAGCTAACAACGGCAACAGCGAAGCCAAGAAGTATATGGCTTTGATTGAGCCTGATAATAAGAAATGGAAGCCGAAGTTATGCCGTCCACACCATGCCGCCAATACCGCTGCCCAAACCTAGTTAAACGTAAAGACAAAGGATACTGTGATGAACATGCGGACCAGCGCAGCAACTGGACCAAGCGCCCAGACCGCAGCGGTAGCACAACCAAGCGCGGTTACGGACACGCTTGGCGTAAGCTTCGCGCGCAAGTACTTAATCGTGATGGTCATCTGTGCATGGCTTGCAAGCGCGCAGGCAGATACGTGCCAGCCACCGACGTTGATCACATAATCAATAAGGCGAGCGGCGGTACCGACGAGCTCAGCAATCTACAGTCGCTTTGTCGTAAGTGCCATAGATCAAAAACAGCTAACGAGTAATTGATATGGCTAAGTTTATGAAGATTGGAAAGTCTTTGATTAACGTTAATAACATTGTCTCAACCTCTGTTGTTGAGCGAGTTAATGAATACAACTCCAGTTGCTACTGGTGCATACACATCACACTTAGCAATGGCTCATCAGTGCTTGCGGCAACAGCAGAAACAAAAGAAGAAATCGACCAATTGAACTCTGAGTTATACGAAGAATTAAAACGGTTGACTGATTAGATTTAGCTTAGCCAATGCAGTGTAAGGTAGGGGGTATGATTGCACTTCAGCCGGAAGCCCCGAATGACCGCCCCCTAAAGTACATTTTTACGAGCGTTTAATTAAAAGTTTGCCCTATTGACCGGTTAAGGATTTTTTGCTATGGGAGGAATTGCGGCGGTACCAGGACGCGGCCGCAAGGCTGATCCGAGAAAATCGAAAAATAAAAACATCAACGTTCCCGAATTTAGCGAAGTGGTCGATATTGAGCCGCCAGAATACATGAGCGATTTAGAATTTGCGCCGATGATTTGGCGGTCCATCGTTCCTGAATTACTTGAAAACGAATTGCTTAGAATTACAGATATGCACAACGTAGAAGTTTTTTGCATGGCCTACGACACTTATCGTAAAAGCCAGATGGAGCTTGCGAAAGAAGGTGTTACCGTTATGGGCGCGTCAGGTAGTCCGATTAAAAATCCAGCATTAACCGCACTCAACGAGGCAGCAAGACAGATGGCAACTTTTGGTAGCTTACTAGGATTAGATCCGTCATCTCGTCAACGCTTAACGGGTGCTGGCGATAAAAATCAAACCAACCCATTTGCAGGTGTTCTGAATATGTGACGGATGCTCAAGCGAGATAAATATGGCCGATTATCCTAATGTTGATATCGCCAATAAGTGGGCCCGAGCAGTTGTCAAAGGCAAAGTTCCAGCGTGCAAATGGGTAGTTTTGGCGTGCCAACGTCACTTGGATGACTTAAAATCGTCAAAAAAACGTGACTATCCATACAAATTTGACCCAAAGGCTGCCGAAAAAAAGATACTTTTTGTTGAATTGCTACCTCATACCAAAGGTGAGTGGGCCCTAAAGCGCTTAAAAATTCAGCTTGAGCCATGGCAGAAATTTGGCATCGCGGTCACGTTCGGTTGGATGCGTAAAAAAGATGGCTTCAGACGCTTCCGTGAGTCCTATTGGGAAGTGCCACGTAAGAATGGTAAGTCAGCAATTGCTGCCGGCGTCGCTCTTAATATGTTTGCCAATGACGGTGAGTTTGGTAGTGAGGTTTATTCAGGTGCTACAACAGAGAAGCAAGCGTGGGAGGTTTTTAAGCCGGCACGTCTGATGGTGTTACGTTCGCCCGCTTTAGTGCAGGCAACTGGCATACAGATTAACGCGGCCAGTCTCGAGCGCCCTGATGATGGCTCTTTGTTTGAGCCAATTATCGGTGATCCGCCAGATGGGCAGTCGCCACATTGCGCTATCGTCGATGAATATCATGAGCATCCTGATAGTCGTCTCTATGACACGATGCAAACGGGTATGGGCGCACGCCGCCAACCGATGATGTTTATCATTACTACGGCTGGTCATAATATTGAAGGCCCATGCTATGAGCTGCGCAGCCGCGTGCAAGACATGCTGCTTGGCAATGTGCCAGATGATGAGCTGTTTGGTTGGATTTGGAGTATCGATGACGGCGATGATTGGACCGACCCAAACGTCCTAATCAAAGCCAATCCAAATTATGATGTTTCTGTATATGCTGATTTCTTAAAGTCTCAGCAGACCAAAGCTATCAATAACGCCAGCCGTCAAAACTCTTTTAAGACCAAGCATCTAAACGTTTGGGTATCAGCAAAATCAGCTTTCTTTAACATGGAGCATTGGCGCGCGTGTGCTGATGACACGCTAAGCATCGATGATTTTTCAACCACACCATGCGTCATGCCGATTGATTTGGCGTCTAAGATTGATATTGCAGCGCGCATTAATCTATTTTATCGCTTTGAGGATGATGGCAAGCTTCATTACTACTGCTTGGCGCCATGGTTTTATTTACCAGAAGACACGGTTTATAAGGGCGATGAGAAGCAAGCGGTTGAGCGCTACCAAAAGTGGATGAACCAGGGTTTGCTTGAAGTCCATGATGGCGCTGAAAATGACCTGAATGCCATCGCTGAAGACTTGGTTTCTGATGCGGGAAACTTTCCATTAACCGAAGTACCTTACGATGAATGGGGCGGTTTCCAAGTTGCGGCTACTATTGAAGCGGCAGGCTATGACGCGGTGAAGATTCCTAAGACGGTTAAGTCTTTTTCTCCTGCTATGCGTGAGTTAGAGGCTGCAATGAAAGGCGGGCGGTTTCATCATGACGGTCATCCAGTCCTATCTTGGATGATTGGTAATGTCGTATCACGCGAAGACGCCAACAACAACGTATTCCCGCGTAAAGAAACCAACTACAAAAAAATTGATGGTGCTGTTGCTCTATTAATGGGTATCAGTCGCGCCATGGTATTGGCTGGCGATGGTGGCGGCGATAATGGCTTCTACGATGACCCAATCATGATCGGCGTTTAATATTTAAGGATTCAATGTGCTTAATCTAATCAAGCCCAAGCGTTTTGCAAAAGCTGCAAAAGCCGCAATCAGTTTTTTAGGCTTGGATGGACATCTGAGTCTAACGCCTAGCGACAATATATCGACCAGAACAGCCAGTGGTAAAAACGTCACTGTTGACAGTGCCTTACAGCTTAGTACTGTTTTTTCGTGCGTACGCTTAGTCGCTGAGACAGTATCAACATTACCGCTAAAGGTTTATGAAACCAAAGCTGACGGTAGTCGTGTGGTGGCCAAACAGCATCCTCTATACGATTTATTGTGTCGTTCGCCCAATTATGAGATGACGCCTGCACGATTCATGCAAATGATTGTGGCAAGCCTACTGCTTTGGGGCAATGCTTACGTTGAGATTAAGCGCAATATCACAGGCAAGCGAATTATTTCCCTAGAGCCTCTTTTGCCACAGCACGTAAGTGTGACTCGTAATAAAAACAATCAGCTGCTGCAGTATCACTACACAGATGAAGGTACGCGACGTGAAATTGGTCATAAAGATGTCATGCATATTCGCGCATTTGGTGTCGATGGCGTGATGGGTATCTTTACCATAAATAAGGGCCGCGAAACATTCGCTACTGCTGCATCCGCTGAGCAAGCAGCTGGTAAGTTCTTTGAGAATGGATTGCAAACCTCTGGGTTTTTAACCACTTCAGAAAAGCTTAATAAAGAACAACGTACCAGCTTAAGTAAGCATATAGAAAGATTTATGGGCAGCAGTAATGCTGGCAAGACAATGGTGCTTGAGCATGGCATGCAGTACAACGGCGTGACCATGAATCCAGAAGCAGCACAGATGCTAGAGACACGTTCCTTTGAGATTGAAGAAATCTGTCGTTGGTTCCGTGTATCACCCATTATGATTGGTCATTTTGACAAACAAAGCTCATGGGCGGCATCTGCTGAAGCGCAAGACTTACATTTTTTAAAATACACATTCAGACCACTGCTGGTCAATATTGAGCAAGAGATTCTACGTTGTCTTATCGGCAAACTTGATAGTGATAAATACTATGTTGAGTTTAATGTCGAAGGCTTGCTACGAGCGGACAGTAAGACGCGCTCTGAATACTATTCATCAGGTCTGAATAACGGTTGGATAAACCGCGATGAAGTCCGGTCTAAAGAAAATATGCCGCCGATTGAAGGTGGTGATAAATATACTATTCAATCAGCATTAATCCCGCTTGATCAAGTGGGCACAAACTACAATGGAGTTACCAAAGATGAGCAAGCGAACAATGATGCCAAAAGCTGATTTTGAAGCAACGCATGATGTAAGAATGCCGCTTGCTTTGGACCAATGGAATCCAGACATCAAAGCGTCAGACGATGACTCTGAACACGTTATTAATATCTTAGAGGTTATCGGTTATGACTGGTGGACCGATGGTGGTATAACTGGCAAGTCTATCAGCGCTCAACTTAAAAGATTTAACGGTGCAGATATCGTCGTTAATATTAACTCCCCTGGTGGTGATGTATTCGAAGGCTTGGCGATCTACAACATGCTGCGCGAATATGCTGGTCATGTAACCGTGCGAGTACTTGGAATGGCTGCAAGCGCAGCTTCGTTTATCGCAATGGCGGCTGATGAAGTTAAGATTGCGCGTGCTGGCTTCTTCATGATTCACAATGCATGGACTGGTGTTGGTGGCAATCGTAATGATATGCGCGAAGTCGCTGATTTTTTAGAGCAAATCGATGCGACTATTGCTGATATTTATCATGTCAAAAGTGGTATGGAGGCGACTGAGCTATCACTGCAGATGGATAAAGAGACTTGGATCAATGGCAAACAGGCCGTTGAGACAGGTATGGCTGATAGCTTTTTGGACTCTGATGTGATTGCAGAGCAAACCAACAATACTGCTAAAGAGCGCATCGCTGCTCACAAACTAGATTTAATCATGGCGCAAGCGGGTATGTCTCGCAAAGAGCGCCGTGGTCTTGTAAAAGATTTAAAGAGTACGCCTAGCGCTACTCAACCAGATGCTACGCAAAACGCTGGCGTTGACCTGAGTGGATTGATTGACAATCTGCAGAATGCGATTAACTCAATCAATATCAACCTAAAGTAAACCAACCCATTCATTCACAGCTGCCTATTGGCGGCTTTTTTTGTGAGAAAAAATTATGTCTGATCAAAATAAAGATCAAACGGCTGAACAGCTAAAGCAAGTCAATGCTAGCGTGAAAGAGCTGACCGAAAAAACATTACCTGCTGCTGAAAATGCGCTAAAAGAAGCTCAAAAGGCAGGAGAGCTTTCCAGTCAGACCAAGGCTGAAGTAGATAAGCTACTCACAGACCTAAACACGATGCGCGACACTCAAAACCGTCTACAAACGGAACTGGGTGAAGCTGAGCAATTATTCGCACGCATTGGTAATGGCGGTAATCAAGCACCAGCCCGTAACCGCGCAGGTGATCTTGTCATCGCAAACGATAGCATTATTGAGTTTAGTAACTCTGTAGTTGCTGGTCGCCGCTTAGCTATTGATGTACCTCGTGCAGCACTGACTTCATTTGCTGTCAATCCAGTTGATGGTACTACTCAGATTATTACCAATCCAAACCAGCGCCTAACTGTGCGTGATTTATTGGCGCCAGGTGATACTGAATCAAATGCGGTTGCTTATTTGCGTGAGACACTGTTCGAGAATAACGCTGCGACGGTTGCTGAAAATACAACCAAGCCATATTCGAATATTGAATTTGAAGAAGTGTTGTCTGGCGTCAAGACAGTGGCTCACTTAATGAAAATCGCTAAGCAGACGCTTGATGATTTACCACAACTGCGAAGCATCATTAATGGTCGCTTACTTAACGGTCTAAAGCGTGTCGAAGATACACAGCTGCTATTTGGTAGCGGTGTGGGTAATAACTTGCATGGTATCTATCCGCAAGCACAAGCATTTGCCAATCCTAGCACTAAAACTACGCCTTCAAACAGCCTGGATATTATGCGCTTGGCAATGCTGCAAGTAACTTTGGCTGAGCTATCAGCAACTGGCCATGTGATGCACGATATCGACTGGACCGACATTGAGCTGATCAAAGATGCCAACACAAAAGGCTACTTGTTCAGCAATCCGTTTGGTACGTTAGAAGCGCGCCTATGGGGGCTGCCAGTCGCGCAAACCAATCAGGAAGGCATGCTTGGCAATTTCTTAACTGGCTCGTTCGCAGATGCCGCGCAAATCTTTGACCGTGAAGATGCGAACGTGGTTGTCTCTACTGAGAACGCTGATGATTTTGAGAAGAATATGGTATCTGTCCGTGCTGAAGAGCGCTTAACGCTGACTGTCTATCGCCCACAAGCATTTGTCAAAGGCTCTTTGACAGTTGCCCCATAACGAAACTTTTATCCTTAAAAATACAAAACACGCAACCTGTCTATCAAGTTGCGTGTTTTTTTATTAAGCCAAAGCCAGTTTACTAAGCTGATTTTGTCTTACTAAAAGGAGCAGGTCATGAAAGTTAAGTTTAAAGACGTTACGTGCATGGGTAATCAGACATATACCACTGGCGAGGTTGGTGAGTTTACTGATATCACAGGTCAGCAGCTTATTGATAAAGGCTATGCCGAAGCGGCTGACGATAAAGATGATAAGAAAAAAGCCGCCGATGATGCTAAGGCTAAAGCGGCCGCTGAAAAAGAAGCTGCTGAAAAAGCTAAGGCTAAAGAAGCGGCGGAAAACAAAGGTAAATAAGGCTGAAGAATAGTCTCTAAACAAGTCGGAGTAATTAATTATGTTTATACGTACTTTGAGATACACGATGGTTAATCGAATTTTTCGACAGAGTAATACCACTGTCGAAGTGGATGATACCGAAGGCAAGAAACTGGTGCAAAAAGGCCATGCTGTTGAGGTCGATGCACCTCATGGTGAGGTAGTAAAAGCGGAAACGCCAAAACCTAAAGCAGCAGCCAAAAACGATACTAAAGATAAGGCAGATTAATTATGGTCACACTCGAGCAGGTCAAGCACCAATGCCGCATCGAGCACGATGATGAAGATGCGCTGCTGGCTGGATATATGGCAGCTGCTCGCGACCATGTTCAGATGTACTTAGACCGGACCATTTACGAAATGGCGGTACCGGATGATGATCCCGATGGTGTTATCGATAATTCATCTATTGATCAGGCAACTTTGCTAATGATTGGCCACTGGTATGCCCATCGTGAAGCTGTGTCTGAGTCATCTATGAATGAGATGCCGATGGGTACTTATTGTCTGCTACAGCCTTACCGCCGAATGGGAATCTAATATTATGTCATGTAAAGGATGCGAGGCACGCCATGAGTGGATTAAACGAAGAGCCGATGAAGCAAGAGATCGAGCAAAACGACTCATTGCCAAGCTTAATAGCTCTAGCGACAAAGATAGTCGAACAAAATAACGTACTAATCCAGCAGTCTAGTGAGAAAGAAAAAATCATATTGCGACTGCTTGATCAGCACGATGAGATATTAAATGAGCTCGTTGATCAACAAGATAACGACGATGAGCAGACGGGCTCAACCTTTTTAGATGGGTGAATGATATGGCAGTCAATGCAGGCGAGCTAAGACATCGTGTCACTATCCAAAGCTACGTTAAAGGCGGCCGCGATGATGATGGGTATGAATTGCCATCAGATTGGATATTCTACAAAAAAGCGTATGCCAAAATCACGCCGCTCTCTACTAAAGATTTACTTAGCGCACAAGCTGCAGACTCTGAAATAACGGCTCGAATGAAAGTCCGGTATAGCACTGGTCTTGATATCGATACCACTATGCGTGTGATTTGGAAAGGCCGGTTATATGCAATAGATAGCCAAGGTCTTGATGATGGCGATAGTGGCTTGGAATATACAACGTTCACTTTGTCAGGCGGTATTGAGCAATTTAAGGATTAAGCCATGGCTAACGAAATCACTGGGCTTGATGGAGTGCAAGCCAAACTACGTCAGCTGGGCAATCAACGTAAAGCAAAGAACGCTGCTGTGCGTTCATCACGCAAAGCAATGAACATCGTTAAAAAAGCGGCTGTAGTCAACGCTAAAGCGTTTGATGACAAAGACAGCCCCGAAAAGATTTGGAAAAACATTGTTACCAAAGCTGGTAAAACCAAGGGTGTTGATAATGTCGTGATGAAAGTTGGCGTAAAAGGCGGTGCAAAAAATTACGGCACTAATGCAGACAATAGACGTGCAAACCGTATAGGGCGCACTTATCAGACGCAAGGCGATAAGAAAAACCCCGGCGGTGATACCTGGTACTGGCGTTTTAAAGAGTTCGGCAGTGCAACTAATAGTGCAGATCCTTTTTTACGACCGGCGCTAAATAACAATATGGATGCAGTACAAGCTGAATTTTCCAGAGCATATAAAGAAGAGCTCGACAAGGAGATTGCCAAGCTATGAGTTTACCAATCTATCGAGCTTTAAAAGCCGATGCGACACTCGCCTTATTAATTGATGTAGAAGCAAAATTACATGAGGACGTAGCGCCACACGGTACAGCCCCACCTTATATCGTCTGGCAAGCAATCTCAGGTCAAGCAAACAATCATTTGGACGAACCCGCTAATTTTGATGATACGCAGTATCAAATAATGGTCTACGCGACAGATGCTAAATCTGCTTATGCGATACGCGATGCAGTGCGTACAGTGCTTGAGCAAAAATCTTGGATATTAAACCCTTCAATTAATCAGCATGACAGCAAGGCTAAGCTATACGGTCGCGGCTTCGATGCGAACTGGATATTAGCGCGTTAACTATTTACCAACAACACTAGGAGCCGATCATGGCTAAGAAAGAAAAAGGTGTACTTACGCAGGGCACCAAAGTTTGGATTAAACACGGCGATGAAGCTGCGCCAACGCTCACTCGCATGGACTGTATTACTGGCATCGTACTTGGTGATGACAGCCCCACTGAAATTGATGACACATGCCTTGATGAGCCAGATTCTGCAACATCAACATATGGTTTGAATAAGCCGGGTGAGGGTTCGCTCACTATCAATACCGATCCTAAAAATGCTACGCATATGACACTGCTGCAGTTAGCAGAAGATAAAGAGCTAGTGGAGGTGTTCGTGGGCTGGGCAGACGGGAAAGACATTGAGCCAGAAATGGTGACAGCAGAAGTTACACTGCCTGAGACGCGCACATGGACCTCATTTATCACACGATTGAGAGCCAGCCCTCCAACATTTGACCCTGATTCACTGGTTAAGCATTCGGTCGGAATGAAGCGCCAGACTAAAGCGGTCACTGCGTACAAGCTACCCACGCCATAAACCAGTGACAATATGAACGAAAAATAGGCCCCTTAATTGGGGTCTAACTATTTTTAGAGGATTAGTAAGATGGCAAAGACTCCAAAGGCTAAAGAGACTCAGAAAGCACCAATTGCTCAAGACGATTCAAACACTCCGGAAGTGCAAAAACCAACTAAGGTTTTATTGTTAGATGTGAAAGCGGGTAGCTTGGTATCAGAGATTCGCGATGAAACAGTCAGTTTTTATCATAATGGCGATGAACTTGAGGTTGATATCCGAATCAAACAGTTACCTTTTGCGGTCACTGATGACTTGCATCGTCGTATGAACAATAAAGAAGATGTGACCTCAGAATGGATTAGCAAAGCACTGGTTGATGATGAAGGTGAGCAATTATTTACTCAGCAGCAAGTCGAAGATACTTTTGTACAAGCAATGGGTAGCGCTATATTTGATAAGGTGTGGGGGATTGATAATATAAAAAAGGCTGTGGAGAAGCAGGTGGCCAAGAGCAAAAAGGCTTCATAGCTGGCGAGAACGAATTGCTCTACGAGCTTGCACTTGCAGGTATCGGTGGTACTACAATTCACCAAGTCAAAAGCAATCTTACAATGATTGAGATTAAGCAGTGGGCAGAGTATCGCTCAAGACGTGGTAGCTTGAATATTGGTAGGCGTATCGAGCAAGCCGCGGCTAACATCATGAGCTTTGGTTATAACATGAAAGTTAAAGATGCTGATGACTGGATTGATCCTATTGAGCTAATGCCATATGAAGACGATGTTGTTGAGAGTTTTGAGGATCAGATTAAGGACTAGAAATTTGTTTTATTAATTAAAGTTGCTCTAATGTTTCTATTGTTTTATATTCATAGCTTCTGTGATTTAAAACAAGGAACTAAGTTGTGTATAAAACATTAATCTGTGTGGTTGCTTCATTTGCAGTTGTAGGCTGTGCTACGCCATTGACTAATTATCAGCCGCAAATGCGAGAAATTAGTGAGCCGCCAATCAATAGCATTAATGAAGCTTACGTAGGTGACAGAATGCTGAGCCAAGGTATGGTTACTGAGCGTGATGCCCTATATTTCCCTGTCACGCAAAAAACTAGCTTTCAACATACATTACAGCAAGGGTATTACCCAAAGCGTGGTGAGGATGCTGAGTATATACAGTATGGTATATCAAATGAATCAGGTGCTGGAAAAGTTGTAGATGGCCCGCTATCAGATCCAACGCAAGGTTTAACTTTACGAAAGTCAGATAATGCTATTTGTATATTTACAGTCTACAACATGAATGTAGATTGCAAGACTGGATTAGACTTTAAACAACAGAATTGGACTACCGCTGACGCCAACAGCTTTCAGCAAACATTACTATACAATGGTAAAGTCGGCTCGAAAGTAAATATTGGCTATCGCGAGTTTTCAGGTGATATGGCTCGTCCCGCTTTTAGTAATGCGGTTGAATATGACTTAAATGAGTCTCAGCAGATCGGTTACAAAGGTGCGCTGCTAGATATTATAGAAGCTAATAACCAAATGATTAAATACAAGGTCCTGAAAAACTTTAAGGTTAGATAATATTTAATATGCAATACTCACCACGCCATAAACTACCTGTCCAGCAATTAAACTGGGCGCAAATATGGATCAACAACCTAATTGAGCATAGGGCTTGGTCGCTCATGGAGTCGATACCAACTGGATATTATGTTTATTTATATATAGACGAAGAATAGCAAGAAAACTAATTTTTCAAAAAACCTCAATCAGAAATGATTGGGGTTTTTTATTGTCCAAAATAAGGATGTATCATTATGGCCAGCACTTCACTTGGCACGCTAACACTTGATTTGGCGGTTCGCCTAAGTGAGTTTACCGACGGTCTAACACAAGCTGAAAGACAGACTGCTGAAAAAACCAAAGCCATGGGTGACTCAGTATCTAAATTCAAAGATGGATTGATAGACGATCTAAGTGGCACGCCGATAGGCGATGCTATTGGCTCTCTGACAGATAGGCTTGACAAAATTAGAGAGCTTTTTGGTGATACTGATTTAGGTATTGCTGGAGCTGCTAAGATTGGCGCCGCCGCTGTTATTGCTGCAACTGTAGGTATGGCAGTCGGATTAACGACAATGGCAATCCAAGTTGCTGAGACGGACTCACAACTTCAGGTATTGGCGAATAGGGCTAATGTTACTACTACTCAATTTCAGGTATTGGCTGCTGCTGTCTCAGACTATGGAATAGATAATGAAGGTTTGAGTGACATATTGGCGGATGCGCAAGAAAAGCTCGGAGAGTTCGCAGCCACTGGCGCCGGTGGATTATTGGATACATTGGAGTTGCTGCAAAATAATACTAAGATGAGCGCTGAAGAAGTTGAAGCTTTTGGTGTGTCTTTATCAAATGTTGAGGGTTCTGAAGCTATTCAAATGGTCAAGGACAAGCTTGAGGAAGTTGGTGCTAGCGCACAAATAACTCGCTTCACAATGGAGTCACTAGCTAGTGGTCTTGGCGATATTTCAGAAGTTTGGGAAGATGGTGGCAGCACTATCGCTGATTATGAGCAAGCGCTTTACAGTGCTGGTGTGATCAGAACACAAGAAGCGATAGAGCAGTCAGCAATATTAAAAAGCCAAGTTGAAGACACTCAGCGCAAGTTTCAAGGAATGTCTAACCAATTAGTGACTTATACCACTCCAGCTCTGAATTCTGTTGTTGGGTATTTTGCGGAAGGTGCTAAGCAAGGCGATGGTTTTGCTAGTAGTGTTAATGGTGTTGGTGTTGTAGTAAGTGGTGTTGCTAAAATTATCATAGGGTTTAGTTCGGTCGTCAATATGGCTGTCATCGGCTTTCAAGGTTTAATGGACCAATTCTATGTGCTTGGACAAACAGGTACAGCGTTCTTAAACGCTGATGGTTTATTTGAAAAAATACAAGCATTAAAAAATGGCAGTGCATCATTTGCAGCAGCTGGTGCATCTACCGACAGACGATTTGCAGCAGAAGCTGAGCGTGCCGCCAATGCTATTAATAATACTGGGACTATTCGTGTACCTACCAATGTGGGCGGCAGCAATAGCGAGCTTGAACGCCTGCGCCGTGAAGCAGCGATGCTCCAAGAAAGTAATATTATTAGCACTAAAACCGCTGACGACAATGCAAAGGCTTTAGAGAAACAAGCTAAAGCCGCTGGCAAGACTGCTAAGGCAATAAAAGAGCTAGGTAGTGCTTATGTCAGTAACACAGCATTAAGTGGCCTTAAGCTAAAATCAAACGAAGCGATTGAGGGTGGAAAAGCGCGTGGTTATACAGCTGAGTTTGCAGAGTTAACCCAATCAATACTCGGCGGTAACCTAAAATATTTTAGCGCAATTAATGATACCTATCATAAAGGCTCTAATAGCAAACACGCAACTGGGCAAGCTTTTGATGTTGTGTTAAATGATGCCAAGCAAGCTAAGAAGGCAGTTGCTGAGATAAAAGCTGCTGCGAAAGAATATGGTTACCAAGTAAAAATACTTGATGAGTATGCCAATCCATCAAAAAATGCCACTGGTGGCCATTTACATGTTTCGGTCTATGGACAAAAGGATAATGGTAAGGGCGGTGCTGACATTGCTTGGATCAAACAGCAAAATAGCAAGGTATTAGTAGAGCAGCAAAAAGCCGCGACCGAAGAAAAACGGGCGCTCGAAGAGCTTGAGAGAGCCAAGCTGTCTATTAATCAGAAGTATGCATCAGATAGAGAGAAGATAGAAAGCAACCATACTAATAACGTTATAGAAATCGAACGGCTCTACGCTGAAGGATCGAGTGAACGCACTAAATACTTAGCGCGTGAAGAAGAGCGCTATGCAATAGAAAAAAATGCAGGATTGCTTTCTATAGCTGAGAAATATTTCAGTGAAGAGCAACGTATTCATGATGCTCATAAAAAGGCGATGGCTGTTATTGATCAGCAGTTTGCTAAGGATGACTCAAACAGACAGCTTTATGTCGATCTTCAAAACGCAGCTTATCAAGAAGATTTAGCCAACTTCAAATTTGCATCACAAGCAAAAGCTCGTGAACAAGACAAAATGTATCAGTCGATTGCTAATAGTATGAAAGCCAACGGCTTATCTGCTGCTAGTACCGGCCTTGATAGCATGGCACAGCGCACCATGAGTGATGATGAATATGCTGTATGGAGATTGGCGCAAGACCGTGATGAAGCATTTAACTCAGTAAATAGTCAGTACTCCAACCGACAAGCTGAAATCAATGCTGTCGATGAACGTGGCAACTATGCGTTGCCTGAGCTTGAACGCTTCGAGTTGTTAGAAGTCGCCAAGCAAGAGCATCTTGATAATATGTGGTCTATGGAGCAAGAGTACGCACTTAGACAGCAATCGCTTGATGAGCAAATGGGTGCGACGCGCGTAGCCATACAGCAGTCTGCATTTGGTTCAATGACAAGCATTGCCGCTATGTTCTTTGGTGAAAGCTCTAGAATGCATCAGGCCGCTTTTATTATGGAACGAACCTATGCCACCCAAAAAGCATTGATGAATGTTAAAGAGACGTACTCTAATACATTCAATGCTATATCTGCCATACCTTTAATCGGTCCTTACATTGCAATGCCGATGGCGGCAGCGGCGTCTGCTATTCAAGTCGCTCAAGCGGCTGGCATTGGCAGCATTTCAGTACCATCCGTTGCCGGTATCGCCCACGGCGGTCTGGATAATGTGCCAGAAGAAGCCACTTATCTATTGCAAAAAGATGAGCGCGTACTGTCTCCCAAGCAGAATAAGGACCTCGTTAAGTTTATGGCGAATGGTCAAAAGGCGAGTTACGGTGGCATTACCATCAACGAAAGCCCAGGCGCGCAAGCCAGTGTACGCCGCGAACCAGATGGTGGGGTAACGGTTGATATGGTAGACAAGATGATTGAAAAATCATTCCGACGTATTGGCCGTCCCAACTCAATCGAAAGTAAAAGCGTAAGGCGTGGTACCACAGCAAGGGTGAATCGTTCATGAATAATTTTGCACTATGTCCATTACAACGTGGCTACGCGCCTGAAGTAGCAAACAACCTATTAGAGCAAGCGCTAATGGGTGGTTTTGCCCGTCAGCGCGTACAGTTTGTTAATAATGTGCACACTGTTACTGCATCGGTCATGCTTGATGATAAAGCAAAGCAGCAGTACTTTTGGGCTTTTTGGAACAGTCATCAAAGTAAACCACGTCCTTTCTTGTGGCGTTTGATTGTCGATGACGCTGAGATTACCATTTATGTCTGTCAGTTTGTCGCTGGCTCATTACGCCTCAACGAAAGGGATGGCAGAGTGTATAGCGTGTCATTTGGTTTGCGCCTAAAGCCAAATAACACTAATAAAGAGTTTGATGACACTATCGTTCAGCTCTGGGAATCTGACGATCCAGTGAAGTATCTAAATCTGCTCGAAAAATTGACCAATGAAGATATGCCAAATGCGCTGGGAGGTATTAAGTGATAACAATTGATGATATCAAAGACTTTCATCTTGATAGCTCGCCTAGCATCGCATCACTTGAGACATTGGAGGTTACTCACAGTTTATGGCCAACACCTATTCGCATCGTAACCAATCATGAGGATGGTGTTGAGGCTACGCTTGAAACTGGTGAGACTGTGTATTTTGAGTTTGCGCCCTTGCTTATCAACAACGGTACTACCTCTGATGACCTTGATCAGAATCTTAATATTACTCTAGGTGACCTTGGCGAAATTGTGCCACCACTGATCAAGCAAATCAGGGCATCGGACAGCGATGAGTATCCGCAAGTGACTTATCGTGCTTATGCTTTTGATACGTTATCAATGACCTTTGCCAAAGATAAGCCTATTGATATCAAGAAAGGCTTATTTGTTGAGCAGATGAGCCGTGATCATCAAGCAACGACTTTCGATGCAAAGACCCCAGACAAGAACACAGTTAAAACAGGCAGGCCGTATTCGCCTGATTATTACACCGACTTAAAAGGGCTGCTGGCATGAAAAGCATTGATCCTTTATTTAACCGTAAGTTTGATCGCGATCATTATCACTGCGTACATTTTTTAATAGATGCCGGAAAACACCTATTTAATTATGATTTTAGTCATTGCTTCTTGGGGTTGACCGGCTCTCTAAATGCTGAGCTCAGTCCCTGTAAAGCTAGCATGGAGCAGGGCACTTTAGTTACCAAGCCTAGTGATGCAACGGTTGTACTCATGATGACGTTAGATAATCGCCATCATGTCGGATTGTACTACTGTAACCGTGTTTTGCATTTATCTGAGATTGGTCCACGCTTTGAAACCATGCGTAGTATTAAACGCCAGTATAAGAAGGTAAGGTTTTATGACGTTAAAGATTTTTCATAATCAGCTTGATGCTAGCGAATGCACAGAGCATAACTTTACTTGCTTACTGACTGAATGGATGAGAGTGCGTGAGCAATATCCAGCCGCACGTTTATATAAAGATACTATATGCGTGCAGAGCGATATCACACCAAAGACAAAGGCCGATGCTTGGGCACTAAAAGATGTGACTGGTGATTATTATGTAGTATGCCATGCGCGTGACCCAGTTACACTTGGTGTGATAGCAGCGGTCATATCAATTGGTGCTGCTGTTTATACTTATATGAATATGCCTGATTTAAGTACGCCAGGTGACACGTCAGGCTCACCGAATAACAGTCTTGCTCAGCGTCAAAACAAGCATCGTGTTAATGAGCGGGCGCCTGATATGTATGGCAAGCGAAAATCCATACCTGATGGTATAGGGCCATTTTACCGCTATTACAAAGATGGTATTCAAGTCGAAGAGTGCCTGCTGTGTTTTGGCACCGGTTGGTTTGCTATTGATGAGAATAGTATCAAAGAGGGTGAAACGCCGATCAATACAATTGAGGGCGCTTCTATTAGTATTTATGAGCCTGGTCAATCAATGATAGCTGAATCGCCTCAAATACAGATAGGCGCAGCGTTTGATGAACTGCCATTAGTCACTAAGCAAGTATCTTCAATTGATGGAAAACAAACGCTACGCTCACCTAACAGTGGTTATCTAGAATATAGAGGCGTCGTTTTCACCTCGCCAAATACAATACAGGTTCAAGAGGAGCAGGGAACAGTAGCTAATTTTGAATGGGATAATAATGGTAGCTTTAATAGCTTTTTTAATCCTAAAGTTGCTAAATTTACGAGTGAGTTCCAGTCTGGCGAGAAAATCATTATTGCCAATGCTATATACGGTACCGTTGCTGATAGCGTCGTATCTGGCAATACAAATATTGATATCACTGATGGCGTGCTCACTATTGCAGCAAAACAAAACATATCCAATCCTGATGACTATAAAAAAATTCGAATCACATCGCTGTTAGTTGGAGATGAAAATGGCGGTAGCTTGAATCTAGCGGGTGAGTATGCTGTCGATAGTATTGCTAAGTCTGGTAGTAACGATGCATATGTGTATGAGCTGACGCTTGCTGACGGCTATAAAGATATTAACCCAAGCTTTTATATGCTGACAGCAAACACAACTGGCGTGACATCGGGTGTATTGACAGATAATGATAACAACGTTGATTTATCCGGCGAATACACTGTATCTAGTGTCACTGATACCAATCTTACATTAGTTAATCCTGCTGCTGTGAATAGCGACTGGAACAGGTTGGGCGCTTTAACTCAATCTCAAATAGTTGATATGCTCTCTAAGACCGTAACCTTTGCAAGCTCTAAAGATAATTTTATCGGTTGGTACTATGCAGGCAGTAATGAAAGTACCGGGTTTATTCTAAACTACTTGGCACAAAACGGTATCTATCAGGGCAATACATCACAACAGGTAGCAATCGAAGTTGAGTATCAGATGGTCGTTGATGGTGTGCCAACGGGTCCAATATTCAAGCATGGCGATGTCATGAAAGGTATTGCAAATAATCGCAATCCGATTGGATTAACGATTAGAAGAGATCTGCCAAGTGCTGGCCAGTTTAGATTTAGAACCAAACGCTCTAACGATAATCGGGACTACAAAGGCAAAGATGACAACTTAATTGACGATGTGATTTTTGAAAGTGCATATAGCTGCTACGAGACAAAGCGCTCAGTCTACGAATACGACACTGTGGCACGGCTGCGACGTATGGCAATTGGTTCTGGTACCAACGCCAGTGAGCTAAACGCAGTGGTCCACCGCAAGCTTGATACTATTGGTGGTTTTTTGCCTACCAGTGATTTTGCTGATATATCGATTGCTATGGCCCTTGATCCTTATATCGGCCGAATGGATGAATCCGAAGTTGATATCGAGTCGTTTTATGATTTAAGTGATGAAATAGCTACTTATTTTGGTACCGATAAAGCGACTGAGTTTAACTACACGTTTGATGATAAATACAGTAGTTATCAAGAAATGATCTTTACGGTCGCTGAAGCTGTGTTTTGTACTGCACGCAGAGAGGGCGGTCTGCATTATTTTAATTTCGAGCGTGAGACGCCTAATAGTTTAGCTTTGTTCAACCATCGCAATGTTGTGCCAGAGAGTATGGTTGTGACTGAGTTTTTTGGTATCCAAGATAAACACGATGGTGTTGAGTTTAAATGGCGTGATCCTGATGACAATTACAGCGAAGCAATCATTAGACTGCCGGATAATCTGCGTACCAACTATAAGACTATAGATAGCCAAGGCGTAACCAATTACGCACAAGCGCACTTTTTGGCGCACAGGGTATGGAATAAACTTAAATATAACCGCAAGGCGATTGAGTTTACTGCATACGGAGAGGGCGACTTGGTGACGCGCATGGATAGAATCGCAGTCGTTGACTCGACCGTACCAATCCTATGCAGTGGGCAAGTGGATCTCCAAGAGAATACGATACTGACCTTGGACTATCCAGTTGATTTGGATGAAGACAAGAGCTATGTCATCCATCTGCAGCTTAAGAACTGCACCGTTGATGTGATTGATATTATTGGCCAAGTTGGTCACTATCAAATTGAAGTGGCGCGCATACCAATGATGCCACTGGTCACCAGTGGCGTGGCTCATTCAGCATTTAGTATTACTGAAGCTGTCGATATTGAAGCTGAAGCGTATTTAATCAATGAAAAATCAGGCCAAGGTCTTTTTGAATCCTCTATAAATGCCATGGCTTATGACAGCAGATACTACCCGAACGATAAAGACCATATAAACGGCTTGATAGCCTAAATTCATTTACACATACGCCCTCATTTGAGGGCTTTTTTTGGAGCTAAAAAATATGGCAGATGCACTGACTATACAAGGCATGATTGATGCTAATGTAGATGTAAACACAATCGAGCAAGCTGCGCTTGAAGACATGATCGTCACTGCTCGTAACGGCCGTGAGTTTCCATCTGCACCGCGTGCTGTACGACTGATTTTAGAGCAAGGCACGATTGATGCTTTCTTGTTTTTAACTAAAGCCGATCTTGATACCGGTAACGCGCTAGGTAGTGATACCCCAGTCACGCTTGTTGATGATGATTTTGGTCTTGTGCTCAATGACGAAACTTTAGACAACAATGGCTATTATCAGATGCGCCAAGGCGAGCTGGTGTGGCTCAACTTAAACGTAGCTCGACAAGGTCTTGAGCAGATTGAGCAAGCAAAGCAAGCAGCGATTGCAGCCGCAGCGACTGACGCACAAAATAAAGCTAATGTCGCGCAATCAGCCGCAATAGCAGCAGCAGCGACAAACACATCAGATAAAATCGCGTTAAAGTTGGACGGCGTAGTTGGTAAAAACCTGTTTGACAAAACAAAATCAATTGCAGGACTTGCGTTAAATGATACGGGCGGCACATTTAACACGCCTGGCCGTAATGTATCAAGTTATATCGCTGTAAAACCAAACGTCGCTTACTCATTCAGTAATATAAACAAAGCTGTCTTTTATGACTCAAATAAAGCTTTTGTACAGTTGAGCAATGGTGCAAATGCAAATGTTATCAGTGCCACCAGCGCTGCTTTTGTACGTATCGATATTAGTGATAGCAGCTTAAATACTGCGCAAATTGAGCTTGGTGCGGTTAAAACTTCTTATGAGGCTTACCGTGTCATCATCGCTGATAAAGCTGTGACCACAGCTGCTTTGCAGGATAACAGCGTCAGTAGTGACAAATTACAGACTGCAGCAGTCAGCGCGAAGCATTTTGCTGATGCTACTTTTTTAAATATGCACGATGCTAGCACCTTGCGCAAAGGTCTAACTATCAGTTTAACGGATGGCAAAACTGAGACACCAGCAGCAAGCGTTGATGTTACAGCATACATACCTTGCAAACCAAGCAAGGCATACATCGCAAATGAAATGAGCCGCGTTTTATTCTATCGTGCAGATGGTAGTTTTATCAGCGCGTCTGCAGATAAGGCTTTTATTACACCGTCTGACTGTACTCAGCTGCGTTTTAATTTAAGCAGTGCTGTATCTTATCGTTTTCAGCTTAACGCGGGTACTGTGCTTCCTTCTGTTATTCCACAGCCTTACAAATTTAGCTTAGATAAATTGCATGTCACACCACAAACCAAGCTTGATCTAAATAAAACCTTAGCACGTAAATATAGTTTCTTGGATGCGTGGATAGCGTGGCGTGATGGTCAAAAATTTCCTATCTGCTTCTTAGGTGATTCTACAACCAACGGCAACGGTACGACTGGATTTGTTTACCGCGATGCAGGAGCATCGCTTGGGCAAGACTACATTGCACCTAGCAGCTATACGTCTATATTCCAAAGCTTGATACGTGAAATCACTGGTAACACGCAGATGCGAGCGTACAACGCAGGATTCAGCGGCCGTAATAGCACTTGGGCACTAGCTAATATCGACGCAATCATGGGCGAGGCATATGCTGACGCTAAGATGATCGGAATCAGTCACGGCATCAACGACCGCACAGCGAGTGCGGCGCTCTACGCGACGAACTTTTACCGAGAGATTGAAGGACTTATCAAATGGTGTTTTGAGCATGGGTATCAGCCTTTTCTAATGACCACACAACCAATGACTATGCCATTGTACATTGGCGATGGTGACGGTAGCGATACGGAAGAAGTCGCTAACGGTATCAAGAAAACGCTAGCTGATAAATATGGGCTTGAGCTTGTGGACGTTAACAAGTGGGGTCAGGATTTCATGCAGTACAGCACTAAGCCACTGCTAAATAACATTATGGAAAGTGGGGGTAACATTATCCACTTTGGTGATGGCGGCCACAAATACACAGCAGAGTTGTTATTTGCTCGTTTCTGCCAGCGCTGCATCTGGACAACTACAGGTGAGCAACTTGACTACAGCACACAGCTTAATAAGTCTGATATCAATCACACGTACATCAGCCAATTAGCAGCAGGTAGTTTCAAGCAAGGTTTTAAAAACCAAACATTGGCGACTCATGCTGATGCTACAGATAAAAAATACCAAGAGTATTGGGTATTCAACGCGAGCCGCCAGCAGCTTGGTTTAACTGCTTACTATGCCAATGCGGTTGTTGGCCAATATGTCTTGGTTGATGGCGTGCAGACTACAATCACAATGCAAGGGCAGTCGTTGGGCAGCTTAGATTTAGGATTGCATAAAATCAAAGCATACAGCTCGCCTACTACGGCACTTGATTGGTTAGGTTTTAAGTTACAGTAAGTATCATCAACCCTCTTAATTGAGGGTTTTATTTTGTCTAAATTTCGAGGGGTAGAGATGCTTAAAATAAAAATTAGGCGGCTATGGTGGGCTTGCGCTGCCATCGTAGTTTTGTACCCAATTAGCGCATGGGCGGTAGAAAACACCCCTATTTTAATGCTGCCAGCGCCTTTCTTGTTGGAATGGTCAGGTGTTTGGGCTTTTGCGATAGGTGGTGGTGCAGGATCTGCATTCCTAAAGATGAGAGAGATTGATGACCGATATCATTATTCTGCTTTGGCAAAGTTTGTGATTGGCGTTTTTAGTGGCGTAGCAATATCGCTTTTAGTAAAAACGCTACTTAATACCAGTATTGAGCTACTAACATTCTTTGCGCTATTCGCCTCATTGTTTAGTGCCCCGATAGTGGCTGGTACGATGGCGTGGCTAAGCAAGCAAAGACGTATTGATAAAGCCTTAGATGGCTATTACAAACAAAAGACAGGCATTGATGTGTCGTTAGATAAGGATGATGAATAATGCAAGCTATTTATCTAGATTTTATATTTGCCTTCATCTCGGTGGTGCTTGGCTCAATATTTCTTTGCAGCCGTATGAGTTTTGGCAAACGCTGCATACATTCGCCATTTGTTGATATTGCCATCTTATGCCTTGGATCATTCAGTTGGTTGGTTTTTGGTTTTTTGGCTGTGTCAGCATGGTTGGATTATGGTGGACTACATACCATTGGATACCGTGGTCATTGGGGTTATACGCTCGCAAGGTCGCTATTCTTTGTGTCATGGCTCGCAACACTATACAAGATACATCGGTCGTTCATCTGCCATGACAGATGCGATAAACACCACGCCCCTTAACGGGGCTTTTTTAATGTCTAAAATAAGGTAAAGCTATGAGTATCTACGACATGATTTTTGATAGATTGATGGACCATGAGGGTGGTTACGTCAACCATCCGAACGATCCAGGAGGCGAAACCATGTATGGTGTGACTAAGCGCGTTGCCAATGCACACGGATATTGGGGGGATATGCGCAAGCTACCCAAATCACTTGCAAAGCAGATCACTGAGCAGTCATACTATAAAGCTGTGAAGGGCGATCAACTAGACCGACTAATTGCATGGCAGCTTACAGATGCGGCTTATAACCACGGTAACCGACAAGCGGTTAAGTTTTTACAGCGTGCAGTTGGTGCCAGTGATGACGGTTTAATTGGCCCACGTACATTAGCTGCGGTTGCTGCCAAGGACAAGAATGATGTGGTATTCTTATTTAACGCCGAGCGTATTGAGTTTTACACAGGCCTTCGTGGTTGGTTAAGCTTTGGCCGCGGATGGGCAAGACGAGTGGCTGGCAATTTAAGATTTGCAGCATCAGACAATTAAGCCGTGACATGATTTTTGACAGCCTACCATCAAACACTATCACACTTAATCACATTTACTTTTGGTAAGTCATTGATATTGCTAAGTACGTATTTGATAGCGTGTGATAGAATGTGATGTAATCGGGTTCAACTCCCGCCATCTCCACCAAATATTGATAAAGGGCTGACAGTCGCAGATTGTCAGCCCTTTATTTTGCGTGTTTTTTGACTTTCTCTTACCTTATAAAAGGTTGGCTACCATATAGGATGTTGGGGTTATTGTTGGTATTGAAGCTTTTCCAGCTGTTCAATATTAACAAAAAATACTCTGATATCCTTGACCTATATCACGTTACGTAGCATAGATTTCACCATGAAATATCTCGTGCTTATCATCGTCGTAATTAGCTAAAACACTACTCAAGGCAAGCTAGAATTGCTTTTCAGTATGTCTATTTGTAACCTTCAAGTCGAAAAAATATATTGTAGAAAGTGAATTTATCTGTAAAGTATAAAAATAACAGACTAAAAATGAGGGATTAGACATGCTTATCGAACTACAGGGTAGTAGATTGACTCAGGCAATATTAGAGCGGGATGATAATCAGGTATGGTGTGCTGTGAGCAATGTCAGTGACGATCATGCTATGACAGCCATCGATAATGGTTATTACGAATTATTAGTGTCTATCGTGTCTTTGGGTGATGATGGCTTTGTTTGTGATAAAGGCCATCTATGGCAGTACGCTGTACCCGTTAAAAAGGTCGAGCTTACTCAAGATGACGTAGGCTTATAGTTGAATGAACACGGATGTAACCTGATTGTTTGCCTAAATAATCATCTTCATTGTAGGAGTCAGTGGTATGGATAGTGGAATGGTGGGGAGTCAATTAACTCGCTTAATGCTTGAAAATGGCCATCAAGAAATATGGTGTGCCGTGAGTGATGTGAGCGATGAAGACGCTATGGAAGATCAAGTAGGGAACGACTTTACAGCGTGTATCGTAGATTTTAGGGACGGGCAGTTTTATTGCACCGCAGATAATGGTTGGTTTCATGCAGTACCGATTGAGGTACGTGCACTAACGCAAAATGAAGTTGGTTTTTAAAAAAACTTATCAAAGTATTTAGGGCGTGTCCCTAGTTCTTGCTATCCCACCACGAACAAAAAACCGATCATTTAATTTGATCGGTTTTTTTGCATTATGTGGTATTGCGCAAAGTACCTAAGAAATTTAGGGCGTGTTGAACATTCGCAAATAGGCACTGCTGATCGCTAAAATTGTTCCAGACAAGGCACAAAGCGACGATAATGCAGATGCCTTAGCGAGATTTGTAACGCAGTATGGGGCAATTTTAGCATCAGCCCCAACGATAAAAGCAGGGGACAGGACTCTTTTTTGCCGCTTCATCGTTAAAAATAAGCGCTTAGAGTGACTAAGCTTATTATTTTTAACATCGAATCGCCTAAAAAATAGTCGCTGTCAGTGCCATGGTCGAATGTTCAACACGCCCTAATGAGTTTAGAGCAATTCAACGATTTTTTATTGATGATTAATGTAGTTAGCTGTTTGGTAAATTAGTAGGAAAAGGAAAATAGAGTATTAGCAGCAATATATAAATAATGAACAGCCGTTTATTTTAATGGAGGGCGATCATAATATTATCTTGTCTTGACACACAATTCTGATTATTCTTAATTGTGGTTTATTTTTAGTATTAGAGGATACATGAATAAAAATAAGCGAACTTTTAACAACGACAGGGAATGTACTATGTTAGGAAAAATGATGTATCAGCCATTGCTGATCAGTGGTCTAATCGAACACGCTGCCCGCTATCATGGCGATACGGCAGTTTTGTCCAAAGAAGTCGATGGACAAATGACTCATACTAATTGGCTTACGATTTCGAATAATTCAAAACGGTTGGCCAATGCCTTAGCTGCCCTCGGACTTAAATCATCAGAGCGCTTAGCCACATTGGCTTGGAACAATCGCCGTCACTTAGAAGCTTGGTATGCGATTTCAGGCAGTGGCATGGTTTGCCACACTATCAATCCGCGTCTATTTCCTGAGCAGCTTAGTTACATTATCAATGATGCTGATGACCGCGTGCTATTTTTTGATGTCACATTCCTACCGCTTATCATGGCGATTAAAGAAGATATTAAAGGGATTGAGCACTTTATCTGCTTGAGCGCTCGAGAGGACAGTGTCGTCGCAAAACTGCCTGAGGTATTATTCTTTGATGAGTTATTAGCAGAGCATAATGCTGACTTTGATTGGCCTCAGTTTGATGAAGCCACTGCCAGCTCGCTTTGCTATACCTCAGGAACGACAGGCAATCCTAAAGGGATTTTATATACGCACCGCTCTTCTGTGCTTCATGCGATGGCACTCTGTATGCCGGACGTATCGGGTTTATCTGCGCAAGACGTCCTACTCCCTGTAGTACCGATGTTCCATGTCAACGCGTGGGGAACCCCTTATGCGGCTGCATTAACTGGCTGCTCTCTGATGCTCCCAGGTCCCAATCTGGATGGTGATAGCCTAGTATCTCTCATTGATGATTATAAGGTGACGGTTGCGTTAGGCGTTCCCACGATTTGGCAAAGCCTATTGACCGCTGCTAAAGCCAGAGGCAGTAAGCTTGATAGTATGACGCGTACCATTGTCGGTGGCGCCGCTTGTCCACCATCAGTGATTAAAACGTTTAGAGAAGACTTTAATTGCGATGCGGTACACGGCTGGGGTATGACGGAGACCAGTCCACTTGGAACGATGAATCAAATAAAAGCTAAGCATAAATCACTGAGTAAAGATGAGATTGACGAGCTACGTAACTCTCAAGGACGTCCACCGTATGGTGTACAGTTACGTCTCATAGACACTGATGAGCCACTTAAGCCAGTCAAAGAGGATGGAGTGTCTCAGGGTCGCTTGCAGATCAAAGGTCACTGGATTATCAACGATTATTATACAGAGAATCCTGATGCCATTACAGAAGATGGCTGGTTTGACACGGGTGATATTGCAACCATTGATGCTGATGGTTATATGAATATTCGTGACCGATCAAAAGATTTAATTAAGTCTGGTGGAGAATGGATCTCCTCAGTAGAGCTTGAAAATATCGCTGCCGGCCATCCACAGATAAAAATGGCAGCTGCTATCGCCGCAAAACATAAAAAATGGGGAGAACGTCCGGTACTGATTGTGGTAAAAGAAGAGAATGCAGAACTCGATGAGTCACAAGTGCTAAGTTTTTATGAAGATAAAATTGCTAGCTGGCAGATACCTGACAAAGTTATTTTTGTAGAGAACATCTTACTAAACGGTGCCGGAAAAATGGTGAAAAAAGACTTGCGTGATGAGTATGGTGATGCGCTATTAGAGGCGTAGCGTTCTGCTTTTAAGATACCATTCATGATATCCCTGATCGGTGTTAAAAAATCTTAGCCATCAGATACTATGATGGTAATCACGATCAAAAGGTTGTTTATGCTCATAGCGTAGACAACCTTTTTTAGTGTGTTTTTTCTGAGTCACCAAAATAAGCCTTATCGCGCGATGCTCAGTGACTTGGCGACTTGGCGACTTGAGATGAAGAGATACCTTGTTCGGTCTGTTCTCTCTTTAATAATATCAATTTTGATATCCAGATTATAAACTATAGGTCTTTCAGTTATGATATTTTCCTCACATGCTACTAATCTATTTTAGAAATAGCATTTGCGAAAGCGAGTACGTACTGAGCGTGGTGGTTGCTCAACATGGAGTGTGACGGTGAAAAAGTTCGAAGAAATTTGTCTCATTGTGATTGACGATATCAAAGCTGGTCGAAAAAAAGTAGGAGACAAAATACCCTCCATTCGAGCGATGGCCGAAAAACATAAGGTGTCCAAAAACACCGTAATCACGGCTTATAACAAGTTGCTTGAGCAGCACTGGATCAAAGCGCTGCCCAAATCGGGTTTTTATGTGGGAGAGGATTTGTCCAACACACCCATGCTAAACGCGACCCCGTTTTATACAGGTATTGACTTGTTGGAGCAACAAATGGTCAACCAGTCGCATCATAAGCCTGGGGCGGGCCGCTATCCCAAAGAATACATGGATAAGCTCAACCTTGAGCGCTATTTGGGGCAGGCTAGTGACCGTTTTGGGAGTGAAAGCGCTGAGGTGGCACATTTTGATCGTGGTAATGGCGATCCTGCTGGCAATGTATTACTGCGAGGGCTGCTGGTCGACATCCTAAGCAGGCGCGCTATGACGGTTGAATCGCAAAATGTTCTATTGACCTATGGCACCAATCACAGTTTGGACTTGATCATTCGGCACTTTTTGACCAGCGGCGATCCAGTCATCGTTGAGTCTCCCGGATATTATCCGCTATTTAGTAAGCTTGAATTACATCAAGTCGCTATTAATACCATTAAGCGAACCAAATTGGGCATAGACGCTAATCATTTAGAAGCCCTTATTATTAAATCTCAGCCCAAGATTTTATTTTTGCAGCCTTTTGCACAAAATCCGATGGGTACAGATTTGACGTCTCAGAATATGGCAGAGATTCAGGCATTATGCACCCAATATAATGTGATTATTGTGGAAAACGACCCGTTTTTATTGGCAAGAGACGACGCTGCCAGTTACTTTTTTAATCAAACCTGTCCTGTGATTTATGTCAGTAGTTTTTCAAAAACCGTCTCTGCGTCGATCAGATGTGGTTTTGTCGTCGCCTCCAAATCGGTGATCAAATCACTCACACGGCTTAAGATGATTACGGTGATCAATACCTCATCCATCATGGAAAATATCCTCAACCATCTGATCACCAGTGGCGCTTTGACCAATCATTTGCAAGCGCTCAAGCATCTGTCTGCGGAGAAGTCAGCCACTGCCATCACTCAGCTAAACAAAATCGACGGCCTGACGCTTTATCCGCATAATCCCAGTGGTAATTTTTTGTGGTTTCGTATTCCGATGGACGATAAAAAGGCGGTAGAAGCCGCTAAAAATAATAATATTTTCATCGCGCCTGGTAGTCTGTTTTTTCCCTCCGATCCGACTTATTTTGCCTTAAGAGTCAATAAATTCTATATAGACAAAACCACGGTTAAGTTTATTAAAACTGCTATTTTTAACCATCATTAACGCTTATGTTGATGCGTTATATCAAAGCATACTTTTTGCTTTTGACAGTGTGGGAGATATTTTTTGTTTAATAACATGATACAAAACCTGCCAGTATTTCTTAAAAATGCATCGATAATGACCGATATTTTTGTCATTTTGTTTGATGAATCGCACCGCCCATTTTCCTAGTAACTGCCTGCCATAGCACAGAAATGTGTGCCCAAAACGGGTACAGTTTCCTGTCAAAACGTTCATCTGTACCCTTGGAAGCCTCCTGCACCCGTGATATTTCTAGTAAAGCTGATGCCAGTGAGTCACCGATGGAGAGGTGAGCTGGTCGTGATATCACATGGAAGAGATTAACGTTCACAAGGAGAAGGAATGTGTTGGCATTACTTGGGTTTTTGACGATTTTCGTATTTTTGGCGCTCATACTGACCAAAAGGGTGTCCGTCATTGTGGCATTGATTCTTGTGCCTGTCGTTTTTGCTTTAATCGGCGGCTTTGGCGCAGAGCTTGGCGGCTTTATGCTAGACGGCATCGTGGGTGTGGCACCAACGGGTATCATGTTAGGGTTTGCCATTTTGTTTTTTGGCGTGATGAACAATGCAGGTTTGTTTGATCCGCTTATCTCGCGGGTATTAACACTGGTCAAAGGCGATCCTGTCAAAATCTGTATCGGCACCGTGGTGATCGCCATGGTGGCGCATTTGGATGGCTCGGGCGCCTCGACGTTTTTAATCACCATTCCAGCCCTACTACCGCTATATGACAAACTGGGTATGAAGCGAATCATACTGGCGGGTTTGGTGGCGCTTGGTGCAGGTACGATGAACATGACGCCTTGGGGCGGCCCAACTGCACGTGCGGCGGCGGCTTTAGAGGTGAGTACCGCGCAGTTATTTAATCCGCTTATTCCTGCGTTTGTGGCAGGTGTAGTTTGGATTGTATTTGTGGCCTACCTTGTGGGCAAAAAAGAGCGCAAACGCTTGGGCGTTCAAGACATGGAGCACAGCCTGCATGATGAGCTGACGGAAGAAGCGCGCGATATGCGTCGCCCCAAGCTATTTTGGTTCAATTTGATATTGACCATAGTTACTATTGTGGCGTTGGTGCAAGTTTGGCTACCACTGCCAATCGTCTTTATGCTGGCATTCGCCATCGCTGTGCTTATCAATTATCCCAAACCTAATGATCAAATGGATCAGATCAAGTCGCAATCGGTTGGCATGATTACCGTGGTGTCCATCATTTTTGCGGCAGGTATCTTTACGGGCATTTTATCAGGGACAGAGATGATTTCTGCGATGGCGACGGCGCTGGTGCAGATCATTCCAGACGCGGTGGGTGGTTCGATGGGCGTCATCGTTGCCGTCTTGAGCATGCCTTTAAGCCTCGTCTTTACTCCTGATGCCTATTATTTTGGGGTGATGCCGATTTTGGCACAGACCGCGAGTGCATACGGGCTGGATCCTGTCCAAATTGGTCAAGCGTCTATGCTGGGACAAATGACCACAGGATTCCCGCTCAGTCCGCTGACCGCATCGACGTTCTTGTTGATTGGCCTTGCGGGTGTGGAGTTGGGCGATCATCAAAAGTTTGTCTTTAAATGGGCGTTTGGTACCACGCTGGTCATGACCATTGTGGCGATAGTCACAGGCGTGATCATTTAAATAAAATAATCAGGAGTAAGGAATGAAAACCATCAAAATTGGGTCTGGCGCAGGTTATGCTGATGACAGATTGACGCCTGCGCTTGATGTTATGACCTACGGCGACGTGGACTATATCGTGTTTGAATGCTTGGCTGAGCGTACCATTGCCATTGCCCAGCAGCGCAAAATGCAGCAGCCAAACGAGGGTTATGACCGTTTACTTAAGTATCGTATGGCGCAAGTACTGCCGCTGTGTGTCGAAAAAAAGGTCAAAGTCATCAGCAATATGGGGGCTGCCAACCCCAAAGCTGCTGCCGAAACAATCAAACAGATCGCCGAGCAGCAAGGGTTTCATGGTTTAAAAATCGCTGCTGTCACAGGTGATGATGTGTTTACAGACATTGTGCGTTATCAGAATGAGACACTGCTGGAAAACGATCGCACCATTGCAGATCTTGGCGATTCTATCGTCTCGGCCAATGCATATATTGGTGCCAAAGGTATCGTGCAAGCATTGAGCGCTGGCGCAGATATCGTCATCACGGGCCGCGCCGCCGATCCGTCGCTCTTTTTGGCGCCGATGGTGTATGAGTTTGGCTGGTCTTTTGACGATACCGATTTGATGGGCAAAGGCACAATTGGCGGTCATTTGATGGAGTGCGGCGCTCAGATCACAGGTGGTTATTTTGCAGATCCTGATTATAAGGAGGTACCTGAGCTTTGGAATGTTGGCTTTCCTATCTTGGCGGTGACAGAGGACGGAGAGTATACCGTGTCCAAGCTGCCCAATGCTGGCGGGTTGGTCTCTGAGGCGACGGTAAAAGAGCAGTTGCTGTACGAAATTCATGATCCTGCCCGCTATCTTACCCCAGATGTGATTGCTGATTTTTCTAACGTGTCTGTGAAAGCCATTGATAACGATGTGGTTCAAGTGTCTGGCGGATCAGGCAGGCCCAAAACAGGTCTATTGAAAACCAGTATCGGCTATAAAGATGGCTATATCGCAGAAGCGGAGATCAGCTACGGCGGTTCAGGGGCAGTCAAAAGGGCCGCGCTTGCCAAGCGGGTCATTGAAAACAGGCTAGCCGCTGAGCATATTAAACCGATCGAGATACGCTATGACTTTATCGGTCTCAATTCGTTATATAGCAATGAGTTTGCCAGCACGGCGGAGGCGGCCGAGGTGCGACTACGGGTGGCGGCGCGTACCCCGGATAAAACCATGGCACAAGCCATCACCCGAGAGGTCGAGACGCTGTATACCAATGGCCCCGCAGGTGGCGGCGGTATTCGTTCACACATTCAGGCTATCGTGTCCATCGGTTCTATCTTGATTCCAGAAACCGATACGGACATTACTGTCTCATATTGGGAGTCAAATAAATGAAACTACGTGAAATTGCCCATTCTCGCACTGGTGACAAAGGCAATATCTCCAATATTTCTCTGATCGCGTTTGAGGAGACTGATTACGAATTGCTCAAAGATAAAGTAACCGCAGCCGTGGTCAAAGACTGGTTCCAAGATATTGTAGCAGGAGAGGTGATTCGTTATGAGTTGCCAAACTTAAAAGCTTTTAACTTTGTTTTGTATGGGGCATTAGGCGGCGGGGTGACCAAGTCGCTGGCGCAAGATATGCATGGCAAGAGCTTAAGCTCAAAGCTGCTGGACTTGGACATATAGATAAGAGTTGCGAATCATAGATACAGCAAAGCCCTGATATCAGGGGCTTTGGCTACTCTATAAGATAGTATAGAACTATGTAATGGTACCCGGAGCCGGAACGATATTTAATAGATAAGTATTTGATTTATAATGACTAATTAATTTTTTTTAGATATAGTATACTCACCAGTATACTTATAACTCTACTTTCAGTTCTATATGACCATCGACCATAACTTATTTATACATATTGAAATGAGTAGCAAGTGGCTTAACGTCTTCTACCGCCTTCTTTAATCTCATTTATAATTCTACTATTTTTAGCAAAAGGGTCTTCTTCAGTGCTACTGACGTAAGCTGTTGAAGTACTAGTGAGGTCTGTATTCTGAAACGACTCAACCTCTTGAACAGAAGTGACAGTCGGTAGTCTATCATGACTGTCTGCAGTGGTATTAGTACGTAATGTTTTACTAAGGGCTATATCAAGGATCGGTCGATCTAATGGACGATATAATTGACTACTGCCGACATCGTCTGACTCTTTAGTATGTGTTTGAGACTGCGTCTGCTGGCTATCAATCAAAGTTTCATTTTCAGTACAATCTTGATCAGCATCCTTTTTAGAGTATGGCAACGACCCTAAGTCTTCAGCCTCTTCAATTTGATCGTTGATACCTTCGCAAGTATTAGGACTGATATTGTTTTCCAATATAGCCTCAGTGCTGTTGATCTTAGCTTCTAAGCTTTGCTGAGTTTCATAAGAATCAAAAAACGTTTTCCCATAATCACCTCGTAAAAAAGCATTAGTATGTGGTTTAGTTTTAGGAACGTTGGAATGGAATATCTTACTATAACTCTCAATTATATCGTTAAGCATTTGACTTAGTGTCTTATTTTGATTTTTTGCAATAAGCTTTAACAACTTCTTGTTTTCAGTAGTAAGTCGCAAACCTTTTGCTTCAGCTTTCTTATCGCGATCTCGCTTAGCCTTCGAAAACCAAACATCACGCATTTTTTTAATAAACGCGTTTCTACTAGCAATGATCTGTTCATTTAGTATTATATTTCTACTTTTAAGCCAATGGTAGTCGAAAGCCCAGTAGTCAAGTGACGCAAGCATATGGTTAAGCCTACTCTCAATATCTGATTCTGGAAACTTGATGGTATCAGTACTAACTAAAGCTTGTATTTTTTGAGTCGACAGCTTGCTATTCTTTAAATGATTTTTTGCCATGTATTTATATAAGTGATTGACTAAAAGTTTATCACGCTTATTTATCCATTTTAAGGATTGGTTTTCAACTCCAGACAGTAAATATACTTTGTTCAAAAAATCGAATGATGATTTTTTAAAGTATATATTTGTTCTAACATCACCCTCGTCCCTTTCTGTAATACTATCTTCCAAAATTTGAAAATGAATATTAAAAATAATATCATGAATAAATATATCAATATCAGAGTCTAATGCTAATTGATTGGAATTAACTGCTAGATAGTTATCTAATAAACCTTGATATTTTAAAACCATATACAGCCATAATGCTGCTCTTTTATTATTGTAAAACCATTTGGTATATTTATATGGAATATTGTTGTCAGCAGATTTTTTCAAAATAGAGTCTACCGCGTGCTTGCTTAAGTTTTTTTCTGAGAAGTAATTTAATAATTGGAGTTTTACATTTTTATCGTTTTTCAGAATATATTCGTATTTGTATTTATGTATAGAACGTAAATAAAATAAACACCAGTAAGTATCGTAAACACTAAGAGCGTTTACCTTTTTTGTAATATATTCTAAATCAGGAATGTATTTTGATTGTGCTTTTTGGTTCTTACTATTACTCACTGACTATCTCCAAGTAAACTATACAGAGGTAAATTTAGTAGTTCTAGTACAATAAGGGTAAGACAGATTGTAGTCAAGTAATCATCATGTGAACGTCTAAATACTTTCATATATACATCAATAAAATGTCATAAAAACGTCATTATTTATCATCAATATAACAGATAATACAAGGCTTATAGGCAATAAAACCTATCTACTCTTCAAGAGTACAGTATCATCTAACTCCATCCCAATAATCTACCTACAGTACAAAGCGATTTCTAGCTGCTAAACTAGTCATCCTTCAATGCCAGCTTAAGAATAGCTGCACTACGGCAGCTCATCCTTAGTAGGTTATTTATATTATTACTTAAACACAGCAGCTACTTGTTCTACTGCTGAGGGTATAACTCTCAGCGATCATCATTATAAAAATACAGACCCACCTTACCCTATGAATTCAATTCCATAGGAATACCATAATGTCTTACGCACACCTTAACCAACCATTAGTCGTTGCAAAAGTACACAGTTTAGTTGTAAGCGTATTAGCGAACGCTATTACATTTAATGAGACTATGAGCAAATTGAACGAGATTTATCTCTCGTTCATGACTCACCTTAATTCTGAGCTACTTTATTCACAACCGATTGTCGCATTTATTTATAGCACCAATGCTATTGTTGGCGATGATTATCCAGAAAACGTTATTTGGAATCATGATAAAACCCAACGATTTATCACTACGTTGTCGTGCTATAAGAATGATATTGACAATGAGCGTCTAGCATTCGTTTATCAGGAGAAACAAAACCAAGAAAAGTTAGGTCACTATGCCAATAATCTTATTACCCATTATTCAAGGCTTTTATTTGTACGTATAGATTTAAAGTACGCGCAAGCGACTAGCCATCTTGTGAATATTGAGGACTTCAATTGTCACATGAGGAATCTTCGGGATCTTATCGGCAATAAGAAAACGTGCTTTAAGCACTTGCAAGGCAATGCTTGGGCTATTGAACAAGGAGAGAGCAATGGTGGACTACACTGTCATCTACTGCTTATGTACGATGGAGCGAAACGACAGAACGACTGGTATCTTGCTAAAGAGGTCGGTAAGAAGTGGAAGATGATTACTGGAGGACTAGGAGAGTACTATAGCTATCACGATACAGAGCGTAAGCAGAATTATGCACGAAACGGCAAATTAGGTATTGGCATGATTCATCAAAATAATGCTCAGGAGGTTGAAAACGCAGTACGATCAGCTCTTTATTTAACGGAGCCAAATAAATATGAGCAGCGATTAAAATTATGGCTACCAAATATGCGTACTTTCGGTCATGGTGTTTATCGTACGAAAAAACGTAGAGGCTTACCGCCCATATCAAAATAATTTCAAATATATAGTATTCCAATGAAATAAGGCAAGGAGCCACTTCTAATTTGTCTATTAACCTTAATCCATCTTAATTAAAGGTCTGCTTAATCGCAGGCCTTTTTTTATGCGCAAAATAATAGGAGTCATCATGCAAACAATTTGTCCTCACTGCCATTCATCGCGAGTAACGAAAAACATTAATGTTGATAGCCCCTTTAGTATTATCGAGCAGCTATGCTCGTCAACGACTTTATCGGGACTTGGCGCTAGCGTCTGTAAGTACTACAAGGTAAATCCTGCTATCGGAATAATCGCAGGTAGTGCTATTGCTTCAGCGATTAGCTTAGCTAGAGATAAGCTACAGCCACCTCTTCTTGTTGTGGCTACTCAACCTAGCTATTTATGCAATACCTGTTCAAAAACATTCACTATCTAACTCTCTTATTGAACTACCAACTCAATTAATTTAAAAGGAATACTCTTATGGCACATTTAATCGAAAACATGGCATACGTTGGCGACACCCCTTGGCATGGCCTTGGTAACCAGCTTCCTAAGAATCAGCCTATCGAGGTCTGGGCACGTGAGGCCGGTATGGACTGGCGTATTGAATCGTCCGATGTCAGCTATATGGCAAACAACGATAAAGGGCAAAGTCTTATCATGCCCTTTGATAGCAATAAGGTCTTATACCGTTCAGATACGCTTGAGCCACTTAGCGTAGTCAGTCAACGCTACCAAGAAGTACAACCTCGTGAGATCTTAGAGTTCTACCGCGACTTAACAGAGCACTCACACTTTGAGCTTGAGACTGCTGGCATCTTAAAGGGTGGCCGTAAGATGTGGGCATTGGCTCGTACTGGTCAGTCTATGACTTTAAAAGGCGGTGATGTCAGTAATGGGTATCTGTTGCTGGCAACCGCTTGTGATGGAACTCTAGCAACGACAGCGCAGTTTACTAATATCCGTGTGGTGTGTAATAACACCTTAGCGGTAAGCTTAGCCGACGGTAGTGGCGGTGTGGTCAAAGTACCGCATAGTACCTCCTTTGATGCTGATCGCGTCAAGCAGCAACTTGGCGTATCGGTCAAGCAGTGGAACGAGCACATGTACGAGATGAAACAATTAACCCAGCGCCGCGTCACTCAAGCAGAAGCGGCGAACTATCTAAACCGTGTGTTCAATGATCAGGATAACGACATCATTCTGTTTAACAGCGCTAAGAAAGAAAAGGACGCCGTTCCTAACGCTCGCGCTATGAATAAGGTGATGAGTATGTTCAACGGTCAAGGTCGCGGGGCCGATCTCGACTCAGCGCGTGATACCGCTTATGGCCTCTTGTCTGCTATGACAGAGTATGTGGATCATGAACGTAGAGCGATATCTACCGATCACAGACTAGACTCTGCTTGGTTTGGCGCAGGCGCTAAGCTTAAAGACAAGAGCCTAGAGGAAGCCTTTAGTCTTATTGCCTAAAGTCTATTGGTACACTTAATAATTAGACCACGCCTAAGCGCGTGGTTTTTTTATGCCTGTTATTTCATTTCAATCAATTTATCGAAGGAGTTCACTATGAACATGATCGCATTAAACACCAGCACATCAATAAGACGTACTAAGCGTTTAAGCGCTAAAGTCAAAGCGCCTGTAACTGACAAGGCTAAAGATAAGAGTAAGCGGATCGATCCCTTTGCTACTGAGTCTAATACGCCGCTAACTCCTAAGCGCCTAGTTAGTACTAAAGACTTAAGTCATGACGAGTGGCTTGCGGTACGCCGTCAAGGAGTAGGCAGTAGTGATGCTGCCGCTGCTTGTGGTATTCATCCGTATTTGTCTATGCTAGAGCTATGGCTGATTAAGACAGGACGTGCAAGCTCCGACTTAGATGAGAGCATCGACGGTTATGCACCCCTGTATTGGGGTAATACGCTTGAGCCAATGGTCGCTAAGTACTACCAAGAAAAGACAGGCAATAAGGTACGGCGCGTAAACGCTATCTTGCAACACCCTGAGCCTGATAAAGCCTTTATGCTCGCGAATTTAGATTATGCAGTAACAGGTAGCGAGGAAGTACAAATACTTGAATGCAAAACCGCTGGGGAGCATGGCGCGAAACTATGGCGTGATGGCGTACCGCTATACGTCACGTGCCAAGTACAGCATCAACTGGCAGTCACTGGCAAACAAGCTGCGCATATCTGTGTGCTGCTATGCGGACACGAAGCGAAGATCTACAAGGTTGAGCGTGATGAGCGTTTGATTGCATCAATTATCGAGCATGAGCGTTTGTTCTGGCAGTACGTGGAGACGGACACACCACCCACGCCTGATCACTCTGAGTCAGCCGCTCGTGCGCTTAAGCTGCTTTATCCTGAGCCTAAGCCTACAAGCAAGATAGACTTTAAGAGTGATGAGGGCGCAAATAAGCTGTTCGATAAGCTGCTTAGCTATCGCGCGTCAATCGAAGATCTAGAGCAGCGCCACGATCAAGTTAAACATCAACTGCAAAGCCTCATTAAAGACAATGAGGTGGCGGTCTTTGACAAGGGCGCGATCTCATGGAAGCGCTCGAAAGACAGTGTCGGTTTAGATAGCAAAGCAGTCATTAAAGCCCATCCTGAGCTGATGGATAAATTTAGTAAAACTCGCCAAGGTAGCAGACGCTTTGTGGTGTTAAACGACTAAATTGTCAGTCACTTAACTATTCACGCATCTATTAATCAATCAGAACCAATCAATCGAAGTAAGCATATAACAGCCCGCCCTAATCGGTGGGCTTTTTTTATGTCTTATCTATTTATTAAACAAACAAGGAATACCACTATGATTAAAGGTCTAACCATAACCCCGCCCGTACTCGGTCGTATCAGCATTGGACGCGTCATCAATAAAGACGGCAAGCGTCTGCCTGCGAAAGACGATCAATTCACTATTACCAGCCAAGTGCAGAATAAGGACGGCTGGGTCAATCATCCACTCGATGCCAAACTGCGTAAAGGTAATGACAGTAAGCTGCGACAAATACCCGTTCGTATGCTGTTTAATGATCCTGATCTAAACCTACGTGCTCAGTACACGCTATTTGATCGGCAGACAGGCAGACCATTATGCGTGGGAGATGGCGAACACTGTCAGCGCCGTACCAACAATGGCGTGGAGCAACTGCCTTGTCCGTCGCCTGATCGTTGCCCACTAGCCCAAGGTGGCGCTTGTAAGCCTTATGGTCGCTTGTATGTGAATCTGAGTGAGGACGATGAGCTCGGCACGTTTATCTTTCGTACGACGGGCTTTAATAGTATTCGTACACTTGCAGCAAGGCTGCGCTACTTTGCCGCGGTATCCGGTAATAAGCTGTCATGTTTACCACTGCAATTAACGCTAAGAGGTAAAAGCACCACGCAAAGCTATCGCACACCCATTTACTTCGTAGACCTCACGCTACGTGATGAGGTGACAATCAAAGACGCTGTACAACAGGCTAAGGCGATTGATTATGAGCTTAGCGAGAACGGCTTTGATCAAAGTGCATTAGAGCAAGCTGCCACGCTTGGTTATGCCAATTCATGCTTTGAGGTCGACGATGAGGCAAGTGAGGTAATGGAAGAGTTTTATCCAGTAGCAGACGACAGCAATAAAATACCTAGTAAGGCAGAAAAAGCTATGCAGCCAAACACACGCAGTATCGCCCAAGGCTTACGCCAAAGCGTGACAGCGGTGAGCTAACAAACTAATACGCAACATAAAAAGAGAGCTGATCCGTCAGCTCTCTTTTTATGCGCTCAATGAAAGGCGCATGCGGTCAGTATGGGACGGCATAAAAAATTATGGGACTCGGTAAGTATATGAGAGATACCGCTCTCATTCACTTACGAAGGAGATAATCATGGAACAGTTAAATGCAGCACAACCAGTAATCGAGCAGTGCAATCATATACCACAGCTATTGAGTATTAAGGATGTCGGTCATTATACCGGGCTTAGCCGTTCGACCATTTATGAGATGATCAATGAGGAATCTGATCGTTACGATCCAACGTTTCCTAAAAAGGTACAGCTGACACAGGTGAGGGTAGTGTGGGTAGCGAGCGAGATCGCTAATTGGATTAATACTAAAATTCTAGATAGAGGTATCTAATATAAAGTAAGCCGTTTACCTATCAAGTAGACGGCTGTTTTTTAACGACAAATATGCACTAACTAAAATATGACCCGAATAGACATAGTAGTCATAATAGCTGACTCGGATGCACCTATTGAGTAAGTAATGACTCTGTTAGATTTATTAAGTTAGTCGGTTTAACGCAAAACAAGGACGTAACTATGATAAACAGGAGTACTTATGCTTAATATAAAAGGCTTACTTTAACAAGTGCCATAATAGTTAGTGTTGGATTACTAGCTGCTTGTGGTGACGATAATGAAACCACTACTACTATTATTCCAGATCCCAATCTACCAGAGAACGTTGAAGGATGCTTTTGGGGTGGTCCTTACAGTATCGATAATCCAGATGCAAACTTCGCTTATCCTGATACTGGTGCTACCTACTGGCATGCAAAATATACCTTACCTAAAGACGCAACCTTAAAGCTAAAAGGTGAGTATCCTTTTGCGCGATATATGTCGTTTAATAGCTATAGACAAGATGCCTCTCCAGCATTTGCGTTGAAAGACAAAGACATTATTGCAAATATGGATTCTATTAATCCTTTCCTTCAGGGTGCTCAGCGTAATAGTAATAAACGGGGTTATGAAATTGAATTGGCTAGTGGCGAGGCTCCGATAATACCGCTAAATAATACTTTATATGACTATGTCCAAGATAATGGCGAATCGCTACTACTTTATCGAGTCTATGTTCCTAATAAAGGTAAAGATGTTACCGGTGGTGTAGGTCTGCCTACTCCAGAGTTGACCTTAGGTAATGGTCAAGTATTAACAGGTCAAGCAGTGTGTGACACTCTTCAGTCTAAGCAAGAGTTGATAGAAATCCCAATTTTACCTGATCAAACTTATGCAAGTCTTCGCCAAAACAACCCTGCAACACTAAATCCAATATGGCGTGCGGTCTATAACATCCAGTTTACTCTTAGGTGTGGGTTTTTGGGACAGTGTGACGGTAATCCTGTCAGACAAGTGCCTTGGTATGCCAATTTAGATAATCAATACGTTGGAACTTACATAGATAGAGATATTAAACCTATTGCTGTCATACGCGGTAAAATTCCAAAGGTTCCATCGACAGTTAATGGCGATGAAATATTTGACGAGAGTGACGCTCAAGTACGCTATTGGTCTATGTGTCAAAATGAATTTTATTCCCAAAAAGTAACGGGTTGTTTATACGATGAGCAAGTCACTATCAATCCAGATGGTTACTATACCATTGCTACCAGTTTACCGTCAGATCGTCCAGCTAATGCTACTGATGAATGTGGCGTAGGCTTCCTGCCTTGGTCGGATAAAGGCGATGGCTTCTCTATTGTTGCTGGTAGACAAGACAATAAAACAGACGGGTTATTACTTATGAGACATATGCTGCCAGCTGCTGATTTTGACAATTCTATTCAGAATACTTCAGTACCGGGAGACGAAGTAGAAGTATTAGGAGATTTTTTACCAAAGCTTGAGTACTTTACCAAATCCGAGTTTGAAGCATTAGGTTGTGATGCTTATAAGTCTTTACCTCAATAGGTAGCTACAGCTCAATAATCTGATCTACTATGACTCCGATGCAACTTTTGATAAGCCATCGGAGTCATTGAATACCAGCGTTTAAAAGCTTGGAAGAACTGACTATGAGACTGATACCCCAATAGAAAAGCCACGTCAGTAGCTGAGAGGTTCTGCTCCACCAAGAATTTATCAGCCATCACTTTTTTCGTATGTAGTAGTACTTTTTGAAACGAGGTTTCCTCTTCACGTAACCGTCTTTGCAAGCTACTGACGCTCATATTTAGGACTTGCGCTACAGTCTCACGGGTTGCTTCACTAAGTCCTATGATAGTCATCAAGATATGTTGGCAGCGCTCAGCGTAGCTCAAATCAGGAAACTCTTTATCAAGCATATAGTGCAACGGCCCAATGAAAAAGCTACTTTCAATTGATATGTCAGCACCTGCCGATAAGTTCAAATTTGATTGAGAGCTATAATTTTTCATTAATGGATAATATAAACTATTTTTTTTGCTAGCAAGCTCAGCTGGGATGCCTAAAAGTTTTTTATAGAGCTCACTGCCGTGTGTTGAGTTCCGATGCGCGATAGTAAGTCTTACAGGCTGTAGAGCACTGAATTCGGCTAATATTTTATGTACAGCGAGTATGACACCATCAATTTGATGGTTATTAGCTAGCTCTGGCATACTTGGATTAAAGTCTAACCGTAATAAGCTTTTTTCTATCACTAAAGTAACTTGTATGGACTCGGTAATAACTTTGAAGTAACGGCTAACCAGACGGCAAAGCACAATAAATGGAATCTCTAGTTCAGCTTTTAGTAAAGGATTAATGCAAAGTTTTATACCTTTATACAAAGGTAGTGCTTTTACATCAGTGAGTTCCATTATTTTTAGCCCTATGTACTCTTCTTGAAGGAGCTGTACGGCTAAATCAATTTCACGGGTGACAATCTCCAAGGGAACACGATCACCTATAAAAGTATCTAAATCTACTGATAATGCCATGATTTTAGGAATGTCATCAGCACGATTAATCTTAAATAAGTATAAAGCTAGCGCCTTTCGATTAGAAAGCACCATACTTTTATGAACAGTAAATTTTTTGTCTTCCATATTCATTCTCGTTTATCTATGCGCTTAACTAATAGAGAAAATATTGTCCAAACTTTGAACCATTGTGTCATTAAAATTTAAACTAATGAAGTTTACTAAAAAAAAGGAATTTGTAATGGTAAACCCCATCTCCTTAACTAGGATTCGTTCTAATGTTTTGAGATCAAGTCAACTGCTACTACTTTGTAGTAGTATGCTGCTAGTAGCCTGTAATGACTCATCAACAACTAAAATAGCCGTTAATGACGGCGAACGCGCTGCAACGGCCAGTACAATAGAAGCAAACCATCAAGTCGCTAATGAGCTTAATATAGCAGATCAACAGGATTTCGAAGATGCGCGTCGTGGCCTAATTGCTAGTATAGACGGTATGCAAATAGCATCTTCATCTGATGCTACCAAGAACGTTTGGGATATGTCTGCTTATAATTTTATAAAGGGCGACGCTCCTGACACCGTTAATCCTAGTCTATGGCGACAGGCTAAGCTTAACAATATTCAGGGACTGTTCGAAGTGACTCCCGGTATTTACCAGTTGCGTGGTTTCGATTTGTCCAATATGACCCTTATCAAAGGAGATGGTGGCTGGATTGTAGTCGATACGATGACTTCAAAAGAAACGGCAAAGTACGCTTTTGATTTTGCCATGAAGCATCTGGCTAAGCGTTATCCAAATACGACTAACATTAGCGCTATTATTTTTACCCATAGTCATATTGACCACTTCGGTGGGATATTAGGTATTATCAGTCAAGAAGAGATTGCCAAACAGAACATTCCAGTGATTGCTCCTGGTGGATTTATGGAAGAAGCGACCAGTGAAAACATTCTTGCTGGTACCGCGATGAGTCGTCGTGCCGTTTATATGTACGGTAAAGATTTAGCACGTGATGAGTACGGTCATGTCGATACAGGTTTAGGTAAAGGTCCAGCCTTTGGTCAATTTAGTATTACTAAGCCTACCCAACTCGTTAATGCTACACCTACGAACCTAAAAGTAGACGGAGTAGATTTTAATTTTCAATATACCCCAGAATCAGAAGCACCAGCGGAGCTGACTTTTTATCTGCCTAAATACAAGGCTTTTGGCGGAGCTGAGCTAGTCTCACGCAATATGCATAACCTCTATACTTTACGAGGTGCGAAAGTTCGTGATGCGATGAAATGGAGCAGTTACATTGAAGAGGCGCGTAACTTATTTGCCGACGCTGATATTTACTTTGCTAGTCATCATTGGCCTATGTGGGGTCAAGAAAAAATCCAAACCTTTTTGACCCAGCAGCGCGATACGTATAAATTCATTCATGACCAAAGCGTACGTCGAATGAATAAGGGTATGACGCCTGGTGAGATTGCAGAAGATATAAAGTTACCACCGAGTTTAGCCAAAGTATTCTCTAATCGTGAATATTATGGCACGGTCAAACATAATGCACGCGCTGTCTATCAGAACTATCTTGGCTGGTATGATGCCAATCCTGCGCATTTAGATCCGTTGCCTGACTTGCAGCGAGCGAGTGCTTATGTAGCGATGATTGGTAGTGAAAAGATGCTAGCACAATCGCAGACTGCATTTGATAAAGGAGATTATCGATGGAGTGCTGAATTATTGAACCATTTGGTATTTGCTGAACCCAATAATACGGCTGCCCGAAAACTACTAGCTAGCAGTTACGATCAGCTTGGCTATCAAGCAGAGTCGGGACCTTGGCGCGATGTTTATTTGACAGCAGCGCTAGAGCTTCGTCAAGGCACTCCTAATACAGGTATTGACATGGCTTCTATGAAAGGTGTTTTCTTGCAAACACCCGTATCGAATTTCTTTGATACCCTAGCAGTTCGTCTAAAATCTGAGAACGCTACTGATAAAGACTGGCGTATCAAGATTAATTTTACTGATTTGAATGAAAGCTATTTATTATGGGTAGAGAATTCGGTTCTACATCATCGGTTATTAGATAACAAGATTCCATTACAACATGAAGTCAATGCTACGCTCAGTCTTACTCATCCTTTGTTTATTGATATGTTAATCGGTGAAGCAGGGGTTAAAAAAATACTATTGTCTGATGAGTTGACTATTGATGGGAGCAAGATAGATTTAGTGAGGTTCTTAAGTCTATTTGAGAAACCGCCGACATCTTTCGGTATAGTACTGCCAGAGGCCTAAAGCTCTCGGATTTCTAATATTCGTTAAAGTGATAACGGTTCTAGTAGCCTTTGATACCCGTAGGTAATTTAGCTACTAGTTGTCAAACCATTCCTGACATGACGGTTCTAGTAGGAAGGGGACTTATTTTATTATCTAGAAGTAGTATTGTTATCCTTTGCACTTGCTGCTGGTTGTTTTGCTGCTTCAATCAGTCTTGACTTCACTCATAGAGTTAATAGGCAGTTGGATGAAGGTTTTAGGTGGCCAGGTGCTAATCGCTAGTGGTGTGATCATGGCTGTTTAAAACAAATCTGTTATAAATAATATTGCGAGTTTGCATTTATAATCGATAGGATTATAAATAGTCTTTTCAATAAAAAGACTATTTATAGACTATTTTAAAATAAAAAAAACTATATAAATCAATGTTTTAATCTTGTCTCTAGAGATTAAGTAAAAAGTCTTTTCTATTAATAAGTCCTATTAATTACCATCTGCATTGAAAAATGCTAGCAAATTACATAAGAGTCAAAACGTATAGTTTTACTGATTTATACGCTTACCTGAACGCGTATCTTCACAGTGTTTTATCCTAAGCTCTTTAAAGCTAACCTGCCCATTTTCGATTACTTGTTTAATAATCTTCTGCCGTTGGTTTAGCCTAGCATTCCCTGTTTTAACTTCTGCAATAATGAGATGCACGTCCTCGATAGGCACGTTGCCATCGGCGCATTCATGCAAATTTTGGAAGATGATGTAGTCAATCGGTTCACCCATGAATCGGCAGTCTGAAGGGTTGTAAGGAAAGTCAGTAATAAAGGGCGTGAACTGTTCGCCAATTTGACCTTTTAGCACATTGCGCTGCATATTGTTGGAACGCTTTTGTGCCTCTTTAATTTCTTTCGCTAATTGCTGTTGAAAGCCTGCTTCTCTTTCGAGCATATCGTTCCTAATTTGCGCAACATCTCGTTCACTCTGTAGCAGAGTCTTATTTTGTAATTGTATCCGTTGTATAGCCCATACAAGCATGGCTAACATCAGCAGTATTATAATTAGTAGCATAGTAGTGAGTGTCATAGCTTTATTCTCCGTATTTTCAAATAGAATCATATTTAAGCAGTAGGGGTCATGTCCATTTCTTGCAGTCGCTGAAAGACAGTGTCTGAAAATGGTTTGAAGTAATTCCATGACTTATACTTTTGATTGTACTGACCACCGCCTTCGTTACGCCATTGCTTTAATATCTCAATAACATCATGGTTGTAGGTCACACACTTAATAGACACCATGCCTGAATTAAAGACTCTGACATCTACCCAAGCATGGTTAATGGTAAAGCGATAGATCGTATAGCCTTTATCAAAGCTTCCGTTGCTATTCTCATCAGTACTGCTCTGGCAATTATAAAGAGGCTCAGGTAATGGTGTAGGGGCTACTGGTATTGTTAAGGATTTCGGTGCTGGGAATATCCACTGCTTATTAGTGACGCAGTCTAAAATATGATCCTTTGCTTCCTCACTTGGCAACTCAATACCTTGCGTAATGATTTCTCTCAAATCGATCTCAACGGTCTTAATACCTAATTGCTTAATAAAATCCGCTTTATCGGTATCGATGAAAGAAGTCACAGCAACTTCAATAAACATCATTTCCCCGTCAACCGTTGCGACTATATCAGGCCGAATACAGCCAACAGCTTGCTCTTCGATTAGTTGATCAAACTGCCAAGTTTTATCCCCGCTATTTTCGTCATCGGGTAGAGATGGCAGTGTTAAATACCTCTCTTGCATAATGACTTGTTTAGCAAACTTGTGTAGGATACTTTCAGGGTGGATAGTGCAGCTTTCCTTATTGTTGAGATGCGCAAAATGATGCTCATTCTTCTCACCTTTACGAGCCACTACAGGCTCACCACATTCAAAGCAAAAACACATACAAGCCAGCCCTCGCTCGACTTGCTTAACATTGACGATTTGCTTTTGCTCATTAACAGCGATTGACATTGACATAGTTACCATCCTCTTGTTAGTTGGTTAGGAGTGAGGTAATTATGAAAAAGATTTGACTATCAAAACAGACCTCTATTAGGGTATCAATAGGGGTTTAATCGGTGCATTACTATGGAAAACAAATACTTAGAAGTCTTTAGTGAGTTGCATAATCAGTTATTGAACTATCCTCGTAATACGCTGCGTGATAAATATCTAGAAATTATTGTTCAAGAGCAACTTAAACAGTTCAAGTACTCAGACGATGGTTTTGAACCTGAGAAGTTATCAAGGCAACAAATTTATGCTAGAGCCAAGAGTATTAATGAGAATACAGTAGATAGCCTAACTGCTAAAAACGCAGTTCAAACGTCAAAGCTAAAATCGACACTATCAGAATTTATTCAATGGCAACCAGATTGTAAAAGAGCATTTATCAATCTAGGATATAAGCCAACCATCGTTAGTTCAGCATCAGGAGGTGGATCAAAGAATAAAACATTGATATGGATGGATATCGAGGCTATTGACAGTGCGGATGAAGGGAATGAGCAGACAGATGGGTCTACTGTTTTGGATTCTGATGACGAAGATCCTGAAGATTTAAGTAGTATCACGTACGAGCGTAAAGCCACATCCGATGTTAAGCCATCATTATTTACGAGACTGTTTTTTAAGCAAGGTGAGCTTAAGATGATGAGCTTTAAAGGCATTGTGTTAATGCTACTGCTATTATTAAGCTTTTTTCTAGATATCTTGATTGCCATATATGCTGTATTCGTTGTCATGCTGATGAATGAGATACCAAATTTAAAGCTTTGGCAGGCGTTCTTATACGCTATTCTTATTCCCGTAGCATACTTAAACTGGCGATACTTTTTTATGCCGCTATATATGCTGCCTTATCACCGTGTTATTAAAGCACCTATGTTCTTTGCTAATATGAATGTTGTTAATGCTGATATCGAGATGTATTGGGACAAAGATAAGCTAAATGTAGCGAGAGTTACTGAGTTTACGGCAACCTGCCCAATTTGTTCTGGAGTAATAGAGCTAGCGAATGGTAAACCTGATCAAAAGCAGCCATTAGTGGGACGCTGTAGGGAAGCACCTCATGCTCATGTGTATAGCTTTGATCGGATGAGCATGAAGGGGTGTTTTTTGGGTGTTACAGCTTATATGACTAGTGATATATGACCTTTCTAACTTTCTTGATGCTAAATAACAGCCTAACTAACAATACTGTTTGATTAGATAAATAAGCTTGTAGCGATTGATAGTTGGTGGATTATAATTTCTAATGGCTTAGAATAAAACCTGTGAAATATATGTTTGTTTCAAGAGTGAGTTATAAACGGTTTATGCTTAAGCTGGTTTAGAAGTGGTATTATTACAGGAAATATACATAGTGGACTAGTTCGAATAATGCATATTTTTAATTGTCACTAATTACATCTTAGATAAGCAAGTTAGCTGAGAAGTATCATGGTCAATACTAATGAGTGTTCGCTACAATCAATCTTCATACCGTATAACGAGTATAAGTAATAGGGTATGAAGATACTTAGCGCCGATCAAGAAAGAGCTGCTCTCCGATATGTTCAACACCTTACGATTTTGTATCTGTCGCTATAACAGACTTATTTATCGAACAAATAAAAAGTCATCATTTAAATATTCAAGGAACCATAATGCCAACGTTAGACTTTAAAGGTAAGCAGTTTGTTTACTCACATCATCTTAGCGTCCCATTTCGCGAGTTAAAGGTAGATTTTGACAAGTCATTGCCTTTAGAAGGGAAATCACCCTCTCTTGATGACAATCTCATTATTCACGGTGACAATCTTGAAGCACTCAAAGCATTGCTGCCAACCCATGCAGGCAAAATTGACTGTATTTTTATCGACCCACCTTACAATACTGGTAATGAAGGCTGGAGCTATAATGACAATGTTCGTTCCCCGCTTATGCAAGAGTGGCTAAAAAAATCTGCGAACCCAGTCGATAAAGAGGATCTTGAGCGTCATGACAAGTGGTTGTGCATGATGTGGCCACGTTTGACTTTGTTGAAAGAATTACTATCTGAGACTGGTACTATTTTTGTATGCATTAATGATGTTGAGCAGCACTCATTGCGTTTAATGTTGGATGAGATCTTAGGAGAAGATAATTTTATTGCAACATTGGTTTGGGAAAAAGGTAAAAAAGGCGATTCTACATTCTTTTCAAATACCCACGAATATATTCATGTATATAGTAAAAATAAGGAAGCCATTAAATCTATCGGTATAAAATGGAGGTCTCCAAAAGAAGGTATCGATGAGGTACTCAGCCATTACAATAAGCTAAGAAAAAAGTATAAAGATAAACACGAAGTTATTAAAGAAGAAATGCAGGAATGGTTTAAAAATATGCCTGATGATGAACCTGCAAAAAACATGAAACACTATACGCACTCTGATAACAGAGGTTTATATTTTCCAGATAATTTTGCTGGACCAGATGATGGTCGGAAAAGTAGACCAAGATACGATATTCTACATCCAATCAACGGGTTGCCTTGCGCAAAACCATCTACTGGCTGGAGATGGGATGAATCAACAACTAAAAGAGCACTTGAAGCCAATCCTCCTTTAATCCATTTTGGTCAAGATAATACTACAATTCCTAATAGAAAAACTTATCTTAAGAAATCTGCCGGTGACGCTTTCAATACAGTTTTTTACAAAGATGGACGTTCTGCCACTTTGCAAGTTGAAGAACTTGTTGGTGAAGGTGTTTTTCCTTATCCAAAAGATGTAGATATAGTTGCCGGTTTAATTGATCTTTGCTGTGATGAATCATCTACTATACTTGACTCATTTGTTGGTAGTGGGACTACGTTACATTCAGTATTAAAGTTAAATAATGCTGATTTTGGTAAGCGACGCTTTATTGGAATCCAATTGCCAGAAGAAATCAAAGCTGATTCAAAAGCTGATTTGGCTGGTTATAACGAGGTTATCGATATAACGCGAACTAGGATGCAACTAGTTATCAAAGGTTATGTAGCTCAAAAAAACATCAAGGAAGAGCTTTTTGTAAAAAATATTAGCTGGTCTGATTTTAAGAATTCACATAAAACAATTAGTGAGTTAGATATAATACAAGATTCAACAAAAGGTCAATATCACTCATATCAGCGAGTGGTTAAAGGTGGAGTGTTGAGGATGTTTGGCATTAAAAAGTCTAAAGAGCAAATAGACGGATTAGATGGGTCATTTTGTTATTGTTCTCTTGGAGAGCCTATACAAATTGAAAGCCTGCTGACTGGCGAAGGTATGCCTACGTTCGACGCTTTGGCTCGTTATGTGTTTTATACTGCAACTGGTGAGTCTCTAGATAATGTTGCCAAAACATCAGCAGATGGTTTTGTAGGTGAAACGGACTTATTCCGTATTCACTTATTTTATCGTCCTGAAATCAATTGGCTACGTTCAAATGAAGCTGCCTTAAATTCCGATAAGGTAGAAGCGATTGTGAAGAGTAATAAAACTAAAAAACGTACTATAGTATTCGCTGTGGCCAAGTTCATGAGTCAGAAAGACTTAACTGAAAAACGTATTGATTTTTGTCAATTACCATATGCTATTCATCGGATCACGGGAGCGTAATATGGAATTAAAGGACTATCAAAATGGGGTTTTGGATAAATTTAATTATTATCTGAATAAGCTTGCCGAATGCAAGACACTAGCAAAAGATTTTGTTGATTTTCAAAAAACGCATGGCAAAGATGCAAAGCTTACCAATTACGCAAAAGATACTTGGGATGCTTTGGTACAGGAACGCCGTATTGACTCTTTAAGAAGCTCAAATGGCCAAGAATTAACGCCGCCATATATTTCACGCTTTGATGGTATAGATCGTGCTATTCCGAATGTGTGTTTAAAAGTACCTACTGGCGGTGGTAAAACATTGTTAGGTGTGGCTGCTATTGAGCGCTTACAAATGGATATGTTTACCAAACAAACGGGAATGGTGCTTTGGGTGGTACCGTCAGATGCTATTTACAAACAAACATGGAAACAACTAGCTAACCGTGAACATCCATATCGGCAAATGCTGGAACGTGCATCTCGTGGTCGTGTAAAAATGTTAGAAAAAGACGATATTTTCACCAGACGTGATGTTGATGAAAATTTGTGTGTGATGTTATTGATGTTGCAGTCCAGTGCAAGGAAGTCCAAAGAAAGTTTGCGGATGTTTCGCGATAGTGGTCGTTTCACGTCTTTTTTCCCCATAGAAGACGACTCTATTGCTAATGAAGCTTTGTTGACCAAAGTACGCAATTTAGATTGCAATGACTTAAGTGACTATGGTTGGCAAGATGGGATTGCTCCAGGCTCTGTCTTAGTAAAACAAAGTTTAGGCAACGTGCTGCGTTTAGTTAGACCAGTTATCATCATTGATGAAGGTCATAAGGCCTATAGTGAAACGGCTAGGGATACGTTATGTGGCTTTAATCCTAAGTTCATTCTTGAGCTTTCAGCGACGCCAAACGCTAATGGCAAACACCACTCTAATGTATTGGTCAATGTTTCGGGTCAAGCACTAAAAGACGAACAAATGATCAAACTGCCTATTAATGTAATCAATGAAGATAAGAGTGATTGGAAACATACGTTATCACTGGCTCATGCCAGACTGAAAGAATTGGCGCATGATGCTCAGAATTTTCAGGATGAGAGTGGTCGTTATATCCGACCTATTATGTTGATCAGAGTAGAGCGCACTGGTAAAGATCAGCGAGACTCTGCGTTTGTTCATGCTGAGGATGCTAGAAAACACTTAATTGAAATATTAGGAGTGAATGAAAACGAGATTCGTCTTAAAACTTCTGATAAAGATGAGCTAGGTGATGATGATTTATTGAGTGATACCTGTCCAGTAAAATACATTATCACTAAAGATGCATTGCGTGAAGGTTGGGATTGCCCCTTTGCCTATATCCTTACTGTGTTGTCCAAAATGACTGCCAAAACAGCCATTACACAGATGATTGGTCGAGTATTAAGACAACCCCATGCTCGTTTAACCTACAAATCCAGTTTAGATGAGTGTTATGTATTTACCTTTGATCAAGATGTGATGGAAGCGGTGGCAGGCGTAAAACAAGGTTTAGAAGATGAAGGTATGAGCGACATAGCAAATCAAGTTAGAGCGAGTGATCCAAGTACACAAAAGGCAGTGATGAGTAAAGAAACCTTGCGACGTAGAGAGCAATTTCGCAGCATACCAAAAGTTTTTTTACCAAGGGTATTACACCGTGACGTCCGAAAGGAAGAAGGGTATCGTATATTTGATTATGAGCGTGATATTTTAGGTAGTCTAAATTGGGAATCCTTGTCTTATTTGAATGTTAAAAACTTTCAGTTGGTGGAGGATAGCTCACAACGCACTACTGCTCGTATCGATTATAAAAAATCCAAGAACAGTCAAGGCGAGTTAGACTTAGCGGAGCCAGTTCATGAACAAGTTGAGTTTGATACAACAGTAAAACTAGATATATCGTTCTTAGTTCGCCAGCTTACTGATGTAATTCCTAATCCTTGGCAAGCAATGCGTATTTTGACTCAAACATTGGCTGTGCTTCGTAGTAAAGACATCGATGAAGAAGCCTTATTCAATAATAGATTCGAGTTATTGAAAGATATGAAGCGTGATTTGAAGGCTCAAGTTGCGTTATTATCTGAGGAATTATTTAGAGAAAAACTTGATAAGGGCGATATTTCTTTGCGTTTATTAGCTTCAGACAGCGCTCAGTTAAATTGGGAACTAGCACAAACTCTAGAAATTTCTGTAGCTGAGCATGATCAGGTCTTACGTCGTAAGGATGGCTCAGAGTTAGAGCGAAGCTTGTTTGAAAAGATATATAAGAATGGCCTTAATAATTTAGAGCAAGAGACTGCATGGTACTTAGACAAGCACGAATCAGTCTATTGGTGGCATCGTATTGCAGTTAATCAACGAGAATACAGCTTACAAGGCTGGCAAAAGCAAAAGATTTATCCTGATCTATTGGTATGCGTTGAAGAGCCCATTAATGGTCAATATCGTTTTTCGGTATTGGAAACTAAAGGTGAACATCTTAAAGGCAATGATGATACTGAGTATAAGCGTTGTTTATTTGAGCTTCTTACAAAGCATGTTAAAACAGCAGTGGATGCTGGTGAAATAACCATTGAAGCAGCCTCTGGTGGTATTTCCTTCAAGATGCTGATGCAAGATAACTGGTCTCAGGAAATTATATCTGAGCTAGGATAGAGTTAGTACATTTTATTTGCCATACCAAATTTAATCATAAGTAAATCAATACTAGCAATTTATAGCATAAAAATTTGGATTTTGGAGGTATGGCTCAAGAAATTGTCATAGTAGATATCCATACAGAACTCTACCTTTCTGTGAAATTGACTTAAAAAAAGACTTTTAGACAGCTGTGATACATAGTCTAAGACCTATTGGGGATGGTAGGCTAGATAATAATTATTAGCCATTTACTTATTATTACCTAATAATTAACGAAATAATAACTACCAATTATGTTGTCCCTCTTTTACGGTATTTGTTACAATTGATGTATTATTTTGCTTAGTAATATGATGAGAGTCAACCATGGCAACTGCTGAACAGATTAAGAACCTAGTTAGAGCGCACTATCAAAATGATACTAGTCGTTTTCAATCTATTTCCTTACAAATCGCTGCTAGTGAAGCTAGAGCAGGTCATCATAAACTTGCAAAAGAGCTTAAGTCGATAATAGATAAAGGTTCACCCATTCAAAATAGTTTTGATAAGAATGGCATGAGTCTTTCAGTTAAAGATGAGTTAAGTGGTAGCCTGCAGCTTAAGTTTACTTCGGTTAGGAAGAATGAAATTGTATTTTCGCCCGCCGTCAAAAAACATTTAGATAAAGTAATAAATGAACATAAGAATATTCCTAGTCTTAGAGAGTTTGGCTTGACCCCTCGCAGAAAGTTATTGTTCTATGGGTTACCTGGAACAGGCAAAACGATGTCTGCAGCTATGTTAGCTACTGAACTAAATATGCCATTTTATGCTATTTTACTTGATGGGTTGATGAGTAAGTATATGGGAGAAACGGCAGCTAAGCTAAGGTCGGTCTTCAACTTCATCTCAAATAATAAAGCTGTATATTTATTTGATGAGTTTGATTCTATAGGCGCTGCTAGAGATAGTGGGAATGATGTTGGTGAAATAAAACGTGTACTTAATTCTTTTCTTGTTTTCTTTGAGGAGGAACAGTCTGATAGCATAGTGGTTGCTGCCACTAACCATATAGAAGCACTTGATAAAGCTCTTTTCCGACGATTTGATGATATTATTGAGTTTGATTTGCCTGGTGAAAGTGAAGTGCAACGTCTTATACAGAACAAGTTCAATTTATTTGAATATAAAGTAAAGGATTGGGATGCAATTTACTGTGCAGCCAAAGGATTGAGCTATGCGGTAATCTCTAATGCCTGTGATGATGCTGCAAAAGAGGCTATATTAAATAATAAAAAATTGGTAGATGAAAAATTCTTATTACAATCCCTAAAAAATAAAACAAGACTTTGAAGAGTATTTCGATGAGTAACTATAAACCTCACTTATTTTACGGCACAGCGGAAAAATACAAGTATTATCCAAATAAGGGCGGTCCTGGAAGCTCTGTCACATTGCCTAAAGATAGAGCTCAACATGGCACAAATTTATTAACTCAATTGAATGACTCTCTAATAGAAATTAGTGAAGTAGGATCTTATAAAGCAAAAGATACGAGAATAACATCACGTCCTTTAGCTAGTCCAAATGGTATTTTTTTAAGTGTAGTCAGTGATGTAGGTGCCGATCTAGATATTAATACATTTGATAATAAATCATTTAGGCTTAAAACATTGAGATTTGAAGAAGGGAGACAAATTCTTACTTTCTATTCAAGTGGTGATAGAAAAGATTTACTCCGCAAGAAAATCATAGAATTCATTGAAAAGAATACGAAATTAAATAACCCTAGAAATCTTTCAATGTTAAATAATATATCATTAATAAGGCCCTCAACACTTGAGGACTTATGGAATGATGACCTAGCTCTAATACCAACTAATGAAAATATGTCTGTAGAATGCGAAGTTTGGATTGCATTTAATGACGACGAGATAAAAGAACAATTTATATCAAGAGCTGAAAATCCAGAAGATGAACTTATTAGTAGCTCATATCTGTCTTTGCCAACAGTTAATGTTTTTAAAGTTGATGCTACACGCTCTCAACTAATCGAATTAATAGCATTATATCCAGATATAGTCGAATTTCGTCTATCTTCCGAAAACCCAAGTGTGTTTACTGAGATGGATTCAATATCTCAAATTGAGTTTACCGAAGACCTAAATCAAAGAATAAGTTTGAATCTTAAGGAGGACGAAGTATTTGTAACCATATTAGATACAGGCGTTAATTATAACAATCGTTTACTTAATAAAGTATGTAAGCAAGAATATTGTACGTCATGGCGATCTGATTGGAGTGATTATACTGACACATATATGTCTTCTTTCAATGTGTATCATGGGTCTCATCAAGCTGGTATATCAGCTTTTGGCACAAGATTGATTGAAGACATAATAAGTACTCAACCTATTGAGGTAACTCATCAAATAGAATCTGCTAGAATTATGCCACCTCCACCAAGTCTTAATAAAAAAGAGCTATATGGTGCAGTGACAATAGACACAATAAATAATCTTGCAATTGATAGACCCTATGCTAAAAGAGTTTATAGTTTAGCAGTGACTGCTGAAGCTTGTGATGGTTACCCTACATCATGGTCTGCTGCTATTGATAACTTTTGTTACGAATGCTCAAATAGAAGCTCTGATGTTTTTATTATTTCTACAGGTAATGCTACTACTTTCCAAAAAGACTATTGGACTAATGCGAGAAGTACTAAAATTCAAGATCCTGCACAGGCTTGGAATGCTATCACAGTAGGTAGTTGTACTAAGCTTTATAATATTAGTGACATACCTAATCCGGTAGTATGTTCAAGTATAGAAGATATTAACCCAACTACTTCCAGCTCTCATGACTGGGAATGGAGCGATGCTCCAATTAAACCAGAGATACTTTGCGAAGGTGGCAATAGAATAATTCGTGACGATGGTCAACTTGATTTTCATGAGGACTTATCAGTTTTAACTGCTTCTGGTAAAGTTCAAGGTAATGTATTCGGATCACATACTGACTCTAGCGCGGCTACTGCTGAAGCTTCATATATAGCTGCAAAGATAATAACAGCTTATCCAACTGCGCAACCTGAGACTATTAGAGGCTTAATAATTCATTCATCCGAATGGTCGAAGCCCATTTATGATAAGTTAGAAGAGCTAGCTGAAAGTCATACTACAAATAATGTTACTCAAGAATATAAAAAACAGATTCTTAAAGTCTGTGGGTATGGAATTCCTGACTTAGAAAAAGCGGCCAATAGTCAAAATGATAGATTAACTTTAATTATTGAATCTTCTATTAAACCATTTGAACATGAAAAAGATTGTAAACTTAATGAGTTTAATCTTCATGATCTACCATGGCCTCAAAAAGTATTAAGTGAATTACCGCCTAATGCTAATGTTAAAATGATAGTAACTTTGTCCTATTTCATTGAGCCTAACCCCCGTGTTTCAAAAATAAAAAGTAAGTATGTATATAGATCGCATGGTCTTTCTTTTCATCTTTGTAAACCTGGACAAGATAAACAAGACTTTATTGATAGTATTAACAGAAAAGATGAGCGAAGAGAAGATTACATAGAACATGACTTTCCTCATGGGTGGTTTCTAGGACGTAATTTACAAAAATCCGGCTCTATACATAAAGATTATTGGGAGGGAACGGCTGCTGATCTTTCTGAAGTATCTAAGATTGTAGTCAAACCTGTAACAGGTTGGTGGAAGCTTAACAAAGATAAAGAAAGGTGCGCTAAAACAGTAAACTACTCACTAATTGTTACGCTAGAAGTTGATGATAATGAAGTAGATATTTACACTGAAGTCGCAAATAAAATAGGTGTAGCTGTTCCTGTAACTATTGAGGTTTGATTAAAAAAATAAAACATCATAGCATCTGTACCAAAAATTGATATGCTTGAGCTTGAGGAAAGCTATAATTATAATTTGCCTTTATTTCATTCTTAAATTGAAAAGCTACATGCTCATTTGGTTTATATATCAGAGATTAATAATCTTACTAAGGCTTGCTTTTCAACATTTCAAGCACTTTATCCTCTCCCAGCTGGTCAATCAACGCTTGCAGATGGGTAGTAGAATCAGATTTGTTTTGAGCATCTGCTCTAAACTCTGCCGTATCTCTACCTTCACGCAAAGCATCTAAATAGTCCGCCCACTTCTGCATCATATCACTACGATCATCAATGTATTCAAATCGACCGTAAGCTGTGCCATTAGGATCTTTAGTCGTATGACCCAATGCCATCTCAACAAGCACGAGAGGATACTTTAATTGCTCTTGTAGGATGGTCTTTGCTGTCGCGCGAAAACCATGAGCGCAATGTACATCTTGATAGCCCAAATCCTTTAACCGCTTATTTGCTGTCGCATCAGAGATGATCTGATGCTTTTTTGCTGTCTCACTGTAGAAGACGAATTTAGTATGACCATTGATTTGCTGCTGCGCGCGTAAGATTGCCACAGCTTGACGAGGTAGGGGAACCACCATGTCTTTGACCATGTTCACTTTACCTTGCCCCTTTAGCGGCTTTAGTGTCCACCTGCCAGCCTCCAAGTCCAAATCAGCCCAGCGCATACGGCGTAGATCACCATTACGCACAAACAGTAACGCTAATAGCCTAAGGGAGTTTATCGTGTTTGGATCACCTTCTATAGTCTCAATATCGCGTAGTAGTTTAGCTAATTCTTTAGGTTTGGTAATAGCAGGGCGATGACCATAGCTTGATTTAGCCAGTTGACTCTTGATTAGCGCCGCAGGATTGCTCGTACAGAAGCCACGAGCACCCGCATATACAAATACGTCACTTGCGATACCTGCGCAGCGCTCAGCCTTGTCTGTAGGCTTGCCAGCCTTATTTAATGATTTAGCTTGAATGTCTAATAGTACCTCAAGCATTCTAGGCGAGCTGATCTCACTAATCGGCTCATCACCTATGTATGAGCAAATCAGCTCAAGCCGACCTTTTTTGCGAATAAGTGTATTACTCTTTTGAGTTTGATCTAAGCTATCGAAATACTCCCAAGCAAAATGATTGAAACTTTTTTTAGTTTTATTAACAAGTCTTTTCTTTTCTTCTTCACGATATGTTTTGGGATCAATACCTTTGCTTAGAAGTTCTTCATACTCACGCCATATTTCACAAGCACGAGCATACGAGATACTTGGATATATACCGATTGATATAATACTTTGCTTAGGATTTGAAGGAGGGTAGTATCGGTACATCCATGACTTAGTTTCAGTAGGACGTACCATTAAGAATAGTTTAGGATGGTTTTTAACAGCAACGAAGTATTTCTTGTCTTCAGGCTTATGACTGCTGATGCTTCGATCTGAACTTATCGCTTTTCTTTCCATAACCTAATCCTCCATAAGTACACTGAAAACTCAGTATACTTGACAGTATACTCAAAGTGCATGGATTAGGAAAGATTCATAAGACAGTATAGGACGTCAGATACAGCAAAGCCCCTGATATCAGGGGCCTTGGCTACTCTATAAGATAGTATAGAACTATGTAATGGTACCCGGAGCCGGACTTGAACCGGCACGCTATTGCTAGCGAGGGATTTTAAATCCCTTGTGTCTACCAATTTCACCACCCGGGCAAAACTTGTGTTATCTAACATGTAAACTAGCTGATAGACTGTCTAGTTACTAGATAAGTGGTCGCTATTATAATCGGTTGGGATAATAATGCAAGCCAAAATTAACGTAAAGTTAATAAATAATTGGAGGCTGGAGTCGGAATCGAACCGGCGTTAACGGAGTTGCAGTCCGCTGCATGACCACTCTGCCATCCAGCCAATCAAGGTGGACTATATTAGCAAAAATAATTTAAATTACAAGTCATTTTTTGGCTAAAAATAGCTTATTTGCTCACTTGTGCTGATTTTAGTGCTTTTTTATTAGTTTTTTGCGTATTCAGGCTCATCAGCGAGCCGGACTCACTGATGAGAGTACTGATCATTGAGAGTGTACTTTTATAATATCTCTTCGTTATTACGTTTGGCTCGTTTGATATCGCGATAAGTCGCGGTACAAATCAATACCAGCACGCCGAGCGTAATGGCTGGCCAAATTAAAATATATAAGCCGTAGATAAAGACGTTGTCCATGATATCTCCTTATAGTATTTATGAAGGGTTGCCTGTGCAGCGGGTCATATATTGACCAACTGCCAAACCCGCAAGCGGTGCTCGCTACCTGTGTTCATGAAAGCTCAGAGGTCGATGCCTTGGCTTTTTTATCATAATCGCCGACACGTTGATTGATTAAAGCAAAATCAAAGTGTTCATCACCCATGAGGCTAACGATGATACAAGCGATGGTGCTAGCACCATAGGCCGTTAGTGAGGCCAGTAGTACCATGTACTGACGTAAGAAGCCTGTGGCAAAAATGAGCATCAGTACCAGCGTGATCGCTGCCGCTACCATGCCGATTTTACGACCCAAAAAGCCAAAGACCATCAGCCCAATCACGACTGCGGCGCCCACACTGGCCAGTATTTCAAAGAAAAGCGCAGTAAAGCCTGTCATCGGTAGCAGCTCAAAGCGTACCACACAGAATAGCAGTAGGCCGATGATGACTGCCGAGGTAAAGGCGGCATTGGTCACGCGGTTCCAAAACACACTGGCGATGACCGGAAAAACAATCGCGCCCCATAATGCACCGACGAATACGAGCATCACCAAGATATCTAGCTTAAAGCTGGCAAAGATCAGTCCGGCAGCGGTGGCGATAATCATCGTGCTACGACCAACGAGCATCATGGTTTTAGGTTTGACGCGGCCTTTGGCAATGTTTTTGCCATACACATCCGCCATCATAATGGTCGATAATGCCGACAAATCTGAGTCGGCTGTCGATGACAATGAGCCAATGACCAAGATAAAGAACAAGGCGATAAATACAGGGTGCAAGTAAGTGCTGACCATCTGCGGGATGAGGTTGTTCATATTGCCATCTAGTGGCTCGATACCGATGGTCAAAGCCATCAATCCGATCATACCAAGACCGATGACGATACCAGCATAGCCGACCGTGGCGGTAATAAAGGTCTGTTTAATCTTAGTCTTATCGATCGCAAACAAGCGCTGCGTGATGGTTTGGTTACCAATCGCATAAGCAAGTACAGCGACAAAATAGGGCGCTCCTTGCTGAAAAAACGCTTCGGATGAAAAGAAATCCTGCTGTTCAAGCGTGAGGTTAGCGAGGCCATCGACCATGACTTGTGGCCCACCCATCGCAAACAGTACCGCTGGAATAATGACAATACCGATGGCCATCAAAGCGACCAATTGCGCAAAGTCTGTAAAGACGGAAGCACGAAACCCTGAGGTTAGGGTGTAGCTTAGCACCCCGATACCTGCAATCATGACCCCCGTCTGAAACGATAATGGCGATAATACCGATACCAACGCCCCAGCTGCAGTAAAGTTGACCATCAAGCTAATTAAGCTGCCCATAAGGTTGGATATGGCTAAAATTAATTGGCTTGATGAGCCATGGCGGGCGTGGATAAGCTCACCTAAGGTATGACCATCGGGTGCAAGCTCACGAAAGCGCATACCAAAAGGATAAATGAATAAGATCATCAGCGCGCCCCAAAAGCCGTAATGTATCGGCCCTGATACGCCATACTTGTAGCCAGAGGTCGCCGCCGCATAAAACGATGCCGCCCAAATCCAAGTAGCGGTCATACTAGCAGCACCCATGCCAAAGCCGACGCCATGGCCTGCCACCATAAATCCTGAAGTGGTTTCTTTGTCTTTTTTGATCAGCAATGACAACAAATACGTGCCGCCATAAAACGCTAACAACAATAAAATAATGGTTAACGATGAAAATTGGAACAGTGACTCAGTTTTCAAATTCATACCTCGCGATTATTTTACATAAATAAAAGTTTAATAGTATAACTTTATCCAAAACTGTTAAGAATACAATAAAGCCCATAAAAGTTTTATGTAGAGGCATCACACAGTGCTAACAGTTAGCCGTCATAAAAAGCAGTCAGCGCCGACCCAAATGCCGCGCGCTGGCGCACTTGGTGTTTTAAGGGTAGATCCTGCAACCTGTAAATGACAACTGCCCATTGACATCATGCCGGTTACTCACTGTTGTACGTCATTTGAAAAAATCACATGCAACAGTGAGCCACATTTCACAAAAATCGCAGGGAGTCATCAGCATGCGTCTGTTGATGGATAGTCCATCACGCTGTCAAGTGGTCATACTTGATAATAGCTGGCTGCTATAGAGCGCTGACAAGGCAGGTATCTACAGCAAAATTATGAATAAGCACTCAGCCATCTGCTGATGACGGTGCTAAGTGTAGACAGCTTTATCGGCTAATATTATGTATAGCCGGCTGAAATACACCCAAGCATGAGCGAATTTTTGCCCATGATTAGGTAATTGACGCATTACCTGTAGTTAAGTATCAAACACGCTACAGCCCTGATGCGTTGCACCATAGGCTAAGTATTTATAAATAAAACTACAGCTATGTTAACTATGTGTAACATACTCGTGCGCTAAGAGTACCCTATTCTGCCGTGAAGCTCAAATCTATCGGTCAGTTATCTGTCATAAATGACCAAAAGGCAGAGGCAGATCTCAAGAAAAATGGCATTCACAAATGGGGTTTATGGAAAGGTGTTTGTGAGGGTATCAATAAGGCTAACATATTGAATGGTGGCAGTATTAAATGATCAATGTGAGGGTATCAAAGTAAACGAATCGATGATAACGACAGGATTTAGAAAATGTGGTTAGGCAATACTCATCAAATGCCAGTGTAGTAGGTGACTCTATTGTCACGCAAAAACCCAGCCAGTCCCAAACCATAGCGCTGGGCGACCCGTACGGCCGTACTGGTGGGCGCAGACATGCCAACGAGCCAAGGGATACGCCCCCGAATCGATTTTTGTACCAACTCAATCGATAATCGTGAGGTCATGAGTACGCAATCAACCTCTACTTTTTGTCGCAGTTGCCAACCGATTAATTTGTCGAGTGCATTGTGACGGCCTACGTCCTCAAACAAGTACAACTGCTGATTGTATATCGTCGCTGCTGCATGCACAGCTCCTGTCAGTTGGTGTGTATGCTGTGTGGCATCTACTTGCTGACGTAGTACTAATAGATACTCAAGGCTTGGCACGGTTGCCTTAGAACCATGTATGTTTGCTTGTGAGTAGTGGCTCAAGTCGGGCAATGCCTGTGTCAGCCCCGTGATGCCGCACATACCGCAGCCTGTACGCCCTGCCAGTTGGCGCTTTTGGGCTTGGATGCGCTGATGGCAGCGTTGGTTTAGCACCAGCTCTACGATATAGATATCATAATCTTGAAATTGCTCTAAGCGTTGCTCAATGGAGGCGAATTCAAGATCCCCATCGTTTAAGGATTGAGCAAACTTTTGGTAGCTGGCAATATCTGTAAGATGTGTCACTTCCCAATCAAGTAATTCATGACTGTGCTGAATCAAGCCCTCGCTAAATAAGAACCCAACAGCCAAATACTCTAGTTGGTAAGGGCTGGCCATCAGTACCGCATAATGAATCCCATTAATAACGATTGATACCGCTGCCTCTACTGCCAAACTGGTGGTTTGAGACTCAATACAGCTTTGAGGTATATCGGCTCCATGAGCCTTGTCCGATGGATAATGATGCTTCTGCGCTAAATGTTTGCGAGCGAGCATTGTCTCGGCTGCGCTATTATCATTATCCTCAGATATCTCAGTCATAATCACTCTAGTTTCAGTTGTCTCTGCCATCATAGCCATTTTGCTAGAGGACTCACTTTGCTCAAAATTACTTTCAGTGATCATTACCACTTATACAGGTTCGGCTGTCTGAACACTTGTATTCACACGCTCTAAGATCACGGTCGTCGATTTGTATGCTGGGATATGAGAGTCTGGCGCATGGGTATCCAAATCAAACAGGTCGTTACATTCAGGATAATAGGCGGCGACGGCATTGGCGGCGATATCCATCTCAGTCAATATGAGAGGCCCTAGTACGCGCGGCTTGTTTTTATGCGCTGTGTGGCTTGAGCTGCTGGCGTGCCGCGATACCATCACCTGATCTCCTTTTTGCCAGCCTAGGCGGCTGATTTCATCTGGATGCATGAATAGCACATCTCGGCGGTTGGTCTGGCGATAGCGGTCTTTGAATCCAAATATCATCGTATTGAACTGGTCATGACTACGAACGCTGGTCAGTTGCCAAACCTTTTGCGTTGTGTCCTCATGATCAATGTCATGTGTGTCCGCCATTTGGGCTGCAACGTACGTAATGGAGTAATGCGGTACTTCAAACTGAGCTTTGCCACTCTCGGTATTCCATACACGATGGCGCGCTGCATGATACAAATGAAACCCGCGCTCATTGGTACGAATGCGCTGATTGAAGTTTTCAAAACCGTTAATAGCTTGGGCGATATAGTCTCGAATGAGATCAAAATCTTCGCTCATTGCAAGCCAAGGAATAGAGGAGTCAGCACCAAGTACATGTGTCGCAAGCTCCGCTATAATCTTTGCCTCAGACTTTAAGTTATCACTCACAGGTTTAAGCTTACCTTGGGTTGGAACTATCTGACACATTGAATCTTCAATCGTTGCAAACTGCTCACCTTTTGTTGTCAGGATACGCTCAGTACGACCCAGACAAGGCAGAATGACGTTGTTTGCTCCTGGGTATAGCATGGTTTCATTGAGCTTGGTACCGACAAATACATTGAGCTGAGTGGTGGTTAATGCTTGTTGAATAGCGCTCGTATCAGGGGCTGCCACAGCATAATTACCGCCCATACCCATAAACACTTTTAAGTCACCTTCGATAAGCGCTTTGGCGCCTGTGACGACATCATAGCCATGCTCTTTTGGCATAGGACGCTCAAAGACGCGCTCTAGACTGTCCAGTAAGGTTTTACTCGGGCGTTCATGGATACCCATGGTACGATCGCCCTGAACATTGGAGTGACCACGAACAGGGGAGGCGCCCGCACCATCAATACCAATCATACCCATCAATAATAATAGATTGGTAATCATCGCAACATTGTCATCGCCTTGCACATGCTGGGTGATACCCATGCCCCAAGTACAAATGGTCGCTGAACTATCAGCAACTAGCTTAGCGAGATTGACAATATCTATTTGAGGAATACCGCAGCCAAGCGTGATGTCTTCCCAAGTTTGCGCTGTTAGCCATTGTTTTAGCGGTTCAAAACCTGCGGTATGAGTAGTGATAAAGTCATGGTTGATTCTATCATTTTCAATCAGCCATTTAGCAATGCCCGTCAATAGCGCGGTATCACCGCCGATTTGAATTTGAATGACATCATCGACCATATCATCACTTTGACCTGCGGCCATATGCATTGGTTTTTGCGGATTTCTAAATCTACTCAAGCCTTGCTCGCGCATCGGATTAATCGAGATGATTCGGCATCCTTGCTCATGTGCATGGGCAAGCATCTCCAGCATTCGTGGATGGTTAGTCGCTGGGTTTTGCCCAAACATCAATATCAGTTTGGCTTGCTCAAAATCCTCTAGCATGACTGTCGCTTTGCCGACGCCTAGCTGTTTACCGAGCATCACTGAGGTCGGCTCATGGCACATGTTCGAGCAGTCAGGCAGGTTGTTGGTGCCAAAGCTGCGAACAAACAGCTGATACATAAAGGCCGGCTCGTTGGTCACGCGCCCTGAGGTATAAAATAGTGCTTCATTGGGTGAATCAAGCTTTCCAAGCTGCTCAGTGATTAAGCCATAAGCCGCTTCCCAAGGAATAGGGACGTAGCGATCTTGCGCGGCATCATAGTACATCGGTTCTGACAAACGCCCGCTATGCTCAAGTTCGTAGCCAGACCATCTTTGTAACTCGGTCACGGTATGCCTTGCAAAAAATTGTGCATCTGCCTTTTTCGTCATGGTTTCGCTGGCGATGACTTTGATGCCGTTTTCGCAGACGTCGATGCGCTTATGTGACTTATGGTCTGGCCACGCGCAGCCTGGGCAGTCAAATCCGCCTTGAGGTTGATTGCTTTTTAGGACGCTGACACTACCGCGTAAAAAGGTTTGATAATCCATCAGTTTGCGTGTCGAGGAGATCAGCGCAGGCCAACCTGCAGCAGGGTGGGAGTAAACAGGAATTTTGCGCATGACAGACCTCATCGATAAATGGCGGCATAATGGTGGTATCTCATCACTATATAATGCCCGCTGTACCGTGTGTAGCAGTAGTAACCATAGATAACAAAAAACCTTCAAGAAACATCAATTTTCTTGAAGGTTTTAGAAGCAATTAGAAACAGTAATGTCTGCTTTTTGAGAGTCAATAAGTTGAGACAGTCTAGCTCAAAATTAAGCTATCGTCTTCAACCTTTTCGCCGCGTGTTTGCTCGAACATATCTAACAAATCGTGTACGGTCATGCCGCGACGAATGTCTCCAGACACGTCCAAGACCACTTGCCCTTGGTGTAGCATCACGGTGCGCGTACCATGTGCCAATGCTTGTTGCATAGAGTGGGTCACCATCATGGTGGTGAGCTTATTGTCTGTGACAATTTTATCTGTCAATTCTAAAACAAAGGCGGCAGTTTTTGGATCAAGGGCAGCAGTATGCTCATCGAGCAATAAAATCTTAGAGGGCTGTAGCGATGCCATCAGCAGGCTCACCGCTTGACGTTGACCACCAGAGAGTAGACCCATACGGTCTGTCAGGCGATTTTCTAGTCCCAGTTTTAACACAGACAGTTTTTCACGGAACAAGTCACGGTTGTTTTGATTTAGTGCAAACTTCAAACCGCGCTTGCCGCCACGTTTATAGGCCAAGGCCATGTTTTCTTCAATGGTCAGCGCTTCACAAGTACCTGCCATCGGATCCTGAAAAACACGCGCGACCCAGTGTGCACGTTGATGGGCGGATTTTTTGGTGACATCAATGCCATTTAGCAGGATTGAACCACTATCGACGCGCGTGGTACCGCTGACTGCGTTCAAAAAAGTCGATTTACCTGCACCATTGGTACCAATAACAGTGACGAACTCACCATCAGCGATATTCAAACTAATACCACGTAGGGCAGGGTTTTCGATAGGTGTGCCTGGATTAAAGGTCAACTGTAAATCGGTGGCTTGCATCATAATCGTTATTCCTTATTATCTCTTCGGGCAAAGCAAGTGCTGTTGGTACTTGCTTAAACTGTCATTAGGCGCGAACTTTGCGTGATAAAAACTTCGTTTTCGCTTTTGGTAAGACCAACGCCAATACCACGAGTAATGCTGTGATTAAGTTCAAATCTTGCGGGCCAAAGCCGATACTACGCAGCGTATCGCTCGATAGTGCGACCTGAATAAACAGCTTGTACAATACTGCACCGACCACAACCGCAAAGGTAATTAACCAAATACGCTTGGCAGGAATGATGGTCTCACCAATGATGACTGCTGCTAGACCGATGACGATGGTGCCGATACCAATAGAAATATCAGCGCCGCCTTGGGTCTGGACAAATAGCGCACCTGCCAAGGCAATCAAGCCGTTAGAGATCGCCATACCGATGATGGTCATCCATGAGGTATTAATACCTTGCGCTTGTGCCATTCTCAAGTTTGAGCCAGTAGCACGCATTGATAAACCAGTTTCGGTACTATAAAACCAGTTTAAAAATAACATGGCAATCGCCACGACCACACCGATAATCAGACAGCGCATCCAATAACCATTGCCATTAGTCACTAAGGTACTAAATACCGTCGTTTCACCAAGTAGCGGTAGGTTTGGGGCGCCCATGATGCGTAGGTTGACAGAATATAGGGCAACCATCACTAAGATACTGGCAAGCAATTGTAGGATGCCAAGTTTGACATGCAGCCATGCAGTAACGATACCAGCGATTGAGCCTGCTAGCATACCAAAAGCACAGGCGAGCCACGGATTGACACCCGCAACGATAGAGATGCCAGCGACCGCGCCGCCCAGCGGAAAGCTACCGTCAGCCGTCAAGTCAGGAAAGTCAAGCGTACGAAATGAGATCAGCACACCAAGTGCGACGAGGCCATAGATCAGACCACTTTCAAGCGCACCAAAAAAAGCAATTAAAGACATAAGAGATCAGTAAGTCATAACTCAGTGTCTAGCGTATGGAACCAAGATAAGTGAGTGGCAAGCGCCAAAACCCTCTAAATGCTAAACAGCTAAGCGGTGAATTTAACAGATTAAGCAATCTGCGGTTAGGGTAAACCAAAACAGGTCACGATTAACAACGTTCATAAGTTACCTTGGTTTAAAGCGCTGATTCAAGCAACGGCAATATCCAATACAGCAAAAATGTATTTTACTTAACAAGTATCAGATAAGCCATAAGCTAACTACAGCAATATATGAAACAAGCTATTTAAACAGGTTCTGCTGAAACAAGAAGCCCAGCCTACTGACTCATAGCTGGGTTTCTTGTCAAACATTTAGCATGACAGCACAAAAGCGCAATCACTGATTCATATTATGATTTTGCTCATGGCTGCTATGGTAAGCCAAATACAAAGGTGCGTTATTCTACCACTTCTTTTGCTTTATCGATAACTGCTTGTGACAAAGTAATGCCTTCTTCTTCAGCATGTTTTGGGCTGACATACAGGTTAAGCGCTTGTGGGGTGTAAACAGGGATAGCGCCTGCTTTTTCACCATTCAAGATACGAACAACGATCTTACCCGTTTCACGGCCAAGCTCATAATAATCTACGCCTAATGCTGCAACCGCACCGCGCTCAACTGAGCTGGTATCTGAGGCGATCAGTGGAATCTTGCTTTCTTTGGCGATTTGATAGAGTGACTCGTAAGCGGATACCACGTTATTGTCTGTTGAGGTGTAGATCATATCGACCTTACCTTCTAGGCTACGTGCTGCCATTGCGATGTCATTACTACGCTGTGCTGGTGCTTCAAGCACGTTAATGCCTTGAGGGGTCAATTTCTCTTTTAGATTTTGTAAGATAATCGTTGAGTTGACTTCACCTGGACTATAGACATAACCGACATTTTTTAGTTCAGGAATGACTTGGCGCATCAATTCAATTTGCGGCTCATATGGTAGGGCATCTGAGGCTCCTGTCACGTTGGTGCCAGAGCCGTCCAAACTTGGCACCAGCTTGGCAGCGACTGGATCAGTCACCGCAGAGAATACCAGTGGAATGCTGCTCGTTGAGGCGGCCACAGACTGTGCAGATGGGGTAGCAATCGCTACGATCACATCTGGATCATCAGCGACGAACTGTTTGGCAATCTGACCGGCTGTCGCAGTGTTACCTTGTGCGCTTTGGAAGTTGACCGTTAGGTTTTCACCATCTTTGAATCCTGCTTCGTTTAACTCATCGATCACGCCTTTGCGTACATCATCAAGTGCTGGATGCTCAACGATAGCAGTGATAGCAACAGTTTTCATTTCGGTGGCAGTATCGCCAGTAGCCGCAGTATCAGTCGTGCTAGTATCTTGGGCTGATTGATTACAACCCGTTAAGATAGCAGTGCATACACCGCCTAGTAGTAACGCTTTGCCAAAATTAAAACGATTTTGATACAACATGGTTCTGACTCCTAAAAGTAATAATGTGTCCGTACATTATTTAATAGATGGGTAAAAGGGTAAAGCGAGCCACTTATGATGGCTACAGGGTATTTTTCAGTATTACTATTCAGCACTATTTATTTTATTCGTGCTATTTGTTATCAGTGCTTTGCGCTTGTTCATCAACATTGATGCCATTTTTTAGCAACTCTGCTGGCAAACTAACGCCTTGCGTTTTGGCATGCTTAGGGCTGATATATAAGGTTAGATCGTTCATGACGGCAGGTTCAATGTTATTGATCGCCTCGCCATTTAATACGCGATATACCATTTTGCCAGTGGTACGACCAAAGTCATAATCATTAACGCCAAGAGCAGCTGCCGCGCCGCGCTTCACGCTAAACTCATCAGACGCGACAATAGGGAGTTTCAACTCGTTTGCTGCTTGAGTCATGGCCTCAAAAGCAGAGGCGACGTTGTTGTCAAATGAGGTATAGATGATATCTGCGCGTCCTTGCAAGCTACGGGTTGCCATGCCGATATCGGTTGGACGATTGGCAGGGATATCTAACAATGTCAGATCTCGTGCTGGTAGCGCTTGTTTTAGGCTATCACGCAATGACACTGAGTTTGCTTCGCCTGGGCTGTAAACGAAGCCGATCGTTTTCATCTCAGGCTTTATTTGTTGTAGTAAATCTAACTGCGGCTCTAGAGGTAGCTGACTCGATAATCCTGTCAAATTGCTTTGAAAAGGCTTGCCATCTTCATTGATAAGCTTAGCGCCTAGTGGGTCTGATACGGCCGTATAAATGATAGGAATAGTAGTGGTAGCCGCGACAATCGACTGGGCCGATGGCGTCGAGATAGCGACGATGGCGTCCGGATTGTCTCCTGCAAACTGCTTAGCAATCTGTCCTGCTGTCGCTGTATTGCCCTGTGCACTTTGGAAGTTGACCGTTAGGTTTTGGCCTTCGACATAACCATTGTCTGCCAGCTCATCAATAATACCGCGGCGCATGTCATCCAATGATGGATGCTCAACGATTTGGGTAATCGCAATAGATTTGGCAGGTTTTTCTGCATCTGCAGCAGAGCTATTTTCAGTAGTGGCGGCTGTGTCAGTAGAGGAGTTCGAGCAGCCTATCAGGCCAAGTGTGCTAATGGCACTAAGAGCAACGCCATATAGGCTTAAGCGTAGAGTAGAAGCAATAGTCATTATTAGGATAACTCATAGGTTATATCAATCATAAAAACCAAGCGAGGACTGTCAGATTGATCAAGCCTACTAATAGCAATGCTCAAAGAATCTGTTTGGTTCTCTTTGGTTCTAAAAAAGATATTGGAGAATGCAGATTAGCCGAGTCAATACTACGTCTACGTCAACATAGCAGGCTAACCATTAATTAAAGTAATCGTTCCGTCGATTATTATGTTCATATTATGACAGCAATGTAAGTTATCGCAATAAAAAATTAAAGCGCATTCGTCATAGGCGTACTTAGTAAGACTATTAGGCATTGTCGTAACCACTGTCATAAGTGTGGTTTTGAGTATTTAACCATAAGAATTAGCCTCTTAAGGCATTGTCTTATCCAATAAACTGATAGTCAAAAAGCATACAAGCTAGCAACGCATCTATTACCAATCCACTTCATAATTAACGTAAGCTAATGTTTATATAAAAATTTTTTATATGAGAAGTAGGGTGCGTCCAAAATCCATATCATTATTATGTTGACGTGTTGAATATATAGTAAAGCCCAAATAAAACTGATATATCATCATAAACACACTCGATTAAATACTATTTTCCTTGCTTGCTGTGACTTCGTCTCCAGAGGCTGCGAAAAATAGCCTTTAATCTCGTTGTGTCATTTTTAAATTGACTTGACTATACAACGCATTCAAATATCTCATTACTATTATTCAAACGCATATTTTAAGGATAACATTATGAATACAGCTAATTTAAAGTTATTGACCATCGCTGGCATTACGGCAAGCTCATTGATTTGCCTGCCTGCTATGGCAAAAGACAATCATGGTAATGGGCACGGTCATGGAAATGGCAAGGGTAACTCTGCTCACATTAGTAAAGATTACAACCATAACAATTATCAAAATAATGGCAATGCCCACCCTAATATTAATGCGTATCGCAATGCTAGCCCTAACGCGTCATTCAAGCGTGACCTTGATAAATACGGTTATAGAGTAGTCGGCAAGATTGATAGAAGGGATTATGATCGTTCTGTTATTTTAGATCGTTATGATGACCGTTACGTACGTATCCGTACGCCAGACAATAAGATTGTGACAGTAATTAATAACACGTTGGAAATTATTGATGTTTTGAGTAGATAACAGCGCACTTTAATCTTTTAAGTCAGCCATAAAAAAACGGTCTATTTAGACCGTTTTTTTCGTTCTTTCTTTAATTATCACTTACACCACTACTTAAGTTAATATTTTTATGCGAGTACATCACCAATGACACAGTTATCAGGTAGCGTAACGACCGTTAGCTGAGTTTTTGGATCGCCTGATGACAAAATCATGCCCTCAGAGATACCAAATTTCATCTTTCGCGGGGCAAGGTTGGTCACGCAAATGACTTTCTTACCCGTCAGTTGCTCAGGCTCATAGAACTTACGAATGCCGCTAAACACGTTACGTGGCTTTTCTTCACCAACATCTAGTGTGAACTGTAGCAGCTTGTCCGCGCCTTCTACGTGATTGCACTCAAGCACTTTAGCGACTTTCATCTCAACCTTAGCAAAGTCTTCAATACCAATATAATCCGTTTGCTCGGCAACAGTATTAGCGTCTATTGCAGGTGATTTGTCTTTTGCGGCAGGCTTGTTATTTTCGGTCACAGCAGGCGCATCAGCTTGAGCTAATGATGCTTTAGAATCTTCTACCATGGCTTCAATATCTTTTTCTTCGATACGTTGCATCAGTGGCTTGAATTTATTGATTTTATGGCCTAATAACCACTCATTACGACTGGCAAAGCTTAAATCGTCAATATTCAAAAACTCTTTCGCATTTGCTGTCAGCTCAGGCAATACTGGTGCCAGATAGACCATCAACTGACGGAAAATGTTGATAGCGACCGAGCAGACGTCTTGAACTTCTTGCTCAGTGCCTTCCAATTTCGCGAGCGACCATGGTTTTTTGGCATCGATATATTCGTTGGCTTTATCCGCACACTGCATGATGAGGCGCATAGCACGTGAGAATTCACGATTCTCGTAAGCAGCAGCAATCTCATCGCCCGTTTTGGTAATGTCTTCTAATAGGCGCGGTTCAGCGCAAGTCTCAGACAGTATACCGTCGTACTTTTTAACCAAGAATCCTGCACTACGACTAGCGATATTGACCACTTTACCCACCAAGTCAGAGTTGACCTTTTGCATAAAGTCTTCTAAATCAAGGTTGATATCTTCGACTTTGTCAGACAGTTTGCTGGCGAAGTAATAACGTAAGTATTCAGGGTGTAAATGCTCAGCATACGTCTCGGCCTTGATGAAAGTGCCGCGTGACTTACTCATTTTTTCGCCATTGACCATCAAGAAGCCATGGGCAAAGACGCCCGTTGGCGTGCGCAATTCGCTACCGGCTAGCATGGCTGGCCAAAACAGTGCATGGAAATACACGATGTCTTTACCGATGAAGTGATAAACTTCGGTTTTGTGCTCGTTTTCTTGTGCCCAGTAGCGGTCAAAATCAAGCGCTTGCTCTGTTCCCGCACGCTTATCACATAGGTTTTTAAAGCTTGCCATGTAGCCAACTGGCGCATCAAGCCAGACATAAAAATATTTGTCTGGCTCATCGCTTGGGGTGTCTGGAATTTGAAAACCGAAGTAGGGCGCATCGCGCGAGATATCCCAGCTAGTAAGTCCTGCCTCAAACCATTCTTGCAATTTATTAGCCACTGAGGTTTGCAAGCGATTGTCACTGCGCGTCCAGTCCTGTAAGAACTGCTCAAACTCTGGCAAGTCAAAGAAATAATGCTTAGAAGTTTTAAGCACAGGCGTGGCATCCGATAACGTTGAGCGCGGGTTTTTCAGCTCAGTGGCATCATAAGTGGTGCCGCATACTTCGCAGTTATCACCATATTGATCTGGTGAATCGCACTCAGGGCAAGTGCCTTTGACAAAACGATCGGCTAAAAACAATTGCTTTTCAGGATCAAATAGCTGCTCGACATCTTTTGTGCTGATATGACCAGCCTCATTGAGACGACGATAAATCAGCTCAGAGAACTGTTTGTTTTCTTCTGAATGAGTGCTGTGGTAGTTATCAAAATTGATCAGGAACTTTGAAAAATCTGCTTCGTGTGAGGCTTTGACTGAGGCAATTTGCTCCTCTGGCGTGACGCCATTGGCTTCTGCTTTGAGCATGATGGCTGTACCGTGCGCGTCATCGGCACAGACATAAGTGACCTGATGGCCTTGCGCCTTCATCGCACGTACCCAGATGTCTGTCTGAATATATTCTACAAGATGCCCCAAATGGATGTCGCCATTGGCGTAGGGCAGCGCACTGGTTACTAAAATCTCACGCACTTTTATCACCTATATTTTTGTATAAATGGGTTAGTTATCGAACATCTTAAGCGGCTCATCGCTCATCGATGCGACATCGTTAATGCTAAAAACTTCTAAAAATAATAAAAAATCAAAAAGTGTGCCTATGATACCGTAATTCAGATAATTTTGTGATATTCCTTGGTAATTACTTCTCATTTGGCAAGCATTTATTAGCCATGAACGATAGGTTCACACCGCATGTTGATGGTCATAAACCAGCCATAAAAAACCCACCAAGCAGTGTGCTAAGTGGGTTTTTTATTTATCCATTATTCACTTAGATACCAGTAGTCAATAATAAATGGCTAAGTGACTAAATGATTAAATGACTAAGCTAGCTTAGAATGAACCAAACATCGTCCCTAAGATAATCACAGCAACCACAGCGACCAATGGAATGACCATCGTCACCATCGCCAAGTTCAAATAAGACTGTTTATGGGTCAAACCACAAATCGCTAGCAAGGTAATGACAGCGCCACTGTGTGGAAGCGTATCAAGACCACCTGCCGCCATAACGGCTACGCGGTGCATTAACTCAGGGTCGATACCCGCATTGACGGCCATTCTTAGATAGTCTTCACCCAAGGTCGACAGCGCAATACTCAAACCACCAGACGATGAGCCTGTGATACCAGCAAGCGTGGTCATCGCGACGGCTTCTGAGATCAGAGGGTTGTCAGGGGTAAGGTTTAAAATGCTATCACGAATGATAAGGAAGCCTGCTAATGATGCGATAACTGCGCCATAACCCACTTCTGATGCAGTATTAAAAATCGGCAGCATCGAGTCATAAGTACCACGGTTGATGGTTTTTTGTAGGTTATTCCAATGTCCGATGCGGAGCAGAATTAACACCACACAAGCGACGACCAACGAGATAATAATTGACCATAACCCGAGCGATCCATCTATATTTAAATCGGGAAACTGAGTTTTTAGGCTACTGAAATCTATCGATGGGAAAACCACATAGGTCAATATAGCGTTCAAGCCAATGACCAATATCAGCGGAATCATGGCAACGGTGAATGAAGTGTGATGAGTGTTTAATATATCAGCTTTTTTTGCAGCCGCTCCAACGCCGCCTACATCCTCTTCATCATGCTGACCATAACCTTCCCCCGCTGCATTTGCTTTGTTGGCACGTGACTGAAGCCACAACCAACCACCAATAAACATGATCGTACCGCCAATGATACCCAAAATAGGCGCGGCAAATACGTTGGTGTTGTAGTAAGGAATTGGAATAGCGTTTTGGATGGCTGGCGTGCCTGGCAGTGCAGTCATTGTAAAGGTAAATGACCCTAGGGCAATGGCAGCAGGAATCAAACGTTTTGGGATATCGGCTGCTCTGAACAAGTCCTTGGCAATAGGATAAATGGCAAACGCCACCACAAACAGTGATACCCCGCCATAGGTCAAAATAGCACAGACCAAAATCACCGCAAGAATGGCCTTGCTGGCACCGAGCTTTTCGACGACGGTATTGGCAATCGCGGTTGCCGCACCAGAGTCGGCCATCAAACGCCCAAACAATGCCCCTAGCAAGAATATAGGGAAGAATTTGAGTAAGAACCCACTTAACGCGCCCATAAAGACATCGGTATAAGCGGGGATGGTGTTTAAAAAATCACCTGATAGTAAGACTGCTAGCGTCGCCATAATCGGTGCTAAGATCAGCACAGAATAACCACGATAAGCAAAAAACATGAGTAATAATAGGGTGATGACAATCGCAAATGTACTAAACATGATAGCCCTCCTTGGCAAAATTAAGACAGCGTGTATGTCGCGATTATCGATGTAGGTCAATAAAATTAATCAAAATATGTAATTTTTGATTTTTTATCAAATATTAATCTTGGAATAATATGATATTGACTTGCCTCATACCTCGCTACTGTACTGTCTCATTCGTTCTTAGTGTTATTGTCTTCTCGCTGCGAGAATTATATGTTAAGTTAGCATAAGTATTTGATATATGATATATCGATATAAAATGTATTGATTTAAATTTAAAACAGTCAATGCGCTATTGATTGGCACAATAAATAAATCATGATAGATAATGGACGTTAATAACAAAAACAGACTTGCAAGGAGATAAGTATGAGTCGCTCAAAAGTATATAACAGTGCCGAAGAGGCGCTAAAAGGCATCGTCAGCGATGGGCAAACACTCGCTATCGGTGGTTTTGGTCTATGCGGCATTCCAGAAGCATTGATCGAAGCACTACGTGATAGTGGCGTTAAAGAGTTGACCTGTATCAGCAACAACGCTGGCGTCGATGATTTTGGACTTGGTCTGCTACTACAGACCCGCCAAATCAAGAAAATGATTTCATCATATGTTGGTGAAAACAAAGAGTTCGAACGCCAGTACTTGGCAGGCGAGTTAGAAGTTGAGCTAACCCCGCAAGGTACATTGGCAGAAAAGCTACGCTCAGGTGGTGCGGGTATTCCTGCATTCTATACAGCGACTGGTGTGGGCACATTAGTTGCCGAAGGTAAAGAAACGCGTGATTTTGATGGTCGTACTTATGTGTTAGAGCATTCATTACGTGCGGATGTGGCACTCATCAAAGCACAAAAAGCTGATAAAGCCGGTAACTTGATATTTAATAAGACCGCTCGCAACTTCAACCCAGACTGCGCAATGGCGGGAAAAATCACCATCGTCGAAGTCGAAGAAATCGTCGAGACAGGTTCGTTTGATCCAGATGAAGTGCATCTACCAGGTATTTTTGTGCAACGTATTGTATTGAATGCTAGCCCTGAAAAACGTATCGAAAAAACCACGACTAAAGCGGTAGAAGGCGCTTAGATAAAATCATGGTTGAGACTTATCGTCAGTTTTTAGATTGATAATAACTTAGATAGCTAATTGTTTAGATAGCTAACGATTTAGATGAATAGCAATAGAATATCGTAAAAAATAAGGAAATCAGCATGGCATGGACAAGAGAACAAATGGCGCAGCGCGCGGCAAAAGAGCTACAAGACGGCTATTATGTCAACTTAGGCATTGGTCTACCAACGCTAGTCGCTAACTATATTCCTGAAGGCGTAGACGTATGGCTACAATCAGAGAACGGCTTGCTGGGTATTGGTGAGTTTCCAACCGAAGACGCCGTTGATGCCGATCTGATCAATGCAGGCAAGCAAACCGTGACCGCAGAAGCAGGGGCCAGTTATTTTAGTAGTTCAGAGTCCTTTTCGATGATTCGCGGTGGTCATGTCAACTTAGCGATATTAGGCGCCATGGAAGTCTCAGAACAAGGTGACCTTGCTAACTGGATGATTCCTAAAAAAATGGTCAAAGGCATGGGCGGTGCGATGGATTTGGTCGCAGGCGTACAGCGTGTGATTGTATTGATGGAACAGGTCAACAAGCATGGCGAGCCAAAAATCTTAGCCAACTGTGAGCTACCATTGACGGGTAAGGGCGTGGTTGATCGTATCATCACTGAGCTTGCCGTATTAGACGTTACTGACAGTGGCCTAAAATTGGTTGAATTAGCAGATGGTGTTAGCTTTGACGAGCTACAAGAAAAAACGCCAGTTAGCATTGCTCAATAGGATTTATCTCCTAATATTTATAGATCATAATAAGGAACCTATATGTCCACCCAATTACAGCAGGATTTGACAGGTAAAGTGGCATTAATCACTGGCTCTGCAAGTGGTATCGGTCGTGATATCGCTGAGACTTATGCAAAAGCAGGCGCTTCGGTTGGTATTGCCGATATCAATCTTGAAGCAGCACAGCAAACGGTTGATGCCATTGAAGCAGGTGGCGGGCGTGCTCTTGCGATTGCGATGGATGTGACCTCTGAAGATGCGGTAAACGAAGGTGTACAGAAATTGGTTGATACCTTTGGCGCTATTGATATTTTGGTGTCTAATGCTGGTATCCAAATTATCGATCCTATCCATAAAATGACGTTTGATGACTGGAAAAAAATGCTCGCTATTCACTTAGATGGCGCTTTTTTGACCACTAAAGCCGCGATTAAGCACATGTATAAAGGCAATAAGGGCGGCACGGTCATCTACATGGGCTCAGTACACTCGCATGAAGCGTCACTTTATAAAGCACCTTACGTCACTGCCAAGCACGGCCTGCTAGGACTGTGCCGCGTACTGGCAAAAGAAGGTGCTGAGCATAATGTGCGCTCGCATGTGATCTGTCCCGGGTTTGTCAAAACGCCTTTGGTCGAAAAACAAATACCGCAGCAAGCAAGCGAGAAAGGTATTAGTGAAGAATCTGTCGTTAATGACATTATGCTAGTAAATACTGTCGATAAAGAATTTACAACGGTAGAGGATATTGCTCAGTTGGCACTATTCTTAGCGGCGTTTCCCAGTAATGTGTTTACAGGACAATCTATCGTTGCCAGTCATGGCTGGTTTATGAATTAATAGACAAATATTGCGCCTATTATAATAGAACAAACCACAATGTCAGACCTACTGGCGTTGTGGTTTTTTTATGCGTCCAATTCAGCTACACTGTCACGATAGAAGGTTTGGCTAAAATGGTCACTGGTTTTATCGTTTGCTCAATAGGAGACGATATGAATTAAGCCATGTACCAAACTCATCCACTTGTATAGGCAATAATAATAGCTATGTTCAACTTTATGAAGAAAAAAACCACCAAAACCGAAACACCGCAGCAGCAGGCAGAACGTGATAGTGCCGTTGATAAAGTATTGCTTGGGTATGAGATAGGAACAGTCAGTATTGCGACGATGGTCACAGGACTTGAGCGTGACGGCGAGGCGCTGACGCTAGACTTGCGCCTGCCACAAGACAGCAACCCTGAAGCTATCCAACAAGAGCTTGGTCAGCTGCTGCATCCGCATGGCATTACCACGATTCATATGAATGTGCGCCTGCCTGCTCCAGAAAAAGGGTCAGGTTCAAGCTTACCAAAGCAGATGCCAAAGACAACCAATGCGATGGAGTCCCAGCCTTCATCTGGCGTTAATAACAACGTGAGTAATGCCAATAACGCTAACGCTGAGCCGCCAATTACCAAAGCAGCACCTACGCAAGCTTCATTAGCTGCGCATCCTCGTATCCGCCATATTATTGTTGTGGCATCAGGTAAGGGCGGCGTTGGCAAATCAACGACGACTGTGAACATCGCACTGGCATTACAAAAGCGGGGTAATCGCGTGGGCGTGCTTGATGCGGATATATATGGGCCTAGTATGCCGACAATGCTAGGTGTTGCCGATGTGAAGCCGCAATTAGAAAACGAGCAGTTCGTTCCGGTTGATGCGCATGGAATAGCGATGCTCTCTATCGGCAGCTTGCTCGATGGGGAGAACACACCAGTTGCGTGGCGTGGACCAAAGGCGACAGGTGCGCTGATGCAGCTTTATAATCAAACCAACTGGCCACAGCTAGATTACTTGGTGATTGACATGCCGCCAGGTACGGGCGATATACAGCTGACCTTAGCACAGCGTATCCCAGTGACAGGCGCTGTCATCGTCACGACGCCGCAGCACGTTGCACTACTTGATGCGCAGAAAGGTATTGAGATGTTTAACAAAACCAGTATTCCTGTGCTTGGTGTTGTTGAAAACATGGCGCTGCACACTTGTAGTAACTGCAACCATACCGAAGCGATTTTTGGTAAAGGTGGCGGCGAGATGATCGCTGAGCATTACCACGTGCCTTTATTAGGGCAGCTACCACTTGCCAGTGGTATCCGCGCCCAAGTCGATAAAGGGGAGCCAAGTGTATTGGCTGATGATGAGTTTGCGAATTACTATATCAATATAGCCAAAAACATCGAGACTAATATTGATAAATTTGCTAAGCCTGTCGATGATAAGCGGATCTTTTAATCGTTTATGATGATTGTTTATCAATAACAAATTAGCCTAAGCAAATATAAAGTTAAAAGCATTTTTATTCTAACAAAGAAGCAAGGAAGCTTTGTGAGTGTATCTATTTATCAAAGTCATTTAGAGGCTGCGCCCAAGCAGTACACGTTACTAAAAATGCTGCGTCCGCCCGTGTATGAAATTGAGCTATCAAATAACCAACTGATTGGCGTTTGCTACTATAAAGATGGTAGTAGCAAGCGCTATCAAGTCAATGCAACCTTTAGTAATAGGCGAATGGTGATTGCCGATTTTTTGTCAGCAGTAGAGGCGATGGCGGCTTTATTGTTAAAGTTTCCTAAGCATCCTTTTGGGACAAATGGTTTTGCCGTAGCAAATGTGACGCAGGAGCTGGCCGATGGACTCACTGCAATAGAGGTCAAAGCCATTACAGAAGCCATTTGGGCCGCATCAAGGCAAGCAAAAAGAACAGTGATAAGTACCGAAGTAAGCTATCAAGGACAAGTGATTAGTCAGTAATAAATGCAAGACAAGGATGTCATAGCAATGCATGGACCTATTAAAAGCGACAAGGTAGATAATGTAGCTTACGCAAATATCATTTCTACCGATATAAAGCCACAAGCTATCGAACAGCTCATCCAAAATGGTCAGCCACAATTTGGGGTGTTCTCGCAAGTTAAACAAATCAATTATCTCGATTATTACAGTCCGTTAATCTCGCAAAAACCATTATCAAACTGGCGTAAAGACTTCAAGGCCAATCAATTCTGTTTTGTCCAAATCATCGAGCCGCCTTTTAGAGTATGTCTCGCACTGGCAACGATTAAGATTGCCACTAGTGCTTTTGTTTATGTTTACAATGAAGAGACTGCACAATTAGAGATTGGGGAAGCCTTGCAGCCAGTTACGCGCCGCAGTGAATTTATCGGCGATCACTATCAAGGGCAGATGTCTTTTACCCATAGCAAGCTTAGCCTAACGCTAGGTTTTACCCCAGAGCAGGTGAGTATAGAGCTTGATAGCCAATATCTAGCAGTCCATGCAAAATTAGAGCGTCAGCAGCAGCCGCTTGCGATATGTACGCCAACAGGCAGACGCGGTTGGACGTTTACCCAAAAAGAGCCGTTGAGCGCTGCTAGCGGCGAGATAATTATCAAAGCGGGTGCACAGATAACCGCTGATAGTCAGCAGCAAAAACTTGAATTGAGCAAGACAACAAAAGCCAATCTAGATTGGACACTGGGTTATATGCGTCATGAGACCAATTGGTTTTGGACTTGTATCAACAGCTACCTAGCAGATGGTCGGCATTTTTTATTGAATCTCTCTATGGGTGTCAATGAGACAGGTCTAAGTGAGAATGCTTGTTGGCTCGATGGCGAGATTTTTTATCTGCCACCTGTATTATTTGAGCGTAAAGATACGAATGACTCCTCTGCCAATACTTGGCACATTTATCATCGAAGCTTAGGCTGGAGCAGTGTCGATATCGATTTAACTTTCACGCCGATTAGAGTCTACAAAAAAACAGACAATTTCGGCGTTGTCGCCAGCATCTTTGAGCAGTGGCTAGGGGAGTACAGCGGCGAGATACGCTTAGCTGGGCAAGTGCTACGCTTGGATAAGGTAATGGGACTAGCGGAAGATCACTTTGCAAAATGGTAATATCTGACTCAAGCTGAATAGCGAGTGGATACTTTTATCTCGCGTAAAACCTATAAATTGAGCCATCAATTCCGTATAATCATCGCTATTAAAAATTTGCTAAGGAATAACAATGTCTATTAAGTCTGACCGCTGGATTCGTAAAATGGCCGAAGAGCACGGCATGATCGAGCCATACGAGCCAGGTCAAGTGCGCTTCAATGATGCAGGCGAGCGTTTGGTGAGCTACGGTACCTCAAGCTACGGTTACGATGTACGCTGTGCGCCTGAATTCAAAGTCTTTACCAACGTCCATTCAGTCGTTGTTGATCCTAAAAACTTCGATGATAAAAGCTTTATCGATATCGTCGGTGATGAGTGTATCATTCCGCCAAACTCGTTTGCCTTAGCACGTACGATGGAATATTTCCGTATTCCACGCGACGTACTGACTATTTGCCTAGGCAAGTCGACTTACGCACGTTGCGGTATTATCGTCAATGTCACGCCGCTAGAGCCTGAGTGGGAAGGGCATGTAACGCTAGAGTTCAGTAATACCACCAATCTACCAGCTCGTATTTATGCCGGAGAAGGCGTCGCGCAAATGCTGTTTTTCCAAAGCGATGCCGATGACGTGTGCGAGACCAGTTACAAAGATCGCGGCGGTAAATACCAAGGTCAGCGCGGCGTGACCTTGCCGAGAACCTAGTTAAAGATAAAGTCTCAAGTCTTTGAGCAGCCAATAAAAAAGCCAGTTATATCAAATATGACTGGCTTTTTATTATGTGAAAAATAATCAGTTTGAATGGCTGATTATTTCAGCACTTTCAACCCTGCTTTGTTATCGCGTTTAGGTTTAGTCGCAGCTTTTGGTTTATTCGCTACCGCGCTAGCCTCTTCTTCAGGCTCATAGTTATCGTACTCGTTAGGATCAAAAAACATCCCTTGCGAGTTTTCTTTAGCATAGATGCCAAGTACCGCTTGCAAGGGTACCCAAATTTCTTGCGAGACACCGCCAAAACGCGCACTAAAATGAATATAATCATTTTTCATACTCATATTGCCTGTAGCACGGCTGGCGATGTTTAATACGATACGACCATCTTGCACATGCTCGGTTGGTATCTGTACGTTATCAGCAGTAGCATCGACCATCAGATAAGGCGTCAAGGCGTTGTCTTCTATCCATTGATATAGTGCACGTACCATATAAGGACGGGTAGGTGTAATAGAGGTGGTTTCGCTCATCTAATGATTTCCTATACTAATGATGTTCAATAATGAAAAGATATTTTATTTAGCAAATTATCGCACAATAAGTGCAAGTCAATTTCTGTTATATTGATACTTATTCTAAGGCAGCTTCTTATACTTGTCTAATTAACGTACGCTTTTTTGGAAGCTACTACGCTCAAACACTCTCGTTTGATATTCAAACAATGGACGGCTGATAGCACGTGGCAGCTCAATCCCCATTTCATCCAATCGCCATAATAGGGGTGCTAATAACACGTCACACCAACCAAACTTATCAGCCATAAAATAAGGCTTATGAGCGAACAGCGGCGACAGAGTAATCAATGAATCACTGAGTTGTTTTTTAGCAACGGCAGCCTGTGCTTTATTAAAACTATCTGGATGCGTGAGGAGGCGCTTGCCAAGTACGAGCCAATCACGCTGAATGCGCCAAGCCAATTGGCGAAACTGTGCACGTTCCTGCGGTGTCTCAGGGAGCAGTTTGTTTGTGTGATAACGCTCTTCAAGATATTCAAAAATAACATTAATCTCATAAAGCGCAATCTCACGCTGCTGCAATACAGGTAAGGTATGATAGGGATTAAGCTCAGTCAAATCTTCAGGGCGCTCGGAATGCAGACGAGACAAATAGTAAGCAAGCTTTTTTTCTTCAAGTAATAGGCGTACCACATGACTGTCGTAGCCGTCATCAGCATATAAAATTAGCTGACTACTTGGAATGTCATTCGCATCAATCATGAAAGCCTAATGTTAAGAGTGAAGGTTGTCATCGTAAACAAACTCGCAACGTTTATCAAGGTAGTGTACGTAAACATTAGCGCTGAGTGGCTTATTTTCCGGCTTATCTGGTATTTCAGCTTAATGTCAAAGCACAAAAAAAGGCACTACCGAAGTAGTGCCTTTTTTAATTATCAGAACTGTCTGCTAATTATTACTTATTTGACGTCTTTCCAGAATTCTTTGTTCAACAAGTAAACTGGGATGAGTAGTACTAACAAGAATAAAATAACAAAGAAACCAATGACTTGACGGTCGTGACGAGCAGGCTCACCCATCCAAGCCATAAAGTTGACTAAGTCACCAACTTCAGATTCAAATTCTTCTTGGCTTAGCTCTTCTTGCATATTATGCAATACGTGGGGCATAGCAGCATTGGCCAGTACTAAGTTGTTAGCGCCCCAAGGACGACTTGGATCTTCATAGAATGATAATAGGTATGTGTATACCCAGTCATCACCGCGCAGTCTCGTCTCAAGTGACAGATCAGGAGGTGCAGCACCAAACCAAGACGCTTGAACCTCAGGGTCTATCTCAGCAGTAATGTGGTCACCGATTTGATCGGTGGTAACCATCAAATACTTTTCAACCAACTCAGGCGGTATCTCTAAATCTTGTGCAATACGCGAGTGACGAACATACTTGGCTGAGTGGCACCCAGCACAGTAGTTCATAAAGATTTTCGCGCCGTTCTGTAGTGAGCCTTTATTGGTAAAATCAATTGGGGCTGTACTACAGGCCAAATGCTCATCAACACCTTCAGCATTAGTAAACGTACCACAACCACTGCCTTCAGCCATTGCTGTACCAGCAGTCAAGGTCAATGCCGCGCCTAAGCCTAGACCCGCTAGGGATTTGATTAGCGTGCTCATTAGTGACCTCCGGTAACGCGTTCTGGTGGCTGTTTACACTTCTCGATGGCAGTGTAAAACGGCATCAGTAAGAAGAATAAGAAATATAGAATCGTGAATACACGAGCCATAATAGTCGCAGTTGGCGTTGCAGGTGTCGCACCTAAATAGCCAAGTACGATAAAGCTAATAGCAAAGACAGTTAGTGCAATCTTAGACAAGATACCTTTGTAGCGTATTGAGCGTACAGGTGATCTGTCGAGCCACGGTATCAAGAATAGTACAGCGATGGCCGCACCCATGGCGATGACACCGCCCAGCTTACTTGGAACCGCACGCAAGATAGCGTAGAAAGGCGTGTAGTACCATACTGGTGCAATATGCGCTGGTGTTTTCAGTGAGTTCGCTGTCTCAAAGTTTGGTGGCTCAAGGAAGAAACCGCCGCCTTCAGGGAAGAAGAACACCACCGCAAAGAAACAGATAAAGAATACTACAATACCTACCATATCATGCACAGTGTAGTATGGATGGAATTCGATACCGTCTAATGGTACGCCATTTTTGTCTTTTAGCTTCTTAATATCGATACCATCAGGGTTGTTAGAACCTACATGGTGCAATGCGACAATGTGCATGAAGACCAAGCCCACAAGGACCAATGGAATAGCGACAACGTGTAGCGCAAAGAAGCGGTTTAGGGTGATACCTGAGATGATATAGTCACCACGTACCCACTCAGCAAGACCGTCACCGATTACCGGCAGCGCCGCAGGAAGGTTTAAGATAACCTGAGCACCCCAAAATGACATGTTGCCCCAAGGGAGTAGGTATCCAAAGAAACCTTCGGCCATAAGAGCCAAATAGATGCCCATACCGATGAGCCAAATAAGCTCACGAGGTTTTTGATATGAGCCGTAGAGCAGTGCTCTAAACATATGCAAATACACCACGACAAAGAACGCTGAGGCGCCAGTCGAGTGCATATAACGGATGAGCCAACCGCCTTTGACATCACGCATGATGTATTCTACAGACGCAAATGCGCCCTCGGCACTAGGATTGTACATCATCGTCAGCCAAATACCAGTCACCAACTGGTTGACCAATACGACCATTGACAATACGCCAAAGAAGTACCAAAAGTTAAAGTTCTTTGGTGCGTAGTACTTTGACATGTGGTATTCGTAGGTTTCAGTCGCTGGAAAACGCGCGTCCACCCAATGCATTAACTTTTTACCCATACTCATGTTAAGCCTCCCCAACCGTCAAAATGGTACCATCCATACCATATTCTGGAACGGGTAAATTAAGCGGTGCAGGAACGCCACTATATACGCGGCCTGCTAAGTCATATTTTGACCCGTGGCACGGACAGAAAAACCCGCCGTACCAATCATTGCCACCTAAATCCACCGCGCCCACATCAGGACGGTAATTTGGTGCACAGCCTAAATGAGTACAAACGCCTTCCACAACCAATACGGTTGGTTCTATCGAGCGAGTAGGGTTTTTGCAATATTCTGGCTGTAGAGACGCATCAGACTCAGGATCAGATAATAAAGGCGTAACTGATTCTAGTCCTGCGACCATGTCTTCTGTGCGTTTAACGACATAAATAGGTTTGCCACGGTATTTGACAACAATCATTTGTCCATCTTCGATAGCACCAATATCTTGGGTTACTGCAGCCCCTGCAGCCTCAGCTTTAGCGCTTGGGTACCAAGAACGGACAAAAGGTGTCGCCACGGCAGCTACCCCAGCTGCACCAATCGCGGCAGTTGAGGCAATAAGAACTCTACGGCGTTGTACATTAACGCCTTCGGCTTGGCTCATTAATACTTCCTCCAGGTGAATGAAATGGGATTATCCCACACTGGGTTTGTGGCTTAGAAAATATACAATATCAAGCCACTTTAGCTGTGCCTAATTTTGCTAATTGTTACTATTCTAAGCTATTTCGGTGATAAAATAAATTATTGCGTTAAAAATAAAGCAACCTTAATAGGGCATATTAGGGGGTTGAATATGATAACCATATTAAAACAGTCGGATTATCAATGTTTAACGCCAACTTTGCTTTTATAGGGATTGTAAATGTCATGACCTTATAATTAATAAGGATTTTTCAGCAATAGCGAATGATACTTGAAATTACGAAAATGTTCACTAACTTTCACCATCTCACTACTGGATAAAACGAATATCACCACTCTATATATAATAAAGTGGTGATGCTTTCAGAATAATTAATAATGCTTTATCAGACTATCAGAAACTTGTTTATCGAAATACGCAATGCAAAGTACATATGCGATATTCTAATAAATGTGGCTAGAGAAGTGCCATTATTAGTCTTCAAGCTCGCTCCAACGCTCAAGCTTACTCATCATTTCATCTTCGATGGCCAACAAGCGCTCACTTGCGGCTGTCGCGGCATCAAAGTCGGTATTAAACCAAGAGCCATCAGCCAATTTTTCTTGTAGTTGAGTTTGTTCGGCTTCGAGTGCGGCGATTTCTTTGGGTAAGCTATCTAGCTCGCGCTGCTCATTGAAGTTGAGCTTTTTGGCGGCTTTATTTGGCTTCCCAGCGTCAGCTTTATTGGCTGATTTTGACGCTTTAGTATTGCTAACGGGTGCTTTTGCGGCGCGCGCGGCTTCCTCGCGGTTTTTTTGTATCAAGTACTCTTGATAACCGCCGACATACTCTTTGACGATGCCATTGCCATTTTCATCCGTGTCAAATACCCAGGTGGAGGTGACCACATTGTCCATAAATGAGCGGTCATGACTGATCAGCAAGATGGTACCGTTAAAGCTGCTGACCGACTCTTCTAATAGCTCAAGGGTGGCCATATCCAAATCGTTGGTTGGCTCATCAAGTACTAATATGTTGGCAGGTTTTAATAACTGCTTGGCCAGCAATACACGGTTGCGCTCACCACCTGACAAGGCTTTGACAGGGGTACGTGCACGCTCTGGTGCAAATAAGAAGTCTTGTAAATAGCTCATGATATGTGTCTTGCGACCGCCAACTTCGACAAAGTCAGAACCTTCTGAGACGTTTTGCGCGACGCTGGCTTCAAGATCTAGCTGATCACGCAGCTGATCAAAAAAGGCAATTTGCAAATTGGTGCCAAGCGTGACGCTGCCGGTCTTGGTGACCTCGTCATCCGACATATCGAGTAGGGCTTTGATAAGGGTGGTTTTACCAGCACCGTTAGGGCCGACAATACCGATTTTGTCGCCGCGCATAATAGTGGTCGTAAAGTTGTCAACCAGTACATTACCCTCATATTCAAGGTGCAGGTTTTTGACTTTACAAACGAGCTTGCCGCTTTTTTCGCCTTGACCCATCGTGATGTTTACATTACCCACTTGCTCACGGCGTTCGCGGCGCTCTTCACGCAATGCTTTTAGTTCACGGACGCGGCCCTCATTGCGGGTACGGCGAGCTTTGATGCCTTGACGAATCCAGACTTCTTCTTGCGCCAGTTTTTTATCAAAATTGGCGTTGTTCTTTTCTTCAGCCTGTAATTGTAGCTCTTTTAGCTCTTGATAACGAGCGTAGCCTTTGGCGCCTTGAGTGACGTCATAGCTGGTCAATTGACCACGGTCAAGCTCTACAATACGAGTCGCAAGCTTATCAACGAATGCTCTATCGTGGGTGACAAACAGTAGAGTTAGACCTTGCCAATCGAGCAAGAAGCGCTCTAACCACTCAATACTATCAACGTCTAGATGGTTGGTTGGCTCATCAAGTAGGAGTACATCAGGTTTGGTGACCAGCGCACGAGCAAGTAATACGCGGCGCTTACGACCACCAGAGAGTGATGACAAATCATCTTCCGGATCAAGTCCCATTGTTGTGATCAGACGCATGGCATCACGTTCTAAGTCCCAGCCATGGACGGCGTCGATATCATGCTGCAAGGTCGCCATGTGCTCGCAAGCGTCCATGTCGCCATTGGCGCACATCTCCACTTGCTTATTATAATTGATCAGCAGCTCAGCTGTGCGGCGGCTACCGCCCATGACGATATCGAGTATGCGTCCGCTCGACTCGGGGACGTCTTGCTCAAGCATCGCAACACGCATACTGCTGTTGGTGATGATCTCACCACTATCTGGCTGCAATGAGCCATTAATCAGTTTGAATAAGGTGGATTTACCTTCGCCATTGCGGCCAATCAAACACACACGCTCGCCTGAATTGATAGAAAAATCAATACCATCAAGAACAGGCGCGACGCCAAACGCTAAGTGAATGTCTTTTAAATGAATCAGTGCCATAGAGTATCTTAAGCTTATATAATAGTGAGGTAGGGGTTGTTGCAAAATTGCCAGCAGTATAACATGCCACCGCGCAACTGTAGTGCGAGTAAATCGTTTTATCAGTACTATTTATAGCTTTTATTCATAGCGGCTATTTTTTGTTTAGCATGATGGATTTAATGATGCCACTTAGGTTTTGTCACCTATTTTACTTGATAAACCTTTCAGCCTTATATTTACGATACTTTAGAGAAAAATATGAATCAATCTAATAACAAAGATGCTGCTGCGAGCATACAAGACGACTTGCAAACCCAAGTAATTGATCTGCAAATGAATGTAGCGCACCTTGAGATTACAGTAGAAAGGCTTGATGAGGTGATCGCACGTCAAGATAAAGATATTCAGACATTACAGCGTCAGCTACAACTGATTTATAAGCAAATAGAAAATCAAGACCCAGAGAGTGGTATTGCCCCATTTGATGTGATGGCGGATAGACCACCACATTACTGAAAAATAATAGCAAGTAAGATAACCAATAGTAAATAGTCGCAATATGTATATTTTTAGATAAAGGTACCCTTTGGTGACTTAATAGTCATAATATGGAAATAATGTATTTTGGCAGTTGTTTTAGTGTTAAAAAATCTTTACTATCTTCCACCTCGGATGCTGCTTACTTAAGAGAATTAAGTAAAGCAGTAAAACAATGCGGATGTTTGGAGATGTAAAATGCGCGCCACCTTTCACTTAAAAACTCTTGCAGTAGCTGTTGCTGCTCTATCTGTCGCTAGCGCTGCTAGTGCTGCTGGTCTTGACCGTTCAGGCCAAGATGTCACCGCATTCCTACAAGATGGTACTTATGCTGAAGCTGTCTATACCTATATCGATGCGGACGTGACGGGTAAAGATACTTCAGGTAATAAGATTGATGATATCGCAGAGTCTTATGACTTTTTCCGTTATGGCGTAAAAGCAGACATCAACGACACGTTTAGTGTTGGCGTCTTATATGATGAGCCTTTTGGCGCAGCCGCTGACTATACTGGTGATAATAACTTTGTAAATGCAAACGGTGAGGGTACTAACGTAGAAGTACGTACAGAGAGTATTACTGGTATCCTTGGTGCGAAGTTTGGTCAAAATAAAAACTTCCAAGTATACGGTGGCCCAGTTGCTCAGCGCGTAAAGGCAGATGTAAAGCTACGCGGTCCTGCTTATGAAGCTGCGAACGGTTACACTACGAATATTAATGCTGATCAAGATTACGGTTATATCGCAGGCGTAGCTTATAGCAAGCCTGAAATTGCGTTAAAAGCATCATTAACATACCGATCGGAAATCGAACATAACGCTCAAGCATCTGAAATTTATCCTGTTGTAGGTTCTGGTCTTATACCAGCTCCTGTGGTTTCTGCACTTGGTCTGTCAACAAACAGAGTTGATAGTATTGAAATAACTACGCCTGAATCAGTGAACTTTGATTTTCAAACTGGCATCAACCCTACAACCCTAGCGACTGCCAAAGTACGTTGGGTACCATGGAGTGATTTTGCTATCGTACCATCACTATATAACGATGTTAGCAAGATTTCGACTCAGGATGATAAGGGGTTAGCGTTAGTTAGCTATGATGACGACCAATGGCAAGTAGAGCTAGGATTGGCTAAGCGTGTCGCGCCAGCACTTGCTATCAGTGGTACTGTTGGTTGGGATAGTGGTGCAGGTGACCCAGTCACCTCATTAGGTCCTATCGAAGGCTATTATAGTGCTGGTCTTGGCGCGAAATATAATGTGACCGAAAACTGGGCGATATCTGCTGGCGGTAAATACTTATGGTTCGGTGATGCCAAAGGTCAAATCCCAACTAAGACGATCGTTAGTGATTTCGAAAGTAACGATGGTTTTGTATTGGGTGTAAAGGTATCTTACCAAGCTCAGTAAATCACAAATAAATTATGTGATACTGTTTGCTACTAATATAAAAAAGCGATCCTTTAAGGGTCGCTTTTTTATTATGTGTTTTTAAAAATCACATTTAACAGACTATAGGTAAAAATATTTATTTTCTGGCTATAGACCTTACCGTAAAAATCACATTAAAGACAAAAAGTAAACCACAGTATTTTATTTATATCTTATATGTACTGTTCAGTCATAATTGAGAAATAAAGCACTTTTAATGTTGTTTTAGTGTCAAAAAGACATTAGTATTCAACTTAGGACAAAACTTTAGTAATATCAATATCGAGCATAGCAATGCTACATAATGGTTATTAAAGTATTAATACAACAAGGATCGTTGGAGATACACAATGCGCACTACCTTTCATTTGAAAACCCTTGCAGTAGCTATTGCTACTCTTTCTTTCGCTAGCGTAACCAACGCTGCTGGTCTTGATCGTTCAGGTCAAGATGTCACTGCTTTTTTTCAAGATGGCACTTACGCTGAAGCGGTCTATACTTATATTGATGCTGATGTAAGCGGCTACGATAGTGCGAATGTCAACCCTGGTCAAAATGACTATGAGCGCGGCAATAAAACGGGCGACATTGCTGAATCTTATGACTTCTTCCGCTATGGCGTAAAAACTGATATCAACGACACGTTCAGTGTGGGTGTACTATATGATGAGCCTTTTGGTGCTGCTGCTGAATACACGCAAAGTAATTTTGTGGCAAGCAATAATCCTCAAGCTTCAGGAGGCGAATTGGTAGGTGATGGTGTAGACCCACAGACTGCAGGTGCTATAGCATTAGCTGAGTCAGCCACTGCAGGCGAGAATACTAACGTTGAAGTTCGTAGCCAAAGTTTGACTGGTATTTTGGGAATGAAATTCGGTGCCAATAAAAACTTCCAAATTTATGGTGGTCCAGTTGCTCAGCGTATCCAATCTGAAACCAAATTGCGTGGCTTAGCTTATGGGCCTGCTAGTGGTTATACCTCAAACAGCAATCCTGATATGGATTATGGTTATATCGCAGGTATTGCCTATAGCAAGCCTGAAATTGCTCTAAAAGCAGCGTTGACTTATCGTTCTGAGATTGACCATGATATAGATATCTCTGAGAATTATCCTATAGCAGGTATTTTGGCTCAAGGAGCTGCTTTGCAGCAAGGAGCGACTCCAGCACAGGCAGCGGCTATAGGGGCTGCGGCTGCTAACCGGAACAGTAATTATGAGATTACAACCCCTAAATCAGTCAACTTTGATTTCCAGACTGGTATTAATCCTACAACTCTAGCAACGGCAAAAGTACGCTGGGTACCTTGGAGCGATTTTGTCATCACACCACCATTATATAATGACGTTAGTAAACGTAATTACGGCCCTGATGGTTTGGACTTGGTTGAATACGAAGATGACCAATGGCAAGTGGAGCTTGGTCTTGCCAAGCGTGTTGCACCAGCACTTGCTATCAGTGGTACTGTGGGTTGGGATAGTGGTGCTGGTGATCCAACAACGTCGTTAGGTCCTGTCGATGGCTATTACAGCGTCGGTCTTGGTGCCAAATACAACGTGACGGAAAACTGGGCCGTGTCGGCTGGTGGTAAATACTTATGGTTCGGTGATGCAAAAGGTCGTCTACCTAGTGGAAAAATCGTTGGTGATTTCCAAGATAATGATGGTTATATTGCTGGTTTAAAGATTTCTTATCAAGGAAAGTAGCTTCCTTATATAACTGTTAGATAATAAAAAGCGGCCTATCATAGGTCGCTTTTTTATTGATTCCAATATTTTGAAGTGAATAAAAACTCTTAGATATGGAAAGATATTTAGAGTGTTTTACAGAAAGTAAATTAATAACTGATAGCTACAACCTACTTACTACTCATATGTTGTTATACGTGTGATATCTGCCTTCCAGTTGATTGAATGGTAAGCAATGTATCCATTGTCGCTACCTATATGATAGTTAGCTATCCATATAGGTAGGGGCATGTTTAGACAGATTCATTTGGCAATAGTACATAGCTATTCTATTAAGAGTAGATACTCATAATAGAAGGTTAGAGCAGCCTTCCTACTTATAATAGTAGCTACTTACATCATAATTAATAGCTACCAATAAAAAACCTCGCCATTAGTGGCGAGGTTTTTTTATAGTGATAAGGTAAAGTTACTGTATAAACTTATTTGTTTAGATTTAATTCCATCTCTTTGTATTTAGCGGCGACTGATTCTCTTGGACCGCCCGTCATGATACTGACTACAAAAATAGCGATGGTACTTAAGATAAAGCCTGGAACAATAGCATATAACCAGCTATTTAGTGCCATACCATCTATTTGGAAAGGACCATAGATCCATAAAATAACCGTCAATGCACCCACAACCATACCAGCTACAGCACCATTACGGTTCATGCGGCGCCATGTGAGACTGAAAATAACCAACGGCCCAAACGCTGCACCAAATCCTGCCCATGCGTTTGATACTAGGTTCAATACTGAGCTGTCTGGATCAGAAGCTAACAAGATAGCAACAATAGCGACCACGACAACTGAGATACGTCCAACCAATACTTGACGAGCTTCTGGTGCATCTCTGTCAAAGAATAGTTTATAAACGTCTTTGGTTAATGAGCTTGATACTACCAATAACTGCGATGAGATGGTACTCATGATGGCCGCTAAAATCGCTGCTAATAGGAAACCTGAAACCAACGGGTGGAATAGGAACTGAGTGAATACTAAAAAGATAGTCTCAGGATCATCTAACGTCATAGCTGTCTTTTGTACATAAGCACGACCAGCAAAACCAGTCATCAATGCGCCGATAAGACTGACAATCATCCAGCTCATACCGATATTACGTGCAGTAGGCACATCTCGTACTGAGCGGATTGCCATAAAACGCACAATAATATGCGGCTGACCAAAATATCCTAAACCCCATGCCATAAGTGAAATGATACCGATGATACTCATACCGCTAGTAATATTTAGTAGGCTTGGATCAATGTTTCTAACGGCTTCAGTCGTGGCTGAAACACCGCCAAGATCTGTAAAGGCAACGAGAGGTACAATGACCATCGCAAACAGCATGATGATACCCTGAACAAAGTCAGTCATCGATACTGCTAAGAAACCACCGAATAGCGTGTAACCGACAACGACGCCAGCAGTCACCCAAAGTCCTGTGGTGTAAGATAGGTTAAGTGAGCTTTCAAAAAGCTTACCACCGCCTACGAGACTTGCCGCTGTGTAGACAGTAAAGAATAAAATGATAACCAAAGCGGAGATTACACGCAGCATATGCGATTTATCTTCGAAGCGGTTGGCAAAATAGTCAGGCAAAGTAATAGCGTTATCAGCGACTTCGGTATAAACACGAAGACGCGGTGCTACGATGATATAGTTTAAGAAGGCACCAAGGGTCAAACCAAGTGCGATCCAAATACTCACCACACCATCTGCATACATATAGCCTGGTAGTCCGAGTAGCAACCAACCTGACATGTCCGATGCGCCTGCTGAAAGTGCAGTAACTGCTGGACCTAGATTACGTCCTCCTAAAAGATAACCCTCGGTATCATTGGCTTGCTTAAAATAAGCATAAACACCAATTCCAATCATCACTAAAAAATAGGCGCCAAGTGATATAAGCACGCCACTAGAAACTCCGTTCATATAAGTTATCCTTAACCAACATCGTTGGCTTTAATTATTTTTTAACTATAAAAGTTCTGTCTTAAAAGACGATGCCTCAAACAAAATATCTCAAACAATGTATAAAGACAAAAAAAGCCATTAATTAAGACATAATGGCTTTTTTCAGTATCTTTTGTAGTTTTATATGATTGATGTCGTTATATGGCTAGCACTCATATAGAGATAGAGAACAATGGGAACCTCGCATTCCACTTATCTGCTGTTATTGCTCGCATCTGCTATTTATATATGAGTATTAGCAACCTACATAACCAATCAGCGAAACCATTAAACCTACTGTTAACCATCATATCTTACTAGAAGTATTCAATATATGACTATCAGTGTCCTTGTGGTAAATTTTTGTTATTAAAACAACGTCAAGCATATTATAACGTATGAGAGTCACGAATGCGAATAGCTTAAATACCTAAATTGTTGTATTGGGATGTTTTTACTCAATTGGCGCCAGCAAATCTAGTAGTGCGGTTACGCTACTAGATTGTGTTAGCTTCGGATTGATAACCACACCTAAATAGCGTTGTAACTCAATGTTGTCTGCCATATCGATACGTTCCAAATCTTGACTGACCATAGTTTGCGGAAGGACTGACCAACCCAGTCCAACAGAAACCAGCATCCGAATAGATTCAAGCGGATTGGTACTCATCGTGGCATAAGGTTTTAGGTTATGCTTAGCAAACTCAGCCAAAGTAATCTGACTGGTAAAGGTATTGGCAGACGGTAGAATAGCAGGATAGCGTGCTAACTGCTCTAAAGTGACATTAGATTTGGTCGCTAGAGGTGACAAAGTACCCGTCATAAAATACAGGGGATCTGACCAAAGCGTGTGATAGGTCAAGCGTTTATCGTATACAGGCGGTAGCGTGACAAACGCTAATGACAGATCGCCGTCCAGTACTGCTTTGTGGGCCTTTTCTGAGTCAACAAAATGAACTTCTAACTGAACAGCAGGATAAGTCTGAATAAAATGCTTAAGCACGGGTGCTAGATGATGTAAACCAATATGATGGCTTGTGCCAATTACAAGCTTGCCAGAGACGATATGCTGAGAGTGCTGCAAGTTAATCTTGAAGTTCTCATAATCTTCCAACCAGCGTTTGGCGTGTGGCAGCATCTCAATAGCAGCCTGCGTGGGTACAATCCCGCGGCCTACAGTATCAAATAAAGTAATGTTAAACTCATCTTCTAAGTTTTTGATGCGCTTACTGACGGCAGGCTGAGTAATGAACAGCTTTTCTGCGGCACCTGAAATACTGCCAGTGTGCATAACGGTAACGAATGTCGTCAAGTTTGTGGTGTTCAAACGGATTTCCTTAGCTACTTTATGAGCTATAAATAAAAGTGGGCTGAGCCAATGATAACGTATTAAAAATAAAAGTTTGCATCTGGTTAAAAATCATCAATTATTATTATAGGATTTGCCTGCTATAATCACAAGATATCAAGGCGTATTGTCACATATTTATTCTTTTAAGTTGATTATTTGCAGTCTCAAGCGTGTTTAGGCGCTGCTTATAGCCACAAATCTAAAATTATTAATGAATAATATTTATACTACACAAAATATAGCAATTCTAGAATATATATTTCAATATCATTGATTAGGTAGAAGTTATTGCAAAATGATGCTCTCACACAAATCATAAAGAGCTATCATGCAGTTAAATACGACATTATAGATAAATCTAATCGTTAATTGAACAAACAGAACCTTAGCTTGCCAACAGGTGAGCAAGCGAAAATCAAGTCAGTAGTAATTAATAAAGGATAGCATCATGGCCGGTCAAACTTTATATGACAAACTTTGGAATGCTCATGAAGTCACCAAGCGTGACGACGGTTCGAGCTTAATTTATATCGATCGCCATCTGTTGCATGAAGTGACGAGTCCACAAGCGTTTGAAGGATTGGAGCTTGCCAATAGAGCACCATGGCGTTTGTCTGCCAATATCGCCAGTCCTGATCACAATGTGCCAACAGTCACCAAAGAGCGCTCAGCAGGTGTCACTGGTATTAAAGACAAGGTATCACGTCTGCAGGTTGTCACATTGGATGAGAACTGCACCAAATTTGATATCGCAGAATTTACAATCAACGATGCGCGTCAAGGAATTTTGCATGTCGTTGGTCCTGAGCAAGGTCTTGTGTTGCCAGGTATGACCGTTGTTTGTGGTGATTCGCACACAGCGACACATGGCGCACTTGGTTGCTTAGCACATGGTATCGGCACCTCTGAAGTTGAGCACGTATTGGCAACGCAGTGCTTGATCCAAAAGAAATCAAAAAATATGCAAATCCGCGTCACTGGTCAACTTGGTGCGGGCGTGACCTCAAAAGACGTCGTGCTCGCCATTATTGCGAAGATCGGTACGGCAGGCGGAACTGGACATGCGATTGAATTTGCAGGTCAAGTGTTTGAAGACATGAGTATGGAAGGTCGTATGACTGTCTGTAACATGGCAATTGAGGCTGGTGCTCGCGTGGGTATGGTTGCCGTTGATGATACGACGATAGACTATGTTAAAGGTCGCCCGTACGCGCCAAACGAGTCACAGTGGCCACAAGCTGAAGCCTACTGGCGTACATTATATTCAGATGATGACGCAGTATTTGATACCGTGGTTGAGATCGATGGTAGCCAAATAGCACCGCAAGTATCTTGGGGTACCTCGCCTGAGATGGTCGTTGATATCACCCAATCGGTACCAACACCTGACCAAGCCATTGATGAAGCCCAAAAAGAGGGTTGGTTACGCGCATATACCTATATGGGTCTAGAAGCTGGTCAGAAAATCACGGACATTCAGCTTGATCGTATATTTATTGGCTCATGTACCAATTCGCGTATCGAAGATTTGCGGGACGCTGCAGCAGTGATCAAAGGACGCAAAGTGGCTGATAATATCAAAGAAGCCATCGTTGTTGCAGGTTCTGGACAAGTAAAACTACAAGCAGAGGCTGAAGGTTTAGATGCTTTGTTTACCGAAGCTGGTTTTGAATGGCGCGAGCCGGGTTGTTCAATGTGTCTTGCCATGAATGCAGACAAACTTGAGCCGCAAGAGCATTGTGCATCGACGTCTAATCGTAATTTCGAAGGTCGTCAGGGTAATGGTGGTCGTACGCATTTGGTCAGTCCAGCAATGGCAGCTGCAGCAGCGTTGGCAGGTCATTTTGTAGACGTTCGTACGTTTTAAGACTGATAATAAGTAGCTGACATCATGCTTATATCAACGATAAATATATGAGCATGATGTCAAAACGGTAAAAATTTATTTACTGTTTAATATGCTTATCAAGATCGTCAACCAGCAAAAATATAATTGATAGGAAATTTTATGCAAGCTTATAACACCCAAACCGGTATCGTTTGCCCACTTGATCGCGCAAACGTCGATACCGATCAAATTATCGCAAAACAGTTTTTGAAGTCTATTAAACGTACAGGCTTTGGCGTGAATTTATTTGATGATTGGCGCTATCTTGATGAAGGATATCCAGGCCAAGACCCCAGCACACGTGTTATCAATCCAGACTTTGTATTGAATAAACCCCGTTATCAAGGCGCTACTATATTGCTAGCACGCAGAAACTTTGGCTGTGGCTCTAGTCGTGAGCATGCACCTTGGGCACTTTCTGAGTATGGCTTTCGTACGGTTATCGCACCAAGCTTTGCTGATATCTTTTACAATAACTGCTTTAAAAATGGCATGTTACCGATTGTACTAGATGAAGCAATTGTGGATACTTTAATGAAGGCGACTGTTGCTAATGAAGGCTATGAGCTGACGGCAGATCTTGAGCGTCAGGTAGTCATCACGCCAACAGGCGAAGAGTATGCCTTTGAAGTGGATGCTTTTCGCAAACATTGCTTGTTAAATGGGCTAGATGATATCGGTTTAACCTTGCAGCAAAGCGATGCTATCAAAGACTACGAGCATAAAATGATGCAAAAAACGCCGTGGATCTTTAACGACGTACGCGCTTAGGTAAGGATTTTATGATGCCTTGCTCACAAAACTGCTGGCCAGTCGCAACGCATCGTTGAGTTATGGCGGTGAACTGGCTAAAATGAAGGGTAGTTTTTGACACATTTTATTATCTTCCTTATAAATTATCTTTCTGATAAACAGTAGCCGCCATTATGAATAAAAAACGTTATGCTCTATCGACAAGTACGATTGTTGCTGCAAGCTTATTTTTGTCAGGCTGCCAGCTATTGACGGGCTATCAAAAAATAGATGAGGCAGAAAGTGCGAAAGCGTGGGTAGGTAAGATCCAACCCGTTGCTGGCGAAGTAAATATCGCGTGCGTGGGTACTTACCACTGTGAAATCGTGCAAATAGATAAGACACTGGTTATTTCTCCTGATAATCATGAGCCAGTTAATCCTCAGATTGTAGAGGCTTTACCAAGTTATAAAGGTACTGCAACGCCCCAAATGAGCATAGAGATGACACCGCTCATGAGTAAAAACTCTATAAAGATATTGCCATTAGCCGCATCTGGTATGCCAGGGTTGACCAACTATTATGCACGGGTGATGCCTGCAAAACGTGAAGTCCATGTCAATTTTTATCCAGAGAATAACATGGGATACGTTGAGCGTTTTGCGATGATTCATGATTTTGCGGACGCAGGTACTTACAAGTTACGTGCTTATCAAAAGAAAAGTAGTGAAAAATCTGGCAGTTTGTTGGATACAGCGTCGCCTGAGCCTTTATGTATTGATCTATTACAAGGTAATAAGGTGCAGCGCCGATTCTGTAAACAGTTAGAGTCTGAGCACCAAGGTGAGTTTGTAGAGACAGGCATGGTCAAAGCAGTGACGTCAGCATCTAAACCTAAAACGACCACAGCGTAATAAAAATTAATTGATAAAAATATATCCAAAAGGATTAGTATGGCAACGATTTTAACATTAGCGGGCGATGGTATTGGCCCTGAAATCATGACTCAAGCCATCGACGTGCTCAAAGCCGTCAATGAGAAGTTTTCACTTGATTTGACATTAGAGTCTGGATTGATTGGTGGTGTGGCTATTGATGCCACAGGTGAGCCTTTACCTGATGAAACATTAGCGCGTGCACGTGCAGCAGATGCTGTATTATTAGGCGCTGTCGGCGGCCCTAAATGGGATACGATTGAACGTAGTAAGCGCCCTGAGCGCGGTCTGCTTAAAATCCGTGGTGAGCTGGGTTTGTTTGCCAATTTACGTGTGGCAAAGCTTTATCCGCAGCTAGCCAATGCGTCAAGTATCAAGCCTGAAATTATATCTGGTTTAGATTTGCTGATTGTTCGCGAACTGACGGGTGGCATTTATTTTGGCGAGCCACGTGGTATTCGCACACTAGAAAATGGTGAGCAGCAAGGCTATAACACGATGGTGTATAGCACCAGTGAGATTCAGCGTATCGGTAAAGTTGCTTTTGAGTTAGCAAAAACCCGTGCCCAAGCCGCAGGTACAGCTGCCAAGGTATGTTCAGTAGACAAAGCCAACGTCTTAGAAGTGACTGAGCTGTGGAAACAAACAATGATTCAGATGCAGCAAGCAGAGTATAGCGATGTGGCGTTATCCCATATGTATGCTGACAATGCTTGTATGCAGTTGATCAAAGATCCTAAGCAGTTTGATGTCATGGTAACAGGCAATATGTTTGGTGATATCTTATCTGATGAAGCGGCAATGTTGACCGGTTCTATTGGTATGCTGCCATCAGCGAGCTTGGATGAGGATGGCAAAGGTATGTATGAGCCATGTCATGGTTCTGCGCCTGATATCGCTGGGCAAGATAAAGCCAATCCATTGGCCACTATTTTGTCTGTCGCTATGATGCTGCGTTATACCTTTAAGCAAGAGGAAGCCGCACAAGCGATCGAGCAAGCAGTCAGTGATGTGCTTGATGATGGTCTGCGTACGCTTGATATTTTAGACAGCAGTGAAGCTGGACTCAAGCAAGTGGGCTGTCAAGAGATGGGGCAAGCGGTATTGGCTAAACTGGTATAAGTCAGCTAATCTAATGTAGACCATTTTAAGGTAGTTTTTACAGTTTAATCTCGTTCATTTTATACCCATAAGTTGCTGAGCAATTTATGGGTTTTTTCTGTTATATGATATTGAGTCATGCCTTATTGTAAACGGATCAGTGTGTTTGTTCACTCTCTTAACAAATGCACAGTAGGAAGAGTCGGTTATTAACATAAAGCTGTTAGGGAATAGTGGCAAGACTATGGCAATATATTTTTATAATAAATTTTTCGATATTTTTTGATATATGGTAACTATTTAGGGAGTTTTTTTATGTCTCAATTACTTAAGGTTAGCAGCCTTGTTATAGCGATGGGTACAACGTCCGCATTATTAATAGGTTGTAGTAGCAATGCTAATAATAGCGCACAAACGGCTAATGACAGCAAGTCGCCTAATAGTGGTATGACAGGTACTACAACAGATAATAATAACCATGCAGGAACCGAAGCAAAGATGAGTACTAGTAGCAACCAATCTACTAGTAACCAAACTAATAGCAACAGTATCGATGCTGATACGATGGACAGCACGATGACTGATAGTAACGATATTAGTCCAGTAACCAACGGTGTTAGTCAGCAAATAGAGGGTAATAGCAAAGCCGCAAATTCGCTAAATGAATTACTAACCAAAATTGAATACAGTACAGAAAATCTATCAGAAACTGCTAAAAAGGTAAATGAAGCAACATGGAAAGCTGATACCAAAATTGATCGTAATGTTGCTACCAAATTACAAGCGCTACTGAACTGGAATCATAGTGGTGTGGGTGCAGTGGATGGCTATTGGGGCAAAAACACGCGTAAAGCCATGCAAGCTTTTCAAAAGGCTCAAGGATTACCAGTAACTGAAGCGGTCAATGAAGAGACGTGGCAAGCATTAACTAAGAATTCTACGCTTACTTCACAGCCTGTATTGGTCAGTTATCAGCTGACAGATGCTGATGTGAATGTCAAAACTACCCAAATTCCTGCTAGTGCTGAAGCCAAGGCCAAGCTAGATGGTATGTATTATGAAAGCGTCCTTGAAGCCTTGGGCGAAAAATTTCATATCAGTCGTGATTATCTCAAATCGCTTAACCCCAATGCCAGCTTTAAAAGTGGCGAAACCATCATTGTCTATAACCCAGGTAACCCTAATACAACACCAGTGAGCCGAGTGGTCGCTGATAAAGACACGCAAACCCTATATGCATACGATGACAGTGACAATCTGGTTGCCAGCTATCCAACCACAGTAGGTAGCACAGCAACACCTTCACCAACGGGTACGCATAAAGTCAAAGTCAAAATTCACGAGCCAAATTACACCTATACTAGCGATAATGGCAAAAAATCTATTATCCCGCCAGGCCCTAACAATCCCGTTGGTGTGGTATGGATTGGCCTTAGCAAACCATCGTATGGCATTCATGGATCACCCGATCCTGAACGTATCAGTCGTCAGGCATCAGCAGGTTGTGTTCGCCTCACTAACTGGGATGCACTGAGCCTATTAGGTGTTATCAAGAACGATGCCACTGTCGAGTTCAAATAACTCATCGTTTAATTATTTCATAAAACGCAGACAAAAAAATACCGCTGAAATTTAGCGGTATTTTTTATGGTAAAACAAACAGCAAACACGAAATAGCTAAAACAGTGATAGGCAATAATGAGCAGGTTAGCGTTTTCATTATTATTATCAGTCAAACCACTCAAGCGTCTATATCAGCTATCAGCGATAAAGTAGCTATTTGGTTATTGGCTGTATTTTTATAAATACTTTTATAACCATATGAGTTGGCGAGTATTTAGTTTTTACCACGGTAAGTAATACGACCTTTAGATAGGTCATAAGGGGTCATTTCAACCTTAACTTTATCACCTGTCAAGATACGAATATAGTGCTTACGCATCTTACCTGAGATGTGTGCAATGATTTCGTGTCCGTTTTCTAAACGAACCTTGAACAAAGTGTTAGGAAGGGTATCAATGACTTCGCCTTCAAATTCGATAATATCGTCTTTTGCCATAATTTGTATCAATCAATTAAAAATAAGCCCATATTATACGTAAGTTAGCGGATTAAAGCAATACAGAACCTGGTTTTGACTTGACAGCATGTAAGTGATATGTATGCTAATTTAGTCAGGTAAGTTTAACCAAATCGGTGTGAGGGGTGCCTGCGGCAATAGTCGCTGGAAATGCTCAGGATAATAGGCATTGATGAAATACAAGCCATCCCCTGAGGCCGTAGGCGGCGCAATTGTTCGATCCTCTTTGCTCAAAATGTTTAAAAAGTCTGCTGGCTCTAACTCATGTCTGCCAATCGCGTATAGCGTACCCATCAAGTTACGAACCATGTGATGCAAAAATCCATCTGCCTGTATATCGAACACTATAAACTGACCATGAGCGAAAAGGTCGGCATGACTGACGGTACGTACTGGCTGATTGGATTGACAGGCTGCCGCACGGTAGCTGCTAAAATTGTGAGTACCAACGATATCGGCAGCTGCCTTTTGCATCGCTGCTAGGTCTAAAGGCTCATAGATATGGGTAACCTGATGATTGAGTATCGCAGGGCGCTGCGCTTGATTAAGGGTGATATAACGATAACGACGAGCAATCGCACCAAAACGCGCATGGAAGTCAGCTGGCATCGGTTGAATCCAGCGCAAAGCAATATCGTCAGGCAGTAGGCTATTGACACCGCGTAACCAGTTATGAGTAGGGCGATACGCATGCGTGGTAAAATGAGCAATCATATTGCTGGCATGGACACTGGCATCAGTACGTCCAGCGGCGATGACTTCGACGGATTCATTGGCGACCTTGCCGATAGCGGTTTCTAGTGCTTCTTGTACACCCAGCACTTCTCGTTGCCGCTGCCAACCATGATAGTGCGTACCCAAAAACTCAATCGCAATCGCCAAAGTATAGGTTGGTGAACGTTCAGGTTCGATAGTTTCAATCTTAGACATTTTGGTTTCTAAGCTTATAAAGTCGGAATTAATTAAGGAGCATTTATCGCTTTTTGATGCTTGTGCCAGGCTGACTGACATTATTCAACCAGCGCTGTCGGCGCCTTGCTGGACTGTCATAGCGCAGTAGCAACCATAACAACCGTGCATAAATAGCAGGGATGGTTAAGCGTCCACCAGCAATAACGTGGTAGTCATATTGCCAACTGCCTGCCGCGTAGCTGTCGCTCACACCGCCAAACGGACATTGACTGGCAGATATCACCATGTGTCCATGCTCGTGAACCAAATCAAGCGTCTTTGCTAGTGCAGTCGAATAGGGAATATTCCCCGCGCCAAATCCTAATAGGATAATGCCACAAGACGGCTGTGATAATAACGCTTGTAGTTGATCATTGAGCACCTGAACATCATTAGGTAAGCAGTATAAAGCATGGATTTTGGCCTGATCAGCACTTGCTTTGATATTGGGTAGTAAGTCTTGCTGATCATCAAGCCAATGCTGCCTACGGGTATCTGAGAGATTTTTTATATAACTGTTGGCTGGATACGCTGCTCGAGAGTGACCAGTAAATGCCATAAGGTCATGACTGTGAATTTTTTGCACCGTTTGTGCAGGCCACGATTCACCGCCAAAGCTGATCTTGACACCTGATTCACCAGCCGCAGCTAGCTTCAATGAGTCGTTAAGGTTGCCCCAAGCGTCGCTATGAGCATCGATATCGTAGGAGTGAATCACTTCACTATCTAATAACGGCCGCATACTTCCAGTGACCACAATACAAATATCGCTACCGGCAAACGCTTCTGCTAAAAATGCACCTAAATAACTCAACGTGTCAGTGCCACTAATCAGGACAAAGCGTTTATTACCTTGATTATAAGCATTCAGTAATAGCTGATAAAAATGTACAAAATCAACTGGCGTAAGCTGGCTACTGTCTTTGATCAGCGTGTTGTCTAGCCATGAAATTTCTGGTGAACCAGTCGTATTGCCTTGCTCAGCCAATAGTTTTTGTAGCGTAGGTAAAAAGATATCTGCCGATAGCGGCGCTAGAGGTTTGCCATAGCTACCAAAGGTACCACCAGCATAGATTAATTGAATGGGGTCAGACATAGTTTTGGTCATAAAAGAAGATGGCATAGTATCAACACAGTAAACAATTATGAAAAAAGAAGCGCCAGAGCGTTTATTAGTGACAGGTTGAGAGGTCAGTAATAGATAGTATCAGAATTAAATGCAAAAAATCAGCAAGCCTCCGATAATAAGAGATACTTGCTGATAGGCATCTAAACGACTGATTATGCTGTGCGCTCAAGTAATAGTTGTGCTTGTTGTTTCTGCTCACTATTACCCTGAGCGATCACTTCATTAAGCAAACGTTTGGCACTGTCATATTCGCCTAATTGTAAATACTGATTGGCTAAATCTAGCGTCACTTGATTGCTATCTAATGATTTTACAAAGTCAAAATCTGCGGCAAAGCGCGATGAAAAATCTTCTGCTGATTCAACCGCTTCATGACTGATATCTGTTTCAGGTTCTGCTGGTGCAACGGTAGAGGCTGGGGGAGTCGCTACGGAAGAATCTAATAAAGAGTCAGTTTCTATGATATCGAAGTCATCAGCTATAGGCGTGTCATCATCAAATCTTAACGACGTAACTGGCGTAGTATCTGATGCTTCAAAAGCATCAATGTCGGTGTCATCGTTGATCAGTTGTTCTTCAAAACTTAAGTTTGCAACGCTATCATCTTCGAGAGTACTACTGTCATTATCAGCGTTTTCAAAGTCAATATCTTCCAAAACAAAGCCATCAATATCGTTACTTACGTCAGTAGTAGATGGCTCATTAATCGCGAAAGTGTTAACGGCATCAATATCGTCTGATTCGTCCAGATCGTCTAAAGATAAAGTAAAGTCATCTTCAATGTTTTGGACAGCATTGCTAGAAGCTTCTTCTTCATTTTTATTAACAGAAGCATCTTTATCTGCATCGGCTGCTAAATCATCAAAATCTAAGATGAAGTCGTCTTCTAATACTAATGCTTCGCTTTCACTGTCTTGAACATCTGATACGTCAGAATTTTCAATTAAAGTGTTTTCTGCAGGTGATTCAAAATCGAACTCAAAGTCACTAAGGTCGTTGTCTTCTATGACCTCATCATTCTTGGCCTCGTTATTTTCGATGGTATTAGTATGGTCGCTTGTAGAAATATAAAGGCTATCATCATCCGTGGCCAATGATGTAACAGGAGTCTCATCAGTAGCATTTGACTCATTGAAATCATCTTCTAAGTCACTGAGCGTCAGATCAAAGCTATCGTCTACGTTTTCAGTAGGCTCACCTGAAAACACTGGGCTATCGATAGGTTTGTCTATTACTAAATCGTTATTATCTTCAATAACAGGACGATCAGATATGTTAGCGGTATCATCGGCTTGATTAGTAGTAGATAAATCGAAATCTAGACTATCAAAACCATCTTGATTGTTTTCTGTTGTTGCCTCGTCTGTTACCACTTCTGGTGCGGCTACTGGGCTTTGCTCTCCAATGTATAAATCTTTTAATTCATCAGCAAGCGTAATGGTTTTGGCATCGTTATGCATTTTAATGCGGTTATAGACATCATGAAAGTTTTCTGGCTGATCTAGCGTAGCGTATATGCTCAATAGCTTAATAGATAACTGACTGTCATTAGGCTTTTCGTTTAGTCCACGATTGATCGTTTCAATGGCTTTGTCGTAGCGCTGTTGATCCATGAAACGCTGGGCAATCGTAATATGATCGAACTTATTGCTATCATTTTGATTGGTTTGGGCAGCAGTGCCATAATCCGTTTTTGATGCTGGTGCAGCGGTATTTTTTACTGAGCTTGCAGGTGGTTGTACACTTTGGTTTTGTGCTTTATTTTTGCGCAATAAAAAAACAGCGACTAACAGGATAAGCACCAATCCAGCGATGATATATAGCATATTGTCCATAGTTATTCCTACTCCTAAGATCACAGCATCGTGCGTTGATCCGTTAGGCAATTATTGATTGCGTAGTTTTTTGAGACGAGCTTGTAGCTCAGCCAGTTTTTGATTTTGTAATTGAAGCTTTTTCGTATAGTTGTCCAGCGCGCTGCTGGTTTTTGACAAGCGCTGAGCTTGTGAGGCAGTCTCTTGTCTTGATGCTTTTAGCGCTGCTAATATATCGGTGCTTAGACCATTGCCTTTATCTGCCGCTGATTTCGCCTGAGTGCCATCTGCATTACCATCATGACCAGGGGCAAGGACAGAAAACTGTGCTTGCGGTAGTGTCTGGGTCTTAGTGGTTGGTTTTGTAGAGACACTTGCGGCTTGAGAGACATCAGCTGGTTTTTTAGACGTCTTTTGCGCTGGCTTTTTTGGCACAGGTGTATTCGCTCGGCGGCTATATTGTCTTTGAGCACTAATGGCTGCTTCTAAGCTTTGCTGTGACGGTATAACATCGTAGCTAGGTAAGCGAAGCTTAGCATCTGCTTTTAGTTGGTCAGCATCTTGATTGATAAAAGCATCAGGGTTCTGTGACTGAATTTGTTTCATTACTGTTGGCGTATCGAGATTATTCTCGCGCGCTATCTGCTCCGCGATCATCCACAAACTATCATTGCGTTGCACCTGATACTGAGTTGTTGCATTCCTCGTTACTTTATTGCTAGCTGTACTTGGATTATTCATAGTTTTGGATGGTACAGGTGATGCTATATTAGCAGGTATATTGCTGCCTTGAGCTGCGGCGATAACACGATTGTCTGAGTCGATTGCACTTTTTGAGTCATCTCTCGCTTTAGTGGTTGTTGCTTTGACAGGTGAGCTTGCCATGAGGTCAGAGTCTGCCTTACTGCTTGGCTGTATTTGGCGCGTCACCTGTATATTTAAAATATCAAGCTGCTTGTCAGTACTTGGCTTATCTGCCGCAACTACGTTGTTATGAACGCGCGCCTCAGTACCGCCTTTATCATCAGGTGTCATGGTACCGCTACTACTTGCTACACTTAATGCACTGTTATCCGAAGTGTTCACCGAGCTTTGGCTGTTACCGATAGCAGTTGAATGACCGGTATTATTTTTTATGTCAGCATTGCTGTTTAAGCGACCGTTATTGAGACGGCTAGGTGTATAAGTAAGACTGTTGACCTGTGAGGTAGCCGTCACTGTTGGCGCCTGAATATTAGGTGCTGGTGATGTAGAAGCCAACAATTCAGTCGCTGATTTGCTTGGTTTTGATAACTTGGGCGAGGATATAGCAGGGGCGGACATAAGTGGCGGCGGCGCGCCTTTTCTAACCGTCAAAGGCATGGCATTACTTGCAGAAATGCTAGGCAAATTTGGCTTCTTGGCACCTGTGGCGATATTCTTACCAGTATTGATAGGTACACTATCTTTTAATGGCATCAGTAGCGTTTTTGGTACCATATTTTGCCGACCATTATCATTAATCGCTAACACGACATCAGCAAAAGGCTTAGACACAGGCTGTGATGTGGTAATAAACACCTGACCGCTGGTCGCTGAGGTGGGCTGAAAACGCACTGTCATAGAGTCAGTCGGGGTCAACCCCATTTGCTGGTAAATGGTCGAGTTTGCCAAACTGGCAGAAAAGTCAGCTGCGCGAATATTACTGACGACGATGCTCGCTACTAAAGGCTCATGCTGGGCCGAAGTGACCACCGTCTTACCAATGGTTGCTGCTTGTACGCTCGGCACTAACACGGCGGACCCTACAGAACAAAATAGTGCCATCGATACCGCGCGATGTACAGTAGTCAAGCGACGAGATAGATGACAAGACATGAGCAGCCCTTTAGTATAAATAAGTTGTCTTTGCTGTTATAACAAAATACCGTTTAGTTTACCAGTTTATTTCACAACTGTTGTGTCCAATGCACAAAGTGTCTTTGTAGTGTTCACTGAGCTTTTTTATCTAATAGCATGGCATCGCCATAACTAAAGAATCGATACTGTTTTTCGATAGCATGTTGATAGGCGTGTTCAATAGATGCCTTACCTGCGAATGCTGATACTAGCATTAGTAGTGTCGATTTAGGTAAGTGGAAATTGGTCAATAACCGATCGATAACGCCGAATTTGAACCCAGGGTAAATAAATATATCTGTATCGCCTGACCAACTAGAGAGTGCCTGACCGTCAATGGCAGTTTTTTGATAAGCCGTTTCGAGAACACGCGTCACTGTGGTACCAATCGCAATAACCTTTTTACCATTCGCGTGCGTTTGATTGATGAGGTTTGCCGTGGTCTGCGGCAAATGCGCGTATTCACTATGCATGGTGTGATTGAGTAGGTTATCTGTTTTGACGGGAGCAAAAGTACCCGCCCCAACGTGCAATGTGACAAAAGCGGTATTGATACCTTTCTCGTCAAGCTTGCTCAGTACGGATTCATCGAAGTGTAAGCTTGCCGTTGGTGCAGCCACGCTGGCGAGCTTGGCAGGATCATGAAAAACGGTTTGATAACGAGTGTTGTCAGTGTCATCAGCATGGCGCTCAAAGTAGGGCGGGATAGGCAGTTCACCATAAAGCTCTAGATGCGGCAATATCGGCGCATCAAACGCCAAAATGAATAAGTTGTCTTGGCGACCAATCATCGTAGCGCTCATATGACCATCGGCAAGTTGTAAGCGTTGACCAAGCTTGAGCGCTTTGCTGGCTTTTACATGGCAAAGGGCAATATGCTCTTGATTAACTGCTTCATCATTGGTGTCTTTTAGATGCAGTGGCACTTCATCCAAGTCCGAGATATCGACTAGGCGTTCAATCAGTACTTCAAGCTTACCGCCAGTATCCTTTTGACCAAATAAGCGTGCTTTCATCACCTTGGTATCATTAAAGACAATCAGATCTCCAGCCTCTAATAAGTGAGGCAACTCAGAAAACAAACGATCTTCTACACGAGTGTCATTTATTTGAGTACGAGCTGGCAAGTATAGAAGTTTTGAAGCAGAGCGCTGCGCTAATGGGTAGCGTGCAATCAGACTGTCTGGCAGCTCATAGTCATAATCTTCAACGCTCAGATAATCTAAGACGTCGTTTTTTTTGTCGGTATCAGTTGGCGCGTCAGTATCAGTAGAGTCAATGTGAGAGTCGGTCATAATCAGTCTTTAAATGGATAGGGATTTTGGCACAATTGTAGCAGAAATACCTTTGTGAGAGGATACTTTGCTCAGCAGTAATCATGTATAAGATATGCTTCAAACCTATAAATAGCCTAAGTAAATATTATAGGCTATGTCAACTTACAAAGAAGTTTTTATCAGTTGTAGACTAATTTACTCGAATAGATTTAGTTGAGGCAGTAACTGAGCGGCAGGTGCTAACGAAGAAAAAGTCACACCAACTAGCCGAATAGGCAGCTGGCGTGGAATATCCAAGAATAGCTTGTCTAGCCAATAATGTGCAGACTCAGCGCTATCAAACGTCGTAGAAAGCGTGTGTGAGCGAGTGATTTGAGTAAAGTCTGAATATTTGATTTTTAGAGTAATGGTATGAGCGACTAACTGCTTTTGGTGCATTTGATTAAAGGCATCGGCGTTTTGCTCATATATTTGGGTGAGTAGCGCGTCATCATCATTTAGATTATTTTTGAATGTGGTCTCTGAACCAACAGACTTGTGCGTGCGTTCAGACTTTACAGGGCGCGCATCGCGGCCATGAGCAATATCATGATAAAACTGACCACGTTTACCAAATTCTTGTACCAATACGGCAGCTGGTGTACGCCGAAGATCAGCGCCATTACTTACACCCATCGCATGTAAGCGCTTTGCCGTTGCTTTGCCTATGCCATGAAACCGCTCAATGGGTAGCGTGCTAATAAAGTGATCTGCCTCTTTTGGCGTGATGATGGCTGTACCGTTAGGCTTATTGATGTCAGAGGCAATCTTGGCGAGCATTTTATTAAATGACACGCCAGCAGACGCAGTCAATCCTGTATATTCCAATATCTGCGCACGTAACCAATTGGCCATCAATGTCGCTGAGCCTTTGTGTACAGATAACCCTGTGACATCAAGATACGCTTCATCTAATGATAGCGGCTCCACATGGGGCGTTAAACTATGCATAATGCGGCGAATATCACTACTGACCGCTCGATAAACCTCGAAACGCGGTCTTACAAATATCACTTCTGGGCAAAGTTTGCGAGCTTCATAGCATGACATTGCAGAGCGTACACCGAATTGACGCACCTCATAACTGGCAGCGGCAACCACACCTCGACCATTAGGATCGCCACCAACCACCAATGGCTTACCACGTAGTTCAGGAAAGTCACGCTGCTCCACACTGGCATAAAAAGCATCCATATCGATATGAATAATTTTACGGGAGTTCAATTGAATAGAGTCTGTCATATTCAATATTTTACCTGAATTAATGGCTTTTTCTATTATCAATTGTTAGAGACCAAAGTAGCTTTTCCGTAAATTTTTGACTAAACCGCAATAATATTTAACTATTGATATATATTGGTAATTAAATATATTGTAATGTTATGTACAGCAAACAAGACAACTTTATAAACCTTATGCTAATGTTAGCGAACAGTTGTTTTCTATCAGCATCTTTTATTAAGAGGTTTGGTAAGTTATTTTATTTTAATAAACCGTCTATCTTAATAGAGCTGCCATTCATCATAAATTTGATGGACATCTATTATAGTTGGCAGATTAAAGTTTTAAACTATAAGTATTCACAGTAATAGGTACGGTAACAAGAGTAGTTAACGCCTCATATATTTTTAGTACTGTAAAAAGACGTTGTTTGTAGCGCTCATACCAAACTTGTGCATTGAGTACTGGTAGATTAGCTCTTTAAAAAAATATCGTTGCTAGAGAGTTCAGAACGACCAAGGAGCAGAAAATGAATAACGAATTGAAAGGGAGTGATTTAACACGGGCAATGCTAGCACGCGGCGAAAAACGAGTATGGTGTGCAGTTTGCGATGACAGCGACGAGCAAGCTATGATGGATCATTGTGGTAATGACTTTACCGCGTATATTGTGTCGTTTCGTAATGGGTCTTTTTATTGCAGTGCTGGCATGCCATGGAGCTATGCCGTACCGATTAAGATAAGTGTTGTTAGAGAATCTGAAGTAGCGATGTAAACAAAGAATTCACAGATATAAAAGTAACAGACACAAAAAAACCTCCGAAAAGGGAGGTTAGATTGTACTGCTATATGGTACCAGTGGTCGGACTCGAACCGACACGCTTTTAAAGGCAACGGATTTTGAATCCGTCATGTCTACCAATTCCATCACACTGGCATGTTAGAAGATAATGTCTATTAAATAAATATTATCGAATTGGGCTACAGGGTTAACTCTGTATAGGCTGCGTATTATAGCAGCCTATTTTTGGTCGTCAAGACTTATTTAAAATAATTTTCGATCAATTCAACATTTTTATCCTACAAAGGCACGTTCAACTGCGTAATCTGCTTGCACACCCATGCGCGGTGATACAGTCAGACCAAAATCATCTAGAATGGCTGACACTTCGGCGTTGAATGGCATGCTGCCACATAACATGACGCGGTCGTCGTCTTTATTCATTGGAGGCAAACCGATGTCTTCGAATAATTTGCCAGACTTCATCAAGTCTGTGACTCGGCCTTGGTTTCTAAACTCTTCACGAGTGACAGTCGGGTAGTAGATGAACTTTTCGCGGAACCATTCACCAAAGATTTCATCATTCGGTAGCTCATTTTCGAACATATCGCGATAAGCCAAATCATCAACGTGGCGGACACCATGAACCAAAATAACTTTGTCAAAACGATCATATACTTCAGGGTCACGTGCCAATGCCAAGAAAGGGGCAAGTCCGGTACCTGTTGAGAGCATGTATAAATGTTTGCCAGGTAATAAATCATCTAATACCAACGTACCTGTTGGTTTTTTGCTGACCAATAGCTCATCGCCGACTTTGATGTGCTGCAAACGTGAGGTTAAAGGGCCGTCTTGAACTTTGATGGAGAAAAACTCTAAATGCTCTTCGTAGTTAGGACTAGCAATCGAGTAAGCACGTAGCAGTGGTCTACCATCGACAACAAGACCAATCATCGCAAATTCGCCATTACGAAAGCGTAGGCCATCGTCACGAGTGGTTTTAATGCTAAATAGAGAGTCATTCCAATGATGAACCTCTGTGACCGTTTCGGTGCGAAGTTTTGACATAAAGTCCTCGTTAATTAATAAGTGGTTATCGCTGTCGTTAGGCTTAAATACGTATTAAATCAAAATTTTCAATGATAGATTAAAAAATATAAAAACCTATCAGTATTCTAATAGTTATCGAAAAAGCTGAATGTTAAAACGTACCTACCGTAAAATTCAATAATCAGGTTTATCTATCAGCCGATAGGGCTGTAGACTATTTTTCTTGCATGTTAAATCATCAGTATTGATAAGAGGAGTTACAGATAAGCCAAATGTAAAAGACTCTCATCAAAAAATTTCTTGCACATGATATCAAACTTTAAAGTAAAAATCCGTCTAGCTGCTACCCACCAGCATGATAAAATGGAATATCGTTAGTGAGTAATTTTGTATCATTTGGCCAAATTGTCTAAAAAGAACCGTTTTTTATTACTGGAGCCGCGCTATGTCTGATGACAATATGTCTTTAGATAACTCTCACCACGCCCCAATCATTGGCTACCATCGTGCGCCGCTTTCACAAAAATTTGGGGCGCCGCGTCAGCCGAATTTGGTCGCGCTGATCAGTGCCATTGAAATGCTAGCGCCCTACGATACGCCAGCCGCGTTTGAGGGTTTAGAAGACTTTAGCCATATATGGATCAGTTGGCAGTTTCATCATAATTATCGAGATAAAGACAATCAACAAGCCAATAATGGCTTTCGAGCGCAAGTGCGGCCACCAAGACTGGGTGGCAACCAAAAGATAGGCGTATTTGCCAGTCGCAGTATGTATCGTCCATCAGAACTGGGACTGTCCGTTGTCAAACTTGAGCGTATTGAGATAGTACAAGGTCGCGTACTACTTATCATCAAGGGTGCTGATATGATAGATGGCACGCCAATTATCGATATAAAGCCGTACGTAGCTTATAGCGACGTGCTTCTAGATGCAAAAAGTGGATTTGCACCGATTGCGCCAACATTGCTAGATGTGGTCATAACAGAGGCGGCTTACGAACAATTTATGCTGCTAGCAAGCGTAGCAGAGCCTGCTGAAGTCAGTAATAATGATGCAAGCCATAGCTCTATAAAGAGTGTGCCGAAAAGTGCTACAGTTGCTTCGATGGTCGAGCACATACAAAGTCAATTGCTAATCTCTGATATCGATGCTATCAAAGCGCTAATTGCGCAAGATCCAAGGCCTGCATACCGCCGCAGAGAGAAAAAAACCTCATTTATCATGCGCTATAAGTCTGTTGATGTGAGCTTTTGGCTGATAGACTCAGGACAGTTGCAAATAACAGCGGTAGTGGCAATATAAGTGATATGAATCGATAGCATGTTTGTCAACGTACCCCAAACAATAAAAGAAGAAAAATATGGCTGCTCAGAATTATTCGATAGTGATTGATTTACGCTGGTGCCTAGATGAATTATTGGCAGATAAAGTCATCGATCAACGTGGCTATAATTTGGTAATCACCAGCCGCCGAAACAAAGCGCAGCATCCATTGCTGACGATTAGTGAGTTTGGCTTGCCCAATGGCCATGCCCTAGATGGTAACTCTGATAATAAGTTGACGCTGGCATGGCTAAATCAGTGGCTAGCGGCCAAAGCAGACATGCCACTCGTTCGTATTGATCCATTAAAAGTTGACGTCCCGGCAGTGACGCAGCTGATGTCTTTTGAATATGCACGCTCACAGTATATTTTGCCCATTGAGGTCACTTTAGATGAAGTGGTCATCGGGACAGATCAACCTTTTTATACCGATTGGCACTCAAATATCGAAAAGCTAATCAAGTCAAAAAGCTATCGCACGGTCTATATCAATCCTGAGCAAATCAATCGCTACCGCCAAGAGTTCTATCAAGTCACGCAAGCAATAGCAGGGGCAAATAGTGTTCACAAACGTGCTGCGGCTGATGTTACTAATGTCGAAGCATTGCTGCAATTGGGTGACAACACCAACCCTGATGCCAATGACCAGCATATCGTCAGAGTCGTTGATTGGCTCTTACAATATGCTTTTGAGCAGCGTGCCAGTGATATCCATTTGGAGCCGCGCCGTGAGACAGGAAAAGTGCGTTTTCGTATTGATGGCGTGCTGCATACTGTGTACGAGATGCCACTCGCGATTATCGTGGCAGTGACGGCACGTATCAAAATCTTAGGGCGTCTGAACGTTGCAGAAAAACGTAAGCCGCAAGATGGTCGACTAAAAACGCGTACGCCGAAAGGGCTAGAGACTGAGCTACGTCTCTCTACCATGCCCACTGCCTTTGGTGAAAAGCTGGTCATGCGAGTCTTTGACCCTGAAGTGCTCGTACGCTCGTTCGCGCAGCTTGGTCTGTCGGGTAAGCAGCTTGAGACGTGGCATGAGCTGACCGCAAATCCCAACGGCATTATTTTGGTCACGGGCCCAACCGGATCAGGTAAAACCACCACCCTTTATAGCACGCTCAAGCAGCTAGCCACTGAGCAGGTGAATGTTTGTACGATTGAAGACCCCATTGAGATGATCGAGCCTGCCTTTAACCAAATGCAGGTCAATCCAGGTGTCGATTTGTACTTTGCGGATGGTATTCGCTCCCTGATGCGTCAGGATCCTGACATCATTATGGTTGGGGAGATACGGGATGCAGAAACAGCAAATATGGCAGTACAAGCCTCACTGACGGGGCATTTGGTGCTCTCGACCTTGCATACCAATGACGCACCAAGTTCTATTACGCGCTTGCACGATCTGGGTATTCAGCCTTTTTTGACCTCAGCGACTATATTAGGGGTCATGGCACAGCGCCTGTTACGGACGCTATGTCCGCACTGCAAAAAAGCAGTAGAGGTGACGCCGGACAGCGAAATAGCCATTCAGTGGCAAGAGCTTGTTCAGCCTTGGCGCGCGCCAGTACCCACACAGATTTATACCGCGCAAGGCTGCGAGCACTGTCGACATACTGGCTATCAAGGACGAGTCGGACTCTATGAGATTATGCCGCTCTCTAATGAGTTAAAAAAATTGGTCGCTGCCGATGCCAATTTAGACGTACTTAAGCAACAGGCATACCGCGAAGGGGTGCAACCCTTACGTGTCTCTGGTGCAAAACGCGTGAGTGAAGGGGTGACGACGATAGAAGAGGTGATGCGTGTGGTGCCGCTACATTAGTATGAGGTATTTACAAACCAGATTATCAACAATAGCCACACCTAAATATTGCTGTGTTTGACTATAGCGATATTTTCTCGACTTGAAAATATAAGTCTTTAGAGCAATCAACACACTAACGAATGTTAAATTCCAATAACTTTTACTGATATTGTTCCAATAACGAGATTATTTATGTTTACAGATACACATTGCCACCTTAACCGCTTAGATCTAACCAAATATGATGGCCAACTGGCTGGCGCGATTGACGCCATGAAAACGGCTAATGTCACTCGCGCGATGGCGATCATGTGTGATTTTGCTGAATATGATGAGATTGCTGATATTGTCAGCACTTATAATGATGAGACTTTAAACCTAGGGATGAGCGTCGGTATTCATCCTTGTGAAGACATTGGTATATTACAATCAGCGACAGTCGAGCGTCTGATAGAAACGGCCAAAGCGGATCATGTGTGGGCAATTGGAGAGACAGGACTCGATTATTACTGGTCAACAGAAAACAAAAAAGCGCAGCAAGCCAGCCTTGCGCGTCATATTCATGCCAGTCAGCAACTAAAAAAGCCACTCGTCATCCATATGCGTGATGCCAAAGAAGACACGATTGATATTCTAAAAAGTGAAGGTGCGGAGCATGGCATCATTCATTGTTTTACTGAAGATTGGGAGACGGCGAAGCGTGCGCTAGATCTAGGGTTTTATATCTCATTCTCAGGTATCGTGAGCTTTAAGAGCGCGCAAGACATCAAGGATGCAGCTCAAAAAATGCCGAGAGACAGAATACTTATTGAAACTGACAGTCCATACTTGGCGCCAGTCCCCAAACGCGGTAGACCAAACGAGCCTGCATATGTTCCCTACGTGGCAAACTGTATCGCAGACATGTATGGATGTAGTAGCGAGGAAGTCGGTGCACTGACGGCAAAAAACTTTGAAAATTTACTGGCACAGTATCATTAAAATGGTTATGCTATGACCACTCAGTCATTTATTTGATAGTCTTGTGGTTCAATCCCCTTAGGTATGTATCACACTAAATATAGCCACCTGATTATCAATGACTATTTAGCAAACATAAGCATATTCCCTTTTGTGGTCCTCGAGCAGTCTTGGTACAGTCTCATACTTTCATTGCCGATGTACTGCCGTAAATGATGGTTGTATGCTTAATCTTGTCATGTTTTAGGAGAGATTATGAGTCGTCAGCATCAGTTTAAGGCACGAGAAGAAAATATCTTAGCGATGGCAGAGCAATTGCTACTTGAGTCAGGCGATGGTGATATTACTTTGGACAGTTTGGCAGATCAGCTCGACTTGGCTAAAGGCACGCTATATAAGCATTTTTCTAGCAAAGATGAGCTTTATCTGCGTATTATTATCCGCTACGAAGAGCAGCTATTTGATATCAACCGTATTGATGACTGTCCCTCGGCAGGCGTTGCCCGCATGATTCTTCAGCAGCTATTTAATCCACAAAAAGCCATGCTATTGAATCAAATCGAAGAGCGTCTGGCAGCATCGGTCACTGGTCTGAATCGCTTATTTGGCGAGTTGTATGATATTCGTCGCCAGCGTATGAAGCGCTTGATTGATATTATCAGTGCTTATCTGAAAGACGAGCATAGTAGTCTGAGTACTCGCGATTATTTATCTTCTATTTGGGCGATGGGTCAAGGCGGTGCGGGTCTACTAAACTCAAGCTTTTATCAGCGTTATTTGGGTCGACGTGATACCTTGCGCTACGCCTTTGTTCAGCAAATGCTAGAATTGCCGAGTCATTATCCTGCCGAAGATGAAGAGGTGATGGATGAGGATATGCAAGAATTAGTAGAGCAGATCGATACTGAATCAGAAGAGCATCGCAATACCAATTATTAGAATGTCGACTGATTTTCGATGTCATTGATTATTTAGTGTTACGTGTTGTCATACCTGATATGGCAGCACGTCAAAATGTATCTTTCAATGTATCTTTCTTAGCGTTCATAAAAATGAACGTTATCACCCTATATACAAAACTGAATTACAGGCTTATAGGTGCAATATGCCGGTCACTGTCAAGACTCAGTCCAGCTCAGCAGCCAATTGCCCTTTAGCCATCGTCGGTCAATCGCCTTGTCCAAATCGCTTTGGTATTTTAGCTACATCGTCTGATTGTAGTTGTCTCTCTCTATCAAGTAATGCATGTCCCTCACAACATACCTCATCAATAAGCAGTCATAAGCAAAGTGGTTTTACGCTGGTTGAAATCGTGGTAGTGGTGGTGATTCTATCTATATTTGCCGGCATGATGAGTCTGTCTGTCGGCAGTAGTGACTCTCGCAAAAACCGCGCCTTTTATGAACACTTCACTGATTCGCTGAGCTACGTCCGTTTGCTATCAGTTGAGCGTATGCAGCCGATGGGCTTACGTTTGCAGGCAGATAAGCAGGGACAGGTAGCGCCTGTAATCGTTACCTTATCGAATCCTTATATTGCCTATCAAACGGCTGATATTTCAGTAGGTAACAGGGACAACCAGCCAAAGAACGCAATGGAGCTGTCTGCTGATTTGAGCAGTCTGTCAGACTCTACTGGAGAGACTCAGCCAACACCGAGCTGGGAGGTTGAATCAGAGGTTAGCTTGCCTGAGCTGCCCGCTGGCGTGAGTATCAGAGTGCAGAGCTTGGATGCTAGTAATTCAACGAGTACAGGACAGACGCAAACGCTACAGCCTTGGTTTAGTGATCAAAGCGTGCCGCAGGTACTATGGTTTGGTACGGGCCAAGCGACGCCTGTCAACATCGAAGTAATTCACGATTCGCGTCTGGTGGGTGAGGTGATTACGATAATGCCCGATGGTAGTATGATGATAGGGCAGGGATTATAGTGAATAAGTTGTCCAAATATTCGGCGACGAAGGCTCAGCCTACGTCTCTCAAATCTATATCACTTAAGTCTGGGCGCGAGAGTGGTTTTACCTTGATTGAGGTAATGGTTGCCTTAGCCATTCTGGCAGTAGTGGCCGTCGCGGCGAGCCGTGCTAGCAGTGCGTATTTGAAATCGGTTGATATATTGCGCACCCGCACGCTTGCTCATTTTGTCGCACAAAATGCCGCTGCTGATTTGCGTATTCAAGACACATGGTTGACCGCCAACCGTACCCAAACGATTAATGCTCAAGGGCGTGACTGGCAAATAGTCATGACTGTCGGTGATGCCATCACACCTGCACTAAAACAAGTAAATATCGCAGTGGCGCCTATCATAGACGGACAGGCAGGCACGTCGGTCACTGATATTAGTGTCATGCTAAGCAATGCCGACCAAGATACAGGCAGTTTAGATTTAAGTAGTGAAAGTAGTATCGGACAAGCAGGGGGCGGCTTGTGAGTATGAAACTACAGCGCGGATTCACGCTCCTTGAGCTAATGGTTGCCATGGCGATATTTGCCATGCTGGCAGTGGCAGGCTGGCAAGTATTTGATGGTGTCAACCGCGCCCGCGAGCGCGTACAACGTCATGCGGATAATTTAGCCGTACTACAGTATGCCTATCTACAATTACAGCAAGACATGGCACAAATAATCCCGTATCAAGCGCCTAATACTCAAAATACTGGGACGGCGAGTAGCGATATAAATGGCAATACGAATAATAATGCTCAAGACAATACGCCTGAGCCATTTATGAGCTTGGACGGTGAACATATCAGCTTTGTACGCTTTGCTGATCCTGATCCACGTTATCAAAGCAGCACTAGTCTCCAGCATATTGAATATATTTTTGCAGATGAGCGCCTGATACGTCGTCAATATACCAGTCTTGAAGATGGACGCGATAGCGTCAGTTTAGACAGTGTGTTATTAGAAGGTGTTACTGCTGGGCGTTGGCAAGCCTATTTGCCAGAGCTTAGCACCAAATTTCCAAGCGATGACGTCAATAATAGTAGCAATACAAATATAGCATTGGGGCAAGCAGCGGGTGCTAACCCCGATGTTGTTTTGCTACCCAAAGGGGTTGCCGTCAACTTTACTTATCAAGAGATACCAATCACTTGGCAGTGGGCCCTAGCGCCACAACCAATACCCCGTAGTAGCGCAAAGGCTGCTAATAGCAGCGATAGTAATGATAATAGCAGCGACAATAATAATGGTAGTGATAGTAACAACAGTAATAGCGGTAGTAATACAGATAATAGCAGTGTGGGACACAGTAATTGAGAAGGTAGTATTTAACATGCATCACTTGCTCAGCGACATAAGCTCTCTATGACAATGAAAGCAAACTCTCAGCGCGGTGTGGCGCTGCTTACTATCTTACTATTGGTGGTGAGTATCACGGTGGTGGCAAGCGCGATGCTTGCTAGCCAAAAAGTTGCGATTAGGCGCAGCGGATTATTGTTTGATCAAAATCAGCTATTGCAAGACATCGATGCCGGTCAGCAGCTGGCAGTGACGATGATTCGTGCTGATAGCAAGCTTAACGACACCGATAGTGAGCAAGATATCTGGGCACAGCCGATACTGCCGTACACATTAGCGAATCATAGTGTCAGCATCGAGCTGCGTGATGAGGCGGGTCGTTTTAATATCAATAACTTACATCAAGGTGGCACGGTTGATACTGCTGCGCTAGAAGTGTTCCAACGTCTCTTAACACAGTTGAATTTAGAACCAGATATTGCTATTGCCGTCCTCGATTGGCAAGATACGGACAGTGAAGTCTATCTAGATGGCGGTGATGAAAGTGCGGTATATTCTCAGCAACTAAACCGTTCAGTAGATGGCGCACTACCAAACCAGCCTTTTGTTAGCGTTGATCAGTTACAAGAGGTTCAAGGGGTGAGTGCAGAGGTGTTAGCGACACTACGACCTTATCTGACGGCGGTTCCTTATTATTTACCTATCAATATTAATACTGCGAGCCCCGCATTGCTTGCCGCACTGATCGATGGTGCCAGCAGTCAGCAGATGCAAGGGATAGTCGACACGCGCAGTAAGCAAGCGCTCACGTCTATCGATGAGCTATGGCAACTGCCAATTTTGAGTGGCTTAGATAAAAAGCAGCGGGCAGCATTGACGCCTTTGTTGGCAGTTGATAGCCAAGCCTTTATGGCGCTTATTACCGCGAGTGATAATGCAACTGTTGGTCAGGCAAGACAGCGCTTTGCCACTGTCTTGATTGGTAAAAACGCAGCGAACGACAGTCAAACCTCAAACGACACTAGTGGTAGCAGTAGCGATGTCATTAGCGGAAAGCCCAAGGAAGTCAAAGTAGTCACGCAGCGACTATGGGCGTTTCGTCCTAGTTTTTGATGAATGGTAGTGCGCTTTTTATTAATCTCTCAAGCGAGTCTCTTCACTAGATTTCCAGTTATAAGCCCCATAAAACAACATCTGCGCTTGGCGAGTGCAGTTATGTAGCATCAACTGTTTATTTTCTTCGATGACATTTAGATCGATTTCGTCATCGTGATCTTCAGTGTAGGTCAATTCTAACCAGTCGATAATCCAAGAAAAGAACATATTTACGCCAGCCTCAGCCAATAGACGACGGTCATAATCATTGATATGGGTAAATGCTGGCTGTAATGCCAGATCATCTGCCAAGCTTTGGGCATGTTTTTTAACCAGTTCATTGATGGCTTTTCGCACAGATTCTGAGCCACCGTAGCGCTCACTGACCAAAAACTGCCAGTAGTAAGGCTGATCGCTGACCATATATAAGAACAACTGAATGCTTTTGGCTATCTGACGATCAAAGCTACGCTTGCGTCCAATTTGTAGGCTATCGCTGAGTGTGGCGAGCGTACCACCCAACTCTTCGATGACCAAGGCGCGACCGAGCGACTCCATATCATCAAAATGGCGATAAAACGCAGTCGGCACAACGCCAACCTCACGCGTGACTTGTCTGAGACTGATAGAGCTAAAAGACTGCCCTGTCATACATAGATCGAGTACGGCATTAAAAAAAGCGTGCCGAGTTTGAAGTTTTTTTTGTTCGCGACTGCTCATAATATTTCAAAATTATCCGATAGAGGTTTATCATACTCATTTCAGCGCACAAATACGACCAAAATGCACAATTCGTGCTAATTTACTAAACCTGCATTGGTCTTTTAAACCACCGTACCCCAATGACCTTGCAATTCTTGCGCCAATCGATAGGCTTCATGGTCATTCATACCTGTAATAAAATCTAAAATATTCAATATATTGTGATAAATATTGTCTGATAACACGCGGCGATGCTCATCTAAGTGTGGCTGTAGTAATCTTAACAGACTCTGTTGCTCAAACGACATAGATGATGACGTAGCCTCACTCGTCTCAGTACCCGTCCAAGCCAGTGGTACAAAGGCATCCATTAGACGATGCAAGCATTGATTGGCCATTAGCTCCATTCTTACCTTGTTTGGATGATTAAATATTTTTTCGCGGGCCAATTGCTTGGCCTGCAAGATGCCAGTTTGTACAGTGGTGTCGCAATGGGCAAACAAGCTGCCTTGGAGCGTACCTGCCAGCAAGTCTTCACTATTGGCCACAAAAGCATCGGTGATCGTATTGACCAAGCGCATCATGGCGCGTGATCGCAAAGAGGCCAGACTCTGCCTGACTGACATATGCACAGGCAGGCTGACGCTATCAGGATGCTCGCCAATCAGCTCATAAAAAATCGTGGCAACCTCGCTATAGGTTAGCATATTCAGATTGATACCATCTTCTAAATCTATCAGCGCATAACAGATATCATCTGCAGCTTCTAACAGATACGCCAACGGATGGCGTGCAAAGCCATCGTGATGTGTTGAGCGCGGCAAATGCAAACAGGCTGCCAGCTCCTCTAACTGAGAGGTCTCGCTATAAAAGCAGCCGAATTTCTGTACATTATGGGCGTTGTCATTTGCATCATTGCTGTGAGTGGCAAGCCAAGGATATTTCATAAAAGCGCCTAGCGTTGCGCAGGTAAGACGCATACCGCCTTTATCGGGATGGTGCTCATTGCGCACCAGTAACCGAAACCCTTGTGCATTGCCTTCGTAGGCCAGTAAGTCTAACCGCTCGTTGCTGCTTAATTTTTGCAAAATTGCTTGAGGATCAGGCTGCCGAAACCAGTCACGAATGGCGTACTCTCCAGCATGACCAAACGGCGGATTACCAATATCGTGAGCGAGGCAGGCTGCTTGTACAATTACGCCAATATCAGATGGCGAGACTCCTGCTAGTAAGCCATTGCCTAGCTTATCATGGAGCTTTTCTGCGGTCATCATCCCTAAAGAGCGTCCAATAGAGGAGACCTCAAGCGAATGGGTCAGGCGAGTATGGATACCCAGCTGATTGGTCAATGGATGAACTTGGGTTTTTTGATTCAACTGCCTAAACGAGTGAGAGAATACCAGTCTGTCATAGTCTTTGTGAAACTGTGAGCGAGTACTTGTATTAGCGCCGTATTTTTTGGCAGCGCCAAGACGCTGTGAGTTGAGAAGATGAGACCATTGCGCAGTAGAAGACGACAAAGAGGTTGGGGTACTTAGCATATTGGAACATCCGAAACCAAGGGAGCCTCTAGCATAACAAAATAGCGCCCTTGGTACAGCCACTAAGCGCCATGGCAATTAAGATTTATGACAATCAAAAATTACCTCTTCCTCGTCGATAGGCACATCACTATTTAGTGTTTTGTTTAGCAAGGTTGCGTTGTCACCATCCACTTGCCATATAATGCCATGAGTGTCATCTAATCCAATATCACTTGTGTATATGGTTTTGTCAGTAAGGGCGTCGCTACCAGAGGCAGCTGTCAAATCGTATTCGATACCGTCAATAAGTAGGTGCGCGGTCTGTGGTGTGGCATCGGTATGATAGTAGACGCCGATAGTAGCAGTAGGCTCACAAGAGAATGGTGTGCTGTTGCTAGCGTGCTCAGAATGGTCGTGACCCTCATGATCATGTCCTTCGTGAACGTCCATGTCATTATGACTTTCATGGTCATGTCCTGCATGATCGTGTTCCATATCATCATGGGCATGTTCATCGTGCTCTGCGTGACTGTCTACGGTTGTCACATCTTCAGATGCTGCTGGCTCACCGTCTGTTTTTGGCTGGCAGCCTAACAATGAAACTGTCATAACACTGCCTATGAGAGCAGCACTTGCAAATTTGGAAAAAGAGAAAAAGTCAGTCAAAGTATAAGCCCTCAAATAAGCAAGATAAGATATGTTATAATATAACAAAAGGGTAATAAAATAAAGCCGATGCTGGAAAATATCCAACATCGGCTGATTAGCTATCAGATAGTATTGACTAGCTAAAGCTACACGTTAAATCTAAAGTGCATGACATCGCCATCTTGAACGATGTAAGTTTTGCCTTCTAGGCGTGATTTACCAGCAGCAGCAGCGCCTTTTTCACCGTTGTATTCGATGAAATCATCATAAGCGATCACTTCAGCACGGATAAAGCCGCGCTCAAAGTCCGTGTGAATCACGCCAGCGGCTTGCGGGGCAGTAGCGCCAATTGCAACGGTCCATGCACGGACTTCTTTGACACCAGCGGTAAAATAGGTCTGCATATCAAGCAAATCATAACCACCGCGAATCACTTGATCAAGACCAGCCTCTTCCATGTCCATCTCAGCCAAAAAGTCTTTTTTGTCCTCTTCATCTAGCTGGGCAATTTCAGCTTCGATTTGGTTGCATAGAGGAATGACGATAGATTCTTCGCCAGTCGCGTAATCACGAACAGCGTCGAGATAGGGATTGTTTTCAAAACCATCTTCAGCAACGTTAGCAATATACATGGTTGGCTTTAGGGTGATGAGGCCGTAGCTGCGGATGAGTTTTTTCTCATCAGCGTCTAGATTGGCCGCGCGCGCCGCTTTGCCTTCTGCTAATAATGGCTCAATCTTTTTGAACACATCCAGCATGGCGCTAGCGTCTTTGTCACCGCCTTTGGCTTTTTTGGTCAAGTTCAGTATCGCGCGTTCAACCGCTTCCAAATCTGCCAATGCCAACTCAGTATTGATGGTTTCGATATCATCAATCGGACTGACGCGACCATCGACGTGTACCACGTTGTCATCATCAAAACAGCGAACGACATGGGCAATCGCATCAGTCTCACGGATGTTGGCGAGGAACTGGTTGCCCATGCCTTCGCCTTTTGACGCGCCTGCCACCAAACCTGCGATGTCTACAAACTCCATCGTCGTTGGCAATACGCGTTCAGGGTTGACGATATCAGCCAATTTCTTTAGGCGTGGATCGGGTACTGGTACGATACCGGTGTTGGGATCTTTGGTACAAAACGGAAAGTTTTCAGCGGCGATACCCGCTTTGGTCAACGCATTAAACAAGGTGGATTTACCCACGTTTGGTAGGCCGACGATGCCGCAATTAAAACCCATAACAGTCTCTCAATGTATTAATAAAATAGTTGGTACTGAGCTAATATAAGACTTGATATTTAGTCAGGATAAAACTGAGTTCATCTAAAGCTCAGCTTGTTTGAAATATTAGTCAAATAGACAATCAAAATTGGGCACATTGTAGCAAATTTACGGGAATAGGGGTGAGGTTGTTACTTTATATGCTAAGGTTTTTACTCAGCGGTGGCAGGTGTGTTTGTACTAAGGCTCAGATAGGTTAAACGCTGAAAAGTGAATACAATGGGTTGCTTCTTATTTAGACAAGCGGTGTTCGATTTGGTATTCAGTATTTTTTGCTATAGTACGTTATCATAGATAAATAGTGGCATCAGCTCACAAACAGTCAGTGAAATTTGCTGGCTGGTTTAATTTTTTCAAACAATCAGCTCGCTCCAAAACAAAATGTAAGGCAATATCCGATAATGACAACCTCGATTTTTGATACACGCCGCTATAAATATCCACAGAATTTTCTTGAGATGAAGCCCAAACTTGCTCGACTTGAGCAGGCCATCAAAAAGCTCGAGACAAACCTCATTGACGCTAATGATCAAGCAAATACGAAGCTGTTGACGCAAAGGTTGGATAGTCATTTGGGATTGAAGGTCGACTATGCCAGTGAGCTCAATCCCGATCAGCTCATGGCTGCCACCACTATCGAAGGTAAAGTGTTGGTGATTGCGGGTGCAGGATCGGGCAAAACCAAGACTTTGACCTATCGCACCAGCTATTTGCTCGAAAACGGCGTGTCACCTAAAGAGATTTTGCTACTAACCTTTACTCGTAAAGCGGCAAATGAAATCAAAGATCGCGCTAAATCTTTGCTGGCAAGTAGTCTTTCAAATCAAGAGCTATCTGATGATGCATTGGCTGAAGATAAGCTCCCAACTGACAAGGCATTAAATAATATCACCAGTGGCACCTTTCACTCATTTTGCAATATGCTGCTGCGTCAATACTCTGGTCTGCTCGGTATCAATCCACGATTTACGATTTTAGATACTGGCGATAGCGAGGATGCTATCGACTTGGTACATAAAGAAAAAAAGTATCCTACCCAAACCAAAACCCAAGCCTTTCCGCGCAAAAAAACATTGCAAAATATCATTTCAACCTCTAGAAACAGACGCATTCCTATTCGCGACCTAATAGAAAGTAGCTATCCTGATATCGCCGTACATATTCCTATCATCGAGCAATTAGCAATTGATTTTCATGAGTATAAGCGCGCCAATCACTTATACGATTTTGACGACATTATCAGTCAAGTGGTACGTCATCTAAAAACCAACGACACCTTTAGGCAGCGACTTCAAAACACATATCGTTATGTCATGGTTGATGAATATCAAGACACCAATATTCCGCAAAAGCAGCTAATTGACTTAATATGTGAGCCTGATTCGGTGTCACTAATGGTCGTTGGCGATGACAATCAAAGCATCTATGCCTTTCGCGGTGCTAATTACGAAAATATTTTGCTATTTGGTGAGACGTATCCCAATGCCAAACTTATCAAGCTTGAGCAAAATTATCGCAGTACACCTTCGGTACTAAACTATATCAACGCGTTGTCAGCGCAAATCACGCTAGGCTATCAAAAGCAGCTGTATTCTGATGCGCCAATAGCAGGCGACAAGCCAATATTTCGACGACTCAGCGATGAGACAAAAGAAGCGAGTTATATCACTGATAAGATAGTCGCGCTAAAGCCTGAGTATGATTATAACGACTTTGCGGTATTGTGCCGCACGTCTTTTCAGTCCAATTATGTACAGCTAGAATTTATGGCGCGCAATATTCCCTTCATCGTGGTGGGCGGTATCAAGTTTATTGAAAGACGCCATATCAAAGACGTGTTGGCTTTTGTCAAAGTTCTCTATAACCCGAACGATACGATTGCTTGGCATCGTATTTTAACTTTGTTTAAAGGGGTAGGAGCAGTCACGGCGACGCGCTTAACCCAAGCCATCACCGCTGACAATAATGCGTTTGAGTCGCTACTGGCAGCATCGTTTGCCAAAAAAAGCGATCAGCTAAAGCCTCTATACCACACGCTTACCAAGGCCCAGCAAGCAGAAACGGTTGAGACAGCCATTGAGCATATTCTTGAGTTTTATATCCCTGTGTTAAAGTTGATAGAAGACAACTGGCGTGAGCGTAGCGAGGACTTTCGGGTGCTAAAGAATTTAGCGACAGAGCACACGAGCCTCGATAGCTTTTTAGAAAATCTTGCGCTCGATCCGCCCAATGACTCAGTCGCGGTCATGGAAAGCTCTGACGATGGACAAAGTAATGATAAAGTCACGATCTCAACCATTCATAGCGCAAAAGGGCTTGAGTGGCCAGTGGTGTTCGTCAATTCATTGGTCGATGGCATCACGCCGCATCATCGCTCATTGGACGACTTTGAAGCATTAGAAGAAGAGCGTAAGCTGTTTTATGTGGCCTGTAGTCGTGCGAAGACGCAGCTGTATTTGACCGCGCCGAATTACTTCTCTAGTTACTCTGGATACTTTGATATGGCCTCACGCTTTATTGCGGAACTATCGGCTGACGAGGTAACAGTAGAGACGGTAAAATCGCCTATCAAGAAAAATGATGACCCAATATGGTGGTGATTTTTTGAGGATATTGATGGTATCTATCATACTGGGTTTTAGTGTGTATTTTGCGGATTTTGGTCGTCCAATAATGGCTTCATACGCCAACTATTCCTTTTGAAAATGACCTACAAATAAATGTATAGCCAAAAGTATTTAATAGCAAAAATATTTTTCAAATAAGGGTTTAAAATTTATCCCAATGCGTTACTATGACCACCTAATTTGGTAAGACCTTTATATTTGATACTCTGTATTAACACCCTAAGAAAAGGATAGGTTATGCGCTACGAAGTGATCGTTATCGGTGCAGGTATGGTTGGCACGTCAATCGCGTGGCATCTACAAAAAAATAACTCAAACGTATTACTCTTAGACAAAAAATTGCCAGGGTCAGAGACCTCATATGGTAATGCCGGCTTGATTCAGCGCGAAGCCATTCATACGCATCCTTTTCCTCGTCAGCTGACAGAGATGATCCGAGTATTACCTAACCAAGGTACTGATATTCGTTATCGCATACCGGCAATTCTGCGTTATCACCAAGCGCTGCTACAGTACTGGAAATACTCAACGCCTGCGTCAGTCAAAAAAATCGAATCTGAGTGGCAGACCTTGATTGAGCATTGTACCAGTGAGCACCAAACCATGATTAGCGCCTCTGGTGCTGATGAGCTCATTACTCGTGATGGTTGGCTACAATTACATCGCTCAGAAGAGACTTTCAAAGAAGCGCAAGCATCCGCCATTGATGCACGTAATCAAGGGGTTGAGCACAATGTATTGAACCTTGAAGAGCTAAAATCAATGGAGCCCCGCGCCAATTTTGACGGTTTCGTTGGTGCTATTCATTGGTTGAATTCATGGCAGGTATCAAACCCAAGCTCGCTGGTAAAAGCCTACGCAAAAAACTTCCAAGACATGCAAGGTACGATCAAAGAAAATGACGTCAAAGAAATCGTCAAAGAGGCGGATGGCTGGAAAATCACCACTGATAAAGATACCTATTATAGTGATAAATTGGTCATCGCAGCAGGTCCTTGGTCAAATGATTTGATCAGACCACTTGGTTACAATCTGCCATTGTTCCCAATGCGCGGCTATCATCAGCATTTCAAAGTGACAGACAAGAACACAATCCATCACAGTATGTTTGATATGGACAAAGGCTTTGTCATGGGGCCAATGCAGCAGGGTATCCGTATCACTACGGGTGCTGAGATGACTACCATGAATGCGCCAAAGAATTTTGGTCAATTACAAACGGTATTGAAGCTTGCAAGAAAAATTTTGCCATTAGAAGATGCGGTTGAGAGTGAAGCATGGGCAGGATCGCGTCCTTGTATGCCTGACATGAAGCCCGTCATCGGTCCTGCTGATAAGCATGACAACCTCTGGTTCGCATTTGGTCACAGCCATCAAGGCTTCACTTTGGGACCAATGACAGGGCGTCTGGTTGAAGAGATGATTCATAATAAGCCTGCATTGGTCGATCTTGCACCATTTAGTGCCCAGCGTTTTTCTAACTAAGCGCGACTTGACTGACTAAACACAGATTCAAATTAATAAAAAGGTATAGACATGATTAAGAAGCTACATAGCAATCAGCGCATGAGCAAAACGGTAATCCATAACCAGACGATCTATTTGTGTGGTCAGGTCGGTAATGCAGAAGACGATATCAAAGCGCAAACGTTGACGTGTTTGGAAAAAATCCAAACGCTATTAGAAGAAGTGGGCAGCGACAAATCAAAGCTACTATCAGTCACCGTTTGGATCAAAGATATGGCGGATTTTGCTGCTATGAATGAAGTCTATGACAAGTGGTTTGAAGGCATACAGCCACCAGCGCGTGCTTGCGGCGAATCAGCATTGGCACGCCCTGAGCTATTGGTTGAGATGATTGCCATCGCTGCTGAGTAATAAGCGGCTCGTAGTACTTGTAGTATATGTATTAAATAGAAATAAAGAAGGCCATGATAGCGATATCATGGCCTTTTCTATGCGTAGCAATAAGCCAACTCGATTATTGAAAAGGAATATGCTAGCTTTTTAATCCAAGCACGCGCCGTATAACGTCAGCGAAGCAATACAATGATTATTATAGGAATTAGCATTCTTTCCATACCGCTTGGCGTTTCTCAATAAAAGCATCAATCCCTTCACCCACATCGTCTGCCACCATATTGCAAGTCATGACCTCACTGGCATAGTCATAAGCGTCTTCGACACTCATATCCAGCTGCTTATAAAACATACAGAAGGTCATCTCTATCTAGAGTGGTGCCTAATTGAGTCATTTATCATCCTTGATAATGGGTTGGTTTATAGTTTTATATATAGCTGACTAAATAGTAGCATGGCTCATATTCTATACAATAGATGGAGCACATAGAAAGCGCATAAAAAAATAGCGCACTCAGGTGAGGAGTACGCTATTGGTTTTTCAGTTAAATATAAGCTAAATTCATACTAAGCTGTATTTATACTGAACCTAGTATGCGCCTTCGCTATAGATAAGCTCGTAGCTATGGCTATATATCTCGACGATGTTACCGAACGGGTCTTCCATATAGATCATGCGATATGGCTTTTCGCCAGGGTAGTAGTAGCGTGGTTTTTCCATACGTTTTTTGCCACCTGCGGCAACCATACGCTCAGCCAGCGCTTCAACGTTTGGGTCTTGGACGCAGAAGTGAAAAATACCTGTTTTCCAGTATTCAAAGTTATTTTCAGGGTTTTCCTGATTTTTAAATTCAAAAATCTCAACACCGATACGGTCACCAGTGGAGAGGTGAGCGATCCGAAAGCGGCCCCAACCAGCACCGAATACTTCAGTGCACATCTTACCAATCGGGCTGTCATCTTCAATAATCTCAGTAGGCTCCATGATGGTGTACCAACCCAGCACTTCAGTATAAAATTTTACAGCAGCATCTAAGTCAGGGACTGACAGACCGATGTGCGAAAAGCTTCTGGGATAAACGTTGTTCATAGCTTGTGCTCCTGTTTGCTGTACTCTTGTTTGACGTGAGGCCAGTATACAAACGCACTGTCATTATGTAAAATTATCAAATATTATAAAAATAAGTATGAAACGTAATGATTAATGTCACATGGCTACGCACTTTTTGTACGCTTGCCGAAGTTGGGCACTTTACTCGCACGGCTGAACGTCTATATATGACACAGTCCGGTGTGAGCCAACATATACGTAAGCTAGAAGAGCAGCTGGACACAGATTTGTTAATTCGACAAGGAAAGCAGTTCTCATTGACCAATGCAGGTGAGCAGCTTTATAAAGAAGCAGGCGAGATATTGCAGCGATTATCAAATTTAGAGCAGCGCATCAGTGAAGATCCGCCTTACGAAGGGCTAGTACGGTTGATGTCACCGGGTAGTGTGGGACTTAAGCTATACCCGCAGCTTTTGACCTTACAGCAACAGCACCCAAAGCTAGTGATTGATTATCGCTTTGCCCCCAATGCTGATATTGAGCAGGCATTGGCAAATCACGAGATCGATATTGGTTTTATGACGGACATCTCAGATGATGAAACGATTAGCTGCAAGCCTATGGCGCAAGAAGCATTGATACTCGTAACCCCTGCGACTACAGTAGAGCCGAGCTGGGAGCAGCTTATGGCACTTGGATTTATCGATCATCCGGATGGTGCCCATCATGCAGGCATGCTACTGACTGCCAATTACGAGCAATTCCAGCATATCAATGATTTTGAGAAAAAAGGCTTCTCTAATCAGATTGGTCTAATTTTAGAGCCCGTCAGCAGGGGAATAGGTTTTACTGTCTTGCCGGCGCATGCGGTGGCTGCTTATCCAAAGCCTGAGCTGATTAACAGTCATCATTTACCAGTTGCTGTTAGCGAAACGCTATATCTGGCAGTCAGACAACAGCAGGCACTTTCTAATAGAATGCATACGGTCATTAATGCAGTAAAAAAATGGCTATAGATATGTTGAGAGTGATAAATGTACAGCTAACAAAGGGTTTAATAACTGTACATTTAGTGAAGAAGGTTCATTGATAGATTGCGACTATCTCAAAGTCTGCCCAAGTTTGATACTTGCAGCGATATTAGCAGCAGTCGTTTCAATGTTGTTATAAGCAGAACCCAACACATTATCGATCGTATCTACTTTTTGGATACTTGGCATCACAACATTGAACTGACTGGTCTGAGCAGGTTTTAGTCCGTCAACACTGCCGCAGATAGCGATAACAGGTGTGCGGCTGGCCTTAGCGATTTGGCTGATACCACCAGCGACCTTACCCATGGCGGTTTGCGCATCGAGCTTGCCTTCACCTGTGATGACAAGATCAGCCTCTGCGATATGCTGTGACAGGTGAGCCACTTCGGCAACCGTATCAAAGCCTGACTTCAGCTGAGCTTTAAAGAACGTCATCATCGCATAGCCAAGACCGCCTGCCGCGCCAGCGCCTGCAACGTGTTGACAGTCTTCATAGCCATGCTGTCCACATATGGTCGCAAAGTGACTGAGCGCTTTATCCAAGGTATTGACTTGCTCCGGACAAGCGCCTTTTTGTGGGCCAAACACAGCGCTGGCCCCAAGCAGACCACAGAGCGGATTGGTCACATCACAAGCAACCTCAAATACTGTGTCTGATATCTTTGTATGAAGGTTAGTATTATCGAGTTTATGTAAGCTGGCAAGTGCGCCACCACCATGAGTGAGCAGACTGTCATTGATATCATGAAATGTTATGCCTAACGCCATTAGCATGCCAAGGCCTGCATCATTGGTTGCGCTACCACCCAGACCGATGATGATGCGTTTAGCCCCTTCCTCCAAAGCATCAGCAATCAGCTCCCCAACGCCATAAGTGCTAGCAACGATAGGATTACGCTCATCAGCTGTTAGTAGGTGCAATCCGCAGGCTTGAGCCACTTCAATAACCGCCGTCGCATTGGGCAATAACAGATACTTGGCGATGATTGGTCTCATCAATGGATCATGCACTCTGACTTCTTTCCAGCGCCCACCCAAGACATAAGACAATACCGCTGAGGTGCCTTCACCGCCATCCGCCATCGGCAATAATTTGTAATCAGCATCTGGAAACACTTGACTAAAGCCAGATTGAACGGCGTGGCAAACATCGAGTGCTTCTAGGCTTTCTTTAAACGAGTCAGGGGCGATCAAAATTTTCATACGGCTCTCTTTGAATATCTTAATGACACGATCATCGCAACAGTGTCGTGTTTTAAAACGTTTACTTAGCAATAATCAAATAAACGTATATATACGTACCCAATCTCATGAACTAGATAAACACTAGGGTTAACAACCAGATAAATACGATGCTAGTCACCCCTTGGATACCAGTGGCCATTGAGTGCGCTTTGTACGCTTGTGCCACGCTCATGCGACTAAACTGACTCACGATCCAAAAGAAGCTATCATTGGCGTGAGAGATCGTCATGGCACCGGCACCAATTGCCATCACACAGAATACACGGCCAAGCTCACTGTCCAAGCCAATTTGGTTCAACAGTGGGGCAACCATAGCAGAGGTTGTGACCAATGCCACTGTGGTTGAGCCTTGTGCTGTTTTTAGCGCAGCAGAGACGATAAATGGCATAAAAATACCTAAACCCAAGGCCGATAACGTTGAACCTAGATAATCGCCAATTGGCGTCACTTTTAGCATGGCACCAAATGCGCCACCAGCACCAGTGATCAGTAGGATAGGGGCTGCTACTACCAAACCTTGTGAGATACTATCGCTGATTTGCTGCGTTTTTTGCTCTGAATCAATCAATAAAAACGATAAAAACAAACCAATCAACAATGCAGTCAGTGGATTACCGATGAATATCAAAACCTCTGCTAGCGTACCACTACCGAACGGTGCACTTGGGAAATTGGCAACCGACGACAGACAAATTAATATGATAGGCACAATGATAGGTAAAAACGCCATTGTTGCTGAAGGCAGTTTGCTGTAGTCATCGCGTGTTTTTATGCCTTCAGGTAGGGTCGCTGCTTGAGCATCTGTGGCATTGATATTATCAGGCGTGGCATTAAGAAAGCGATTCGACCACCACCAGCCGGCCAATACGGCAACAGCCGTGACAACCACACCGACCATGATGACCAAACCTAAGTTTGACTCTAGTCCTAAATTACCTGCCGCCGCGATTGGGCCTGGCGTAGGCGGTACGAAGGTATGAGTGGCGTATAGACCAGTAGCCAAGGCAATACTCATCGCGACACTTGATACATGTAATCGCTCAGCCAAAGACTCTTTTAAAGAGTTTAAGATAATGTAGCCAGAATCACAAAATACAGGCACCGAAACCACTGCACCGACGATAGACATGGTCAAAGTAGGGAAGCGTGGCCCCAATACTTTGATGACTGACTCTGCCATTACAATAGCCGCCCCTGTTTTTTCGAGGATTAAGCCAATAATCGTACCAAACACAATCACAAGACCGATGTAGCCTAAAATACCACCGAAACCATCAGAGATTGTCTTTGCAACAGTGTTGAGCGGTACTTGGTAAAAAAGGGCAACCAAAAAAGCGGACAAAATCAACACTAAAAAAGGATGCCACTTCAATTTTGCGGTAGCGAAAATAATAAAAAGAATGGTCAGCACAAGCCAAAATACAATCATCACTGTCTCAATATGGTTTATATCTTAATGAGTTATTCACGCAAACAGGCATCAATAACGATACGAAATTTTGAAGGGGCATATTTTATAGCAAATAGGGGGCACTAGGAAATACATTTGTCAAAGAGATGCTGTTTGTTATGGCGATATGAACATTTTCTGATGAGAGTAGTGGCATTCTTATGCCTGCAGAGTTATCGCTTTTTCGATTTTCAGACCGCATTTAACCAAGGTTTTTCACTAAAAAAAGACTGACCACTATAGATGGCCAGTCTTTTATAAGGTATCGCTTATTTTTTTTGTTCAAGATGAGTTTTATATAAACTCCAATCTAAGCAATCTTATCGAAGAACGCTTTATTGTCAGTAGCTATCGTAGAATCGAAGCTTACGTAAATACCTTTATCATCTAGCGTTGCATACCAGTGATCATCATCGCCGCTGGTCAGTATCTGAAAGTATTTGTCATTTACGATTCTACCTACCGTATAGATCTCACCCTCTGAATAGAAATCGTTACCTTTGACACAAAGTAGTTTATCGTCAGTGTTTATTTCATCAGTGTTAGTCATATTAAAGTACTCTATCAACGAAAAGTATAAAAATAGAAAAATCTTTCTACTCGTTATGATGAATACAATTATATAGACAGTATCTTGTTGGTTGGTATAGCATTTTTAAGTGAGTTGTTGCAAATGGTTACTGCAAGATATCATGCTGACAAATAGTATTGAATACAGCTTTTAGTAATCGATTGATACTTACAAGGCATCAAGAAAACTCTGATGTAATGCGAAAGTATTACGATCACATGTATAAAATATCGACATAAAAAAAGCCAGCAACACAAGGTCACTGGCTTTTTTATAGACTGAGTCTAATTATCTAGAAGATTACTCTTCAGAATAATCTTCTTCAGCTTCTTCTTCGTCAGCTGAATCTTCGTTGTTACCATCTTCAGAAAGAATAGTAACTAAGATGCTAGCAGTAACGTCATGGTGTAGCTGAATATCAACATTGTATTCGCCAACTTGACGTAGTGTGCCTTCAGGTAGCTTGATTTCAGCACGGTCTACTTCTAAACCTGAGTTAGTCAATGCTTCAGCGATATCGCGAGTACCGATAGAGCCGAATAGCTTGCCTTCGTCACCTGATTTCGCACGCATGATAACATTAACGTCAGTTAGTGCATCAGCACGCTCTTGAGCAGTAGCGATCTCTTTTGCTTCTTCAGCTTCAAGCTCAGCACGACGTGCTTCGAACTTTTCAATGTTAGCTTTGGTCGCAGGTAGAGCGCGGCCTTGAGGGATAAGAAAGTTACGACCGTAACCTGGTTTTACATCGACAGTTTCACCGAGTTTACCAAGGTTGACGATACGCTGTAACAAAATAATTTGCATGAGTCATTCCTAGTTAGCGGTTAACCTTGATGGTTATCAGTGTATGGAAGTAGCGATAAATAACGAGCTTGCTTGATAGCAGTCGCTAGTTGACGCTGATATTTAGTAGACGTACCGGTAATACGGCTTGGTACGATTTTGCCATTATCACTAATGTACTGTTTTAGCAATTCAACATCTTTATAGTCGATGTGAGTGATGCCTTCAGCAGTGAAACGGCAGAATTTGCGACGGCGATAGAAACGTGCCATGAGTATTCTCCTTTAATTAGTCTTCACTGTTGTCGTTGTCGTCATTATCGTTTTCACGATTGTCTGGACGACGAGTAGTTGCTTTGCGTGCGCGTTTTTCATCGGCATTCTTGGCTAACTGCGACTCTTCAGTGATAGCTTCGTCACGGCGCATAACTAGACTACGAATGATCGCGTCGTTATAGCGGAATAATTCTTCAAGTTCAGCCAAAGTCTCGCCGTCAGTTTCGATGTTGAAAAGAACGTAGTGAGCTTTGTGAATCTTGTTGATTGGATAAGCCAATTGACGGCGGCCCCAATCTTCAAGGCGATGGATAGTACCACCGTTGTCTTGAACCAACTTGATATAGCGTTCAACCATGCCGACCACTTGGTCGCTTTGGTCTGGGTGTACAAGTAACACCAGTTCGTAATGTCGCATTATGACTCCTTACGGATTAGTAGCTATTAACCCTATGTTAATAGCAAGGAGATTTATAAGGTAAGCCCACGTTCTTAAAAATATAGTAAGAAATAAGCTTAGTTTATAAAGCGCCGTATTATAACAGCACTTGGCGCTTAACACAAAGGGTAATCACCAAGCGGCTGCCAATAAGATATAAAAAGATGGAAAATAAGCGTTACTCAATAAAAATGCTGCGATCTTGCGCAGCGTTTTTATCTGAAACAATATGGTGAATAAAATATTATTCAGATTTTGACTTTTTTACCAGTTGGCTACTGTCTGCTTTGACCACTAAAGTTTTGGCAAGTTTGTCATGCCAACCGATATTTTCAGGGCTTTTTGATGCCATATAATAATGGATAGCAATAATCACAAAACCCAAAAAGCTAGTAAACGAAAACAGTAAATTATAGATAATAAACAACAGTAACGTACGTGTACCGACCAGCTTGATAAACGAGGGTAGACGATGTGTGGTCTGATCCACAACCCGAATACCAGTGATTACTTTGCCTAGGGATTGACCACGCATGGTAATAAATACCAGCTGCAGTGCAAACAAGCCAAAAACCATGACTTGCGACATCATGAGCGTACTGCTTGGAATGCTTTCCATCAACGACATTGAATATTGATAGGCAGCGTCCATATTTTGGATGTTTTGAAACTTGGTATAGTCTACATCCATTTTGGTCAGTGCCATTACTAATGGCAATATGGCCAATACGTAAAGCAGGCCGTTGAGCGCGGTTGCCAATATGCGTGACATAATCGGCGCCAGTACCACATCACCAATGACTTTATCATTATCTGCGACCGTCTTTTTGAGAGCAGTTTTGTTTAATGAGACATTGTTGTGCGGCGTTTGATGACGATTGGTCGTCATATCGGCCTTCACATTTTTAGAACGTTCAGGCTTGCCATATAGTCTATCTAATGATATTGAATTATTATCTTTAGTATTGCTGGTATCTTCAGGGAAGACGGTCACATTATTGATAATAGAATCATTCGCATCAGGAGTAGTAGCACCAGTCGGTCGATAGACCGTTTGATTATTGGTCACATTTCCTACGCGCTGCCACTGATCTAAGCCTTCATGCCAGATTAAATCATCAAGCAATACTTCGCCTGATGCCAGCATGATATTAAGCTGCTCCAGATTGTATGGACCAGCTTGTACGTTATTTCGAGCAAGGAAAATCTGCATAGTTGCCTGCATAGTTAGTCATGTCTTAAGACATTATATTAGGGTCTATTTGAAAAAATCAAATAGACCCTAATAGTGGTATCTTTAATGACTGTGTGAGTTACCGCTGCGACTGAACGTAACGGTCTACTTTTCTTCACCAGCTAGGAAGAACCAAGTATCTAGCACAGAATCAGGGTTCAATGATACCGAGCTGATACCTTGTTCCATTAACCAGAACGCTAGATCTGGATGGTCTGATGGGCCCTGACCACAGATGCCAACATATTTGTTTTGCTTACGGCAAGCGTCGATAGCCATAGTGAGCAATTTCTTAACAGCAGTGTCACGCTCATCAAACAGATGTGAGACGATACCTGAGTCACGATCAAGACCAAGCGTTAACTGAGTCAAATCGTTAGAGCCGATTGAGAAACCATCGAAGTACTCTAGGAACTCTTCTGCGAGTAACGCGTTGGTTGGTAGCTCACACATCATGATGATGCGTAGACCATTTTCACCGCGTTTTAGACCATTTTTCTCAAGTAACTCGATTACTTGCGCCGCTTCACCAGTGGTGCGGACGAATGGAATCATGATCTCAACGTTGGTTAAGCCCATCTCATCACGAACACGTTTTAGCGCTTTACACTCAAGCTCAAAACAGTCACGGAAGTTGTCAGAGACATAACGGCTAGCGCCGCGGAAACCAAGCATTGGGTTCTCTTCTGATGGCTCGTACAGCTTACCACCAAGCAAGTTAGCATATTCGTTTGATTTGAAATCTGACATACGAACAATAACTGGCTGATCCATAAAGGCAACGGCTAGGGTTGAGATACCTTCAACCAATTTATCAACATAAAAGTCAACAGGTGAGGCATAGCCTGCGATACGCTCTTGAATGGCTTGTGAGATCTCACGTGGCAAGCTGTTCATGTTTAGCAGCGCTTTTGGATGCACACCGATCATACGGTTGATAATAAACTCTAAACGCGCAAGACCAATACCTTCGTTTGGCATCTGGGTGAATGAGAAGGCGCGATCTGGGTTACCAACGTTCATCATGACTTTGAATGCAAGCTCTGGCATAGACTCAACCGAGTTGGTCTGTACTTCAAAGTCAATCTGGCCTTCATAAATAAAACCAGTGTCGCCTTCAGCACAAGACGCAGTCACGTCTTGACCATCGACTAGCAGTTCAGTGGCGTTACCACAACCAACGATGGCGGGCACACCTAACTCACGCGCGATAATGGCTGCGTGACACGTACGACCACCACGGTTGGTGATGATGGCAGAAGCGCGCTTCATGACTGGTTCCCAATCTGGATCAGTCATGTCTGATACCAGAACATCGCCTTCTTCTACTTTGTCCATCTCGTTTAGGTGAGTAACGATACGTACTTTACCCGAACCGATGCGCTGACCGATTGAACGACCTTCACACAATACTTTTGCGCCAGTCGTGTCGATGACATAACGCTCCATGACATTGCTGTCTTGGCGACTCTTAACGGTTTCAGGACGTGCTTGAACGATAAAGATTTCACCGCTATCACCGTCTTTTGCCCATTCGATATCCATCGCGTGGCCATAATGCTGCTCGATGGTTACTGCTTGCTTGGCAAGAGAGGTCAGCTCTTCGGTAGTCAAAGAGAACTGCATGCGATCTTGTTTTTCAACATCGACCGTTTTCACTGATTTTGCGGTGCTGCCTTCATCACCATAAACCATTTTCTTGTGTTTGCTGCCTAGGTTACGACGAATAACGGCAGGCTTACCATCAGCGAGCAGACGTTTTGAGATGTAGAATTCGTCTGGGTTGACCGCACCTTGTACAACCATTTCGCCAAGACCATAGCTTGACGTGATGAACACGACTTGATCAAAACCGCTTTCGGTATCCAGCGTGAACATAACACCAGCAGCACCAGTCTCTGAGCGCACCATACGCTGTACGGCAGCGGACAATGCCACACCTTCGTGCTCAAAACCTTTGTGTACACGGTAAGAGATTGCACGGTCGTTATATAGCGAGGCAAATACTTCTTTAATAGCAATTAGGACGTTATCAATACCGCGAATGTTCAAGAAGGTTTCTTGTTGACCAGCAAATGACGCATCTGGCAAATCTTCAGCAGTCGCAGAAGAGCGTACAGCAACAGCGATGTCTTCGCCGCCGCTCATGGTTTCGAACGCTTGACGTACTTCTTGCTCAAGATCTTTTGGCAATTCTTGCTCAATAATCCAAGTACGGATCTTTTTACCAGTCGCCGCAAGCTTATTAACATCATTGACATCCAATGTGTTTAGCTCGTTGTTGATTTTTTCTAATAAGCCTGTTTCTGTCAAAAAGCGATTGAATGCGTTTGATGTGGTGGCAAAGCCGCCTGGAACACTAACGCCTAAATCAGAAAGATGGCTGATCATCTCGCCAAGTGAGGCATTCTTGCCACCAACCATTTCGATGTCGTCTTTTCCTAGCTGATCAAGATTGATTACAAGTGCTGTAGATTGCGCTGCCATGATAACTCCAGAAAATAAGGTTATTTAGTAAAGATTATAACGGTGAATTATACCGCCATATTAGGAGGAATTCGAGGGGTTTTACCAAAAAACTTGTTAAAAATACACAAATTGTAGGATTTGCTACACAGAGTAAGGCCAGTCTAATCAAGTTTCGTATTTACTCAGATGAAAAATATCATTGCTAGTGACGATGTTATGCGCTTTCAAAAGCCAATTACTGCATAAAATAGACGTATTCAAATAAGCCATATTTAGAGTATTTTTATAATTTATGTTTCAATCTTATGTTTATATATAGGAAATGCTATAAAAAATGCCTTGATGAGAGGTGGATTGGTTATGACGACAAGATGAAAAACAATGTTGGTGCTAAGTGTACGCCTGTAACATTAATTTCTATTAACAAGCTAATATGCGTATAATGTAGCGGATAGATAAGTGATGCATATGGCTATATAAATATGCAATAGCAGCGCTGCCATCGTTCTGCATTTACAAGAGATAAGGCAGCCAAAGTTAGATAATTGCTATTAGATCAATACTAAAAATGAAATGAAGATCATTATTGAGCTTTCAACCGAGGTGTCAACGTTATGTACTCAAGCAATCCATCTGAACAAGTCAAGTCCACTATCCAAAATCGTCATGCGCTAAACTTGGACAGCTCACAAGCCATCAGAACGGCATTTTTTATCTCAGATGGCACCGCAATTACGGCTGAGACCCTCGGACGCGCTATTTTGAGTCAGTTTGCCTCGGTCCCTTTTGAGACAAGAGTGTTGCCATACGTCGATAGCTTAGAGCGTGCCGATGATGCCGTAGAGCAGATAAACATGGCGTATCAACGTGATGGGTCGTTGCCGTTGGTGTTTGATACGATCGTCAATCCAGAGATTCGTGAAAAAATCAATTCAGCACACAGCTGTAATTTGGATATGTACGAAGGGTTGATTGGCCGCGTTGCAGAAGAGACTGGCGTAGAGCCAGATGGTCATTCAGGTCATGCGCATGATGATGTCGACTCTGAGACATATAAAGAGCGTATCGATGCAGTCCATTTCGCCTTAGACAATGATGATGGCGCACGTACTCGTCATTATAATGCAGCAGATATTATTTTGGTGGGTGTGTCACGCTCTGGTAAGACACCGACTTCTCTATACTTAGCATTACAATTCGGTATTCGCGCCGCTAACTATCCTCTGACCGAAGATGATTTGTACGACAATCAACTACCAAAAGCTCTGCGTGACCATAAAGACAAACTGTTTGGTTTGCTCATTGATACCGATCGCTTGGTAAAAATACGCCAAGAGCGCCGTGCGGGCAGTCGTTACTCAAGTTATCAGCAATGCCAGCAAGAACAGCGCGCGATACAGGGAATTTATATCACGCATGGTATCCCAAGTTTGGATGTATCAGAGATGTCTGTTGAAGAAATCGCCACGCGTATATTACAGATGACAGGTCTTAAACGCCGCATTGGGTAATGGACTATTAATTTTATAATATGTAATCGTCATCAAGTTTGTAAAAAGTCTATTCATACCTTATGGTGAGTACAACTTTACTAAGCTGCTTGGATATTAAAAATATTAACTCGTGCACATAGATATTAATAGAGCAAACAATACATAAAGAGGACATGATGGTAAGTAAAAATATAAGTGACGCAACCAATGATACTGGTAAAGACGTCCATACTGAAGTATCGAATAAAACTAATGGTCGTTCGCCCAATCCTGAGCATACTGAAGGTAAAGACACAAAACAGAAAATCGAGCAGACTCATGAGCAGGTCACTGAAGATATCATGCATTACCCTGATCTCATCAACCCGCTTGATGACACTCGTATTGATATCAAATCTGGATTTACCAAAGATTCTCGTCGACTAAAAAGTGACGATCACGAGTATGAGTATGATGCGGTGGTTTTAGGTGCAGGTCCTGCTGGTGAAGCCGCTGCCATGAAGCTGACCAAGTCTGGTAAAAGAGTGGTCGTCGTCGATCCGCGTGATCAAGTAGGAGGTAACTCTACTCACGTCGGTACAATTCCTAGTAAAGCATTGCGCCAATCAGTATTTAACTTGATTAACTTCCGTCGCGACCCGATGTTTACCAAAGCGATGGAGTATAAGCAAGTTCCGCTAAATGAAGTATTGGCTAAGGCGCGTCAAGTAATCCGTCGTCAAGTCAGTACGCATACCCGTTTTTATGAGCGCAACCGTATCGAAGTTATTCAAGGTTGGGCAAGTTTTATTGACGCTCATACGCTGCGCATTGAAGTCGACGACAATATCTACGAAACTATTACTTTCAATAAAGCCATCATTACTGTCGGTAGTCGTCCTTACCGTCCTGATATTTTAGACTTTAAACATCCACGCGTTTTTGACTCTGACAAAATCTTGCAAATGGATTATGTCGTCAAAAAAATCATCATCTATGGTGCAGGGGTGATTGGCTGTGAGTATGCTTCTATTTTTACAGGACTTGGTTATAAGGTTGATCTTATTAACAACCAAGATCAGCTACTGAACTATTTGGATAGCGAAATCAGCGATGCGATCGCGCATGACTTTAGACAGTTCGGTGTGCTTATCCGTAGTAACGAAGAGATTGATCATCTTGAGACTCATGATGATTATGTGGTTTTGCATTTAAAGAGCGGCAAGCGCATCAAATCTGATGCCATTCTTTGGTCAAATGGTCGCTCAGGTAACACCGAAGGCCTGAATTTAGACGCCATTGGGCTAAAAGCAAACGGCCGTGGTCAGTTAAAAGTAGATGATACTTACTGTACGGACGTCGACAATATCTATGCGGCGGGCGACGTAATCGGTTGGCCATCACTAGCTTCTGCTGCCTATGACCAAGGTCGCTGTGCCGCTGCTTTTATGGTTGGTGACAGTGATGCGGAACCAGTATCTAGTGTACCGACTGGTATCTATACCATTCCTGAAATCTCTTGTATCGGTAAAACAGAGCAGGAGCTAACAGATGAGAAAGTTCCGTATGAAGTGGGTCAAGCGTTCTTCAAACATCTGGCACGTGCCCAAATCATTGGTGAACGCTCGGGTGTCCTAAAGATATTGTTCCATCGTGATACGTTGGAGATTTTAGGCATTCATTGCTACGGGAACCACGCTTCGGAGATTATTCATATCGGTCAGGCTGTGATGAAGTGTAAGAGCAACAATACGCTTGAGTACTTTGTAAATACGACCTTTAACTATCCAACGATGGCAGAAGCATACCGTGTGGCTGCGCTTAACGGTTTGAACCGAGTATTTTAATGTTTAAAAATGACTCAAAGTAAAAGTGTTATATGTATAAAAAAGCGCCTGCTAATGTTAGTAGGCGCTTTTTTTATGCTCATAGATTTAATTGATTTGAAGATTTATAAGTAGGCTCTTTTTTGCGGAATACGCTTGCGTAAAAATAGCAATAAAACAAAATAGAGCAACCATAAGCCAGCCAGCGCATAAAATCCTATAGCGACTTGAGAGATACTGGCACCCATTTGGTTAAGCTGTACAGAGGTGTTGATCGCAGGGGTAGTTGGTACGATCCAGCGTATTACTTGCAAAACTTGGGGCAACTGGTCTGCTGGCCATGGATAGCCGCTTAAGAAAAATATCGGTAAGGAGATAAAAATTAAGATCTGCATACTGCGCTCACGCTGCCGGAACCATAGCCCAAGTACACAGCCGAGCGTTGCGACTGTCGGACAAAACAGTGCTAAAAACAATAGCGTTCCGAGCATATTTTGCCCACGTGGATAATGATGTAGCTCAAACGCCCAACCATAATAAAAACAGCCAATGATAAAGCTTAGCGTGCTCAGCGCTGTGATACGTCCGAGCCAACCGCGTACACTCGCAGCATGACGCCGCTGCTCATACCAAGTGCCAATCAGCATGGCGGTTGCCATCAATAGTGTCTGTTGTAAGATAATGACGGAGACGGCTGGTACGACGTAGGCACCGTAGCCTTCAGTTTGATTATAAAGTGGCATGATTTGTAGTGGTACTGCTTGAGCGCTCCGTGCTGCGGTGGGTGCATAAGCGCCTTTCGCGATATTTCTCTTTACCTTGATCCCCGCTGATACAGTACCAACTGCTTTAGAGAATCCCAGTTGGACGTTCTTATTTAAAATAAAGTAGCCGCCATTGCCGAGGACGCTAACATACGCTTGCTGTCCTGACATGACTTGTTCTTCAAGGCCGCTTGGAATCAACATATAGCCTGCAATTTGATCGGACCATATGGCTTCTTTGGCCGCTTGTTCATTGATAAAGTGCTCAGTATCTAGATATGGACTGGCACTTGCATAACGGGCGAGCGTGCGCGACAAGTTACTATTGTCATGATCAACAATACCCACTGGTACATGGTTGACCACTTCAGTTGAGTAGGGCCAAGGATAGAAAAACCCATAGATAATCGGGGCAATAATCAGCATCAAAAGTACGCCTTTATCCCCAAAAACGTCTTTGAAAGTTTGAATAAAGCTTGTCCAAAATGTTTGAGATGCTGGAGCGATATCTGATTGAGGTTTTTTGCGCTTGAGCTTTGATTGTGCGGACATTAGCGTGCTCCCCAACGTTCAGGATGCGCCAATGCGCGTTTGGTTAATAAGGCTGTCAGTAGTATGGCTATCATGGTAGCAACCGCTAAACCATAGACAATGGGTAGGGATATAGCAAGCGGCGCTTGCATTTGTAACTGGGCAATATGTAGCTTGAGGTAGTGTGTCAGTGGCAATGCATTTGACCAGTATTGCGCGCTATCACTAATCGCAATATAAGGAAAGGTCACACCGGCAAAGGCATAAGAAGGCGCTGAAATAAAACCAGTGGTTGATAAACCCATACGTAATGAGAAAGAATTCAAAGTAAAAATAGCACCCAGCCAGAATGACAGTATCATCAAACACAATAGGCCGATATATACTGCGATGATTGACCCAATGCTTATATTTTGGTTCGACGTTACAAGCCACAATACCAAAGCCGACCATAAGCTATAGGCCAATATTGGCCAAAAATATTTGCCTAATAGACCAGATAACAACACTGATATACTCACCGAATTGGGCATTTTTGAGTCTGATGATGGTGCAGTGTTATTATTGCTATCTTGTGTGGTGTTTAACGCAGCTGCTTTTTTAGAAGATTTAACCAAGGTTAAGTCAGGTGTACCTGTACTGATAAAGTTATACCAGCGACCAATATTTTTATCGCGCAGCTCGCGACCAATGGTGGTTGCCCCGACGACCATCGCTAATATATGTAGTAGTGCAGGTATGACGGTCGATGCCAAAAACTGCTGATAATTGGTTGCAGCATTGAACAAACTAATACGCTGGATACTGATAGGCGAGTAAGCAGTCATGGCTTGCGACGGCCCTACGCCTTGCTTTATCAATCGTTTGATCTCTACCCCTGCGGATAAGGTGCTAGCAACTGCTTGGACAGCCGTTTGAATAATGCCAGAGTGCGTACCGTACTGGGCGTTTACTTGTAGGGTTAAAGGGGCAGGCTTGTTAGATAAAATGTTACGCGAAAAGTCTTCAGGAATGATGACAACCGCATAAATATCACGTTGCAAGATCGCAGCCTCTGCATCCGCTGGTGAATAATAAAGCTGTCTAACCGTAAGCGTAGGACTGGCTTCTAAGTAACGTACGGTAGTATTGGCAACAGCACTATTGTCTTGATCGATTACTCCAATGGGTAAGTCAGTAATCTGAGTCTGTGAAAATATCCACCAAATCAGCAGCACTGTAGCTAGTGGTATCCATACCACCATACTAAGGTCCCAATGGTTTTTGGCTAAAAAACGGCGCTCATAAGCGGCGCTACGTAAAAAAGCCTCACTTAACTTAGTCAAGTGCATGGCCTACTCTTGGTTCTGATTGATAGGATTAATATGCACAACCACACTCATTCCTGAGCGAATGCGAGTATCAGGCGTGGATGGTCGTGCTTTGACCTCAAAGGTACGCACATCAAAACCATCATCATTGTTGGTCGGTCGCCAAGTGGCAAAATCAGATAAGGTCGATGTCGCATAAACAGTAAACTGCTTGCTATAAGGCTTATCTGCTGATGATAATGCGGGAATAGTACCTGTAAATGTCTGACCGATAGCGAACTGGTTTAAATACGACTCAGTGACATTGAGCACTACCCATTGGTCATTGGTATCCACCAACGTCAGCAAAGGAACGCCTTGACCGATGACTTCTCCAGCACTAACGATGACATTGTCCACAACACCAGCGATAGGGCTCTTTAGATTGGCCTCTTCTTTTGCTGCCAGTGCTTCATCTAGCTGGGCATCAACTTGTGCGACTTGAGCGGTAGCCGCTGATTTGTCTTCACTGCGAGCACCTTCTAATGCCAAATCATATTGCAAACGTGCGGCTTCAGTTTGGTCTTGAGTGGCTAGGTATTGGGCATAAGCCTCATCGCGTTTTTGCCGTGCCATCAATCCTTCTTCATACAGACGATTGACACGCTGATAGGTGTTTTCTGCCAAATCAGACGCGGCTTTATTGGCTTGCCAAGCGGCTTTGGCTTGAGCGATCTCTTGCGGGCGTGCCCCGTTTTCTGCTTTGTCCAATTGACTTTGTGCGATTTGCTTACCAGCACGTGCTTGGTTGATCTTAGCGTTAATCTCAGGCGAATCCATCTCAATGAGTTGTTGACCCACCGTAACCGTATCACCTTCTGTCACCATAATGTTAGCAATGCGGCCTGCTACCTTTGCAGCGATAGAGGTTTGCTGCATTTGCATTTGCCCTTGGAGGGTAATGACTTCTGGTTCATTATGCTGATTGCTTTTATATAAACCGTATGCAATTGCGCCAAGAACACCTAATACAAACAGTACGAGCAATATCTTTTTCATACGAGCAGATTTATCAGCTTTTGCGTTGCCCCGACTATAAGCGGGTACAGATTGCTCTGGAACGTCAGACCCACTAGATACATTTTCTATTGGATCGACGGAGGCTTTTGTATCTTGAGAGGTCACTGACTCGTTTGAATCAACTGATTTATTTGAGTTGTCTGATTCGTTTGGAAATTCAGTCATGACGGTGTGATTCCTAAAGCAGCAAAGTTGAGAACAAAGGATTTATGATTAGTACACTCGAACAGCATAAGGTTTGGCATTGTCTATGGCTTCAGAATTAAAAATCGCACCAAAAGCGACGACAAAGGCTGAATAATATAGCCAAAGCATAATGACCACCGCCGCTGATAGCGCCCCAAATTCAGCACTATAGTTGTTGAAGTTTTGCACATAAATCGAAAACAGTACGGACAATATAATCCAAAGAATGGTCGCGAGCGTTGCTCCTGGAACCAGTTTTTTTAGTGCAACGGCATCGCGATTTGGCGCGAGACGATAAAGACTTAAAAAGCTTAAAAAGATAATACCCGCCAATACAGGCCATCTGGCCCACAGTGCAACCGTTTCAGCCACTTGAGGGAAGGGGAAGTAATTCGCTGCTACAGGGATAATAGCAATAGAAGACACCGCTATTATCAAGACGACTACTGCACCAAAGGTCAGGCTCACTGCTCGAACCGTGCCTTGTATAAAGCTGCGCTCTTGGGTGATATGAAAAGCGAGATTGACAAGGGCAATTAAAGATTTGATGCCTTTGGAACCAGCATAAAGGGCAAGTAAGGTCGATATGATCAGGCTAAATGTCAGCGTGGATTTGGTATTAGAGACCAACTCGCTCAGGCGCGAATTGAGGACTTCGTACACTGTATCAGGTATAAACGGACGCAAAATGGAGATATGCTCCTGCATCTCAACGGGTGAAAATACGAGACCATAAATCAGCACAAATACCGCCATTGCTGGAAAGATGGATAAAAAACCAAAAAATCCGACACTGGCGCAATGTGCCCAAACATTAGTGGTATTCGCAATAGGCCACGTTTGTAGCAAAGTTTGTAGCCAATTATTTATCGATTTGGACGTTGGTTTTTTCATAAAACAGTGATTCACTATAGTAATAGTATGGTTTATTGAGCGTTATTGTTTGATAGCGTCATGCTGATTTGGTATATATCTTCGCTCATTAGCCTTATAACACTTAAAAGTTGAAACGACGACATAGCGCTTATTCGTATACTTTATAAGCTTTCATATACAATCATCATTCAGTGTACAAAGTCGGCAGCTGGATATCAGCGGCATTAAGATAAGCGTTAAAAGCAAGCGGCGTACCGCAGCTTTGCATGAGTGCGGCCAATGACTGTACATAGTCGTTTGCTGCTTGCGCTTGCTCAGTACGTGCTTTGAGTGATTGTGTTTGCGCTTGTACCACATCGACTGTGGTGTTCACGCCTTCTTGTAGACCCAAACGACGCAGCCGCAAAACTTCTGCTGCCAAATCAACGTTACTTTGTAGCGCTTGATAGCGTGATTGAGCATTATTAACATCGTGCCAGTTTTTTTCTACCAGCAGTAGCAGGTTGTCGCTGACTTCAATCTCAGAAAGATCTGCCTGACGTATTTGAGCATTGCTTGATGCCAATGACGCGGTTTTATCCAGTCCGCCCCATAGCTTCCAACTGGCAGAGATACCAGCGACCCAGCTTGGGTCTTTTTCGAGCTGACCATAACCATATAGCAAGACTGTCGGCTTGTAGCCAGTATCTGATAATGCATGCAACTGCTGAGCCTGCGCGCGTTTGGCGGCGACCTTTTGTAATCCTGGATGATTATTCAGTGCCAAATCCTGAAAATAGCTAACATCCGGTAGGGGACGGCTAGAGACAAATAATGGCGTCGTCGGCTTAATACGATAATCAGTACGTAGCAATCGCTGTAGCGCAATCATAGCTAAGCGCGCATCGTTATTGGCATTGACGGATTCGCTTTTGGCATCGGCAAGCGCAGACTGTGCTTCTAGTCTATCGACGCGCGAAATAAAGCCTTCTTCAAACAAGCGTTCTGCCATATGATCCGTTTGCTGCAAGGTATCGTAAGCATCCTCACGTAAGTAAGCGGCAATGATCGCCAATTGGGCCTTAAAATACCGTTCAATTAACGTATTATAAAGCTCGTTTTTATCAAGGATGCTATCGGCGACTGCTTCTTGTGTGCGTGCATCTGAGGCGCCAGTCAATGCGTCCGTACGTCCAGCTGTATAAATAGGCCAGACCACACCAAGACCTGCGCCCGTCGTCGATCCTGAGCGCTTAATATTATAAGAGTCTGGAATTCGCTCACCGACCAACTCCCCAAAGTTTGGTAAATCTGGCAGGTCTGCAATCGGAGGAACCGCGTTATCGACGGTATTATTTACTCCGTTGACGATACCGTTTCTAAGAGACGATAGATCTATATCCTCATCAAGATGGTAAGCACTGGCAGAGACGCGCGCAAATACGAGGGGGTTGTCGATGGTTCTGAGGGCCTCAGTTTGGTATTCGCTGGCAGCGATGGCTGCTTGATTGGCCGCTATTTTGGGCGAGACTTGAACCAAAAGCTTTTGCGCTTGTTCTAGGCTTAAAAAGCTAGAGACTTCTAATGGATAGCTATTATCCACGGCTTTGTGTGTGATTGGATCGATAAGGGTGTTTAATGCACTGTGCTCAGCATGAGTCTCTGCTAATGTATGACTAGGTGCCATTGCTGTCTGAGCTGTCTGATTATTAATCTGACCATCGGCATCCACAATTTTTGTCACAGTCACCGGTGTCATGTCATCTGATGATTCTATATTATCTGAGCCCGTGCTCGCATAAGTCACTATAGGGCCGCTCATGAGTGCAACTGTCATCATAGCAGTCGGTAGCGCTGATAAAGTGAATTTCATAAGTCACATAAGCCATTAATTAGAATGTAAGGTATTATAAAATAACGGACAGCATTAATAGATTTTATCGCTCAGAATATAAAGCGGTCATACTATTATAAACGATTTGCTAGTAAGCGAATAAATGATGCTGAAATAAAGTATTTGTACTGAAATATCAGAATGCTTTTTAATAAAGTGCGTGCTAATACGAAAGCGCTAAAAATGTATCATTCAAAACAAGGCGTACACTGTATAGCCACAATGGTGACGGGTCAATGCTCAGTATTCTGCTACTCTCTATTGTGTCATCCCTAGCGGTATGATAGAGGTTTGAGCTGTTTTTTAAATATTCGTTTATAAGTAACATCATAGCGAATAAGACGTCTTAGAGTTAACCAATTTAAATTAACGTGCTGTTATTTTTATCATTAGGGCGTCTTGAACATTCGACCATGGCACTGACAGCGACTATTTTTTAGGCGATTCGATGTTAAGAATAATAAGTTTAGTCATTTTAAGCGCTTATTTTTAACGATGAAGCGGCAAAAAAGAGTCCTATCCCCTGCTTTTATCGTTGGGGCTGATGCTAAAATTGCCCCATACGGCGTTACAAATCTCGCTAAGGCATCTGCATTATCGTCGCTTTGTGCCTTGTCTGGAACCATTTTAGCGATCAGCAGTGCCTATTTGCGAATGTTCAACACGCCCTAAATAATTTGGCCAGTCATTTATAAAATATACAGTGATTGATTAACAGCAAATAATGAATAGCCACTGGTTTTTATCAAATAGAACCAACAATATCAGTAGAGGATATGCGTAATGGCAGGATATATTTTGGCGTTAGATCAAGGGACAACGTCGAGTCGAGCGATATTATACGATGATCATGCACGGCCTATTAAGATGGCACAACAGCCAACGACGCTGCAAACGCCAAAAGCGGGATTTGTTGAGCAAGACGCACAGCAAATCTGGCAAACTCAGATTAGCTGTGCGCATGATGTTATCAATCAGGCAGGGTTGCTTGCTACTGATGTCACCAGTATCGCGATTACCAATCAACGCGAGTCTATTGTCATGTGGGACAAGCAAACAGGGAAACCGCTCGCACCCGCTATCATTTGGCAAGACAGGCGCACGGCAAACTATTGCAAGACACTCGCTGCTGAAAGCGCTACCAATAGTATGGATGATAGCGTTCATCAGGGTGCTGATAGCGCCAATATGGCCGATGAGGTTCAGCGCATCACAGGTCTGCGCTTAGATCCGTACTTCAGTGCCAGTAAAATTGCTTGGCTGCTCGAAAATAATCCCAAACTCAGCGTACGTGCGAGTAAAGGTGAGATAGCAGTTGGCACCATCGATAGCTGGCTGATTTACAAGCTAACTGGCGGCGAGCATGTCATCGACGTGACCAATGCTTCTCGTACTTTGCTATTTGATATTCATAAATTGGCTTGGTCAGAGACGCTTTGCGATCGGTTTGCCATTCCTATGACTATATTGCCTAAGGTACTGCCATCTGACGGTGATTTTGGCAAAACCAAAAAAGGCCTATTTGCAAAGCAAATACCCATTCAAGCCGTGCTCGGCGATCAGCAGGCCGCGCTTTTTGGGCAAGGCTGTCTCGATGCTGGCATGGCCAAAAATACTTATGGCACAGGGTGCTTTATGCTGATGAACATTGGTCAGCAGCCAAAACTGAGCGAGCACAAGCTGCTAACCACCATCGCATGGCAGCGAAAAATATCGCCAACTCGTCCAGACAATTTATCATTTGATCAAATCTTACAGTCAGGTAAGCGAATGCTACAGCCACCCAAAAAAGAAGTTACCTATGCCTTGGAGGGTAGTGTTTTTATGGCAGGAGCTATCATCCAATGGCTACGTGACAATTTGGGTATGATTCAACAAAGTAGCGATGTTGAAGATTTAGCTCGCCAAGTAGACAGTAGCGAAGGTGTGGTGCTATTACCTGCTTTTACCGGATTGGGTGCGCCTTACTGGCGTTCTGATATCAGTGCTAGCATCACTGGTATGAGCCGCGGTACTACTAAAGCCCATATTGCCCGTGCTGCGTTGGAAGCAGTTGCCTACCAGACTTATGATGTACTCATCGCCATGCAAAAAGACAGCCCTCATCCCTTGACTGAGCTGAGAGTAGATGGCGGCGCGGCAAATAATGATTTGCTGATGCAGTTTCAGGCAGATTTGCTAGATGTTCCGGTGCTACGTCCAAGAGACACAGAGATTACGGCAAAGGGTGCAGCACTACTCGCTGGTTTAAAGACTGGGCTTTACGATGAGTCAACCATGAAAGCATCATGGCAAGTAGATCGTATTTTTGAGCCAAGTATGTCGATTGATGCTCGTGAGCAACACCTTGATAAATGGCAACGTGCCATCGCAAGGTCATTAATGCAGATATAGGGTTGATTTCTATAGTAAATTTATCAATGCTAATCTCTTATGATTACCCAAAGTATGAGCGCACCGTACATAGACGTCATAAAGATACAGGCTGTAACGCAATGTAATCGCAATACGGACACAGTTTACATAATCAGGCTATCTGTCTCTACCTATAAGTTTCTATACTTCAGTTGGATTTAGCAATATCGCTAATCTTTTAGCAAATAAATAATTCAACAAATAATAAATAATTTAGGGACAATACTATGAGTAACCATGACGCTATCGATCGCAGTGAAGTAAAAAACATGTCTAAAGAGACAAAAGAAGATTTGAATGCAGACATTATTACAGGTGAGCCAGGCTCACATCCAGTAGGTACAGGTATTGGCGGTGTAGGCGGTGCAGCAGCAGGTGCAGCCATCGGTACTATGGCAGGCCCATTAGGTACGCTCATTGGTGGTGCAATCGGTGCAGTTGTTGGTGGCGGCGCAGGTCATGCAGCAGCTGAAGCCATTGATCCAACCCATGAGGAAGCTTACTGGCGCGCAGAGTATGCCAATGCTGATTATTACAAAGAAGGTTACGAGTTTGATCGCGACCTACACCCAGCGTATGCGGTAGGCTATGCAAATCGCGCTCGCTATCCAGTAGATGCACGTTTTGAAGATCATGAAGCCGACTTAGAGCGTTCATGGAATGAAGTGAAAGGCGATTCTCGTTTGGCGTGGGATGAAGCGCGTCTAGCATCACGTGACGCATGGCATCGTGTATCGTAGTACGTGTTTTACAAGAAAGTCAGATGTTAAAAAGACTTATGAATATGACTACTGTTTACTCAATGACTTTAATAGATAGCTAACTTAGCAGACGAGCTGTCTCTTAAAAACGCTGACAATAGATTACTATTTCGTTGCTGAAAATAGATTGATTGTACGATTGGTTCTATTAATGACTTTGACCAGCAGTATGTATGTTATTTTAAAACTTCCAAAGTCAACCTTTGGGAGTTTTTTTTGGCATAAAATTTGCTATGAATCCATATGTATGAATATAATATAAGAAAAACAGGGGACTTATGACTAATAATGACGGTAGTAAACAGTTTTATATTGCCACAGCTAATTTATTGAACTTTGCTAACCCTAATCGCATTTATTATGAGAATGCCCCAGCTTATGATAATAAAGCCTATGAGCATAAGCGACGTGGTCTGACAGATCTGCTGGCTAAAGCACACGCTGATATCATTGCCGTACAAGAAGTATGGGATAGTAATGCACTAGAAGCACTAGCTGTCGCACTAGGATTCAAACCAGAGCAGGTGGTTATTCCGCTTGCAAGCAATGACACTGCAAGTCCATATACTCAAGGTAGAGGCGCACAGCATACACCAGCCGTTGGTATTATTAGTCGATTTGAGCAATTAGAGACGACCTTATTAGAAGAGATTGCACCAAAAGCTGTGATTGATATCCCCGATATCGGGCCTCATCAGCATTTTAATCGTCCACCTTTGATATTGCGTGTTGACGCATATGGTCAACCAATAACGATCATCACGGCGCATCTAAAAAGTAAACGTGCGTTTTTCTTACGTGACGAAAATGGTAACCTATTAGAAGACATGGATGATCCAAATATCCGTATTCGTGCCAAGCTTCGTAGTTTGTGCATGCGTGCTGCAGAGGCGGCATCTATTCGTATGTCGATCATGGAACGTTTGCATCACACGCGTGAGCCATTGATACTGCTTGGCGACATGAATGATGTGACTGGTAGCGTAACAACCCAGCTGATGACGGAGACTGGCGAGGTTAATTATGATAAAAGTATGCGTGATGTCGCACTTTTTGACGCCGCTCGTATTCAAGCTCGCTATGGTTGGATGAAAGATGTGGCTTACACCCATATTCATCAAGGTATGCCAGAAGTGATCGATCAATTATTTGTTTCAGAAGAGTTCTTACCTGATAGCAAGTTTTCGCTCGGTCAGGTTGAAAGAGTTGATTATTTCAATGACCATCTTAAGTGGGATTATTCAGATAGGGTGACTGATCATGGTATTATAAGAGCGAAAATTAAACTGAATGATTAACTTCATAAAATTAGATAGTTAACTCTAGTAGAGTGTTAATCGATACATTAACTTTTAACCCATTCATGTCCCTTGCTTGATAGTGTACAAGCGTTTATGATGCCTCCTCATTGAGGTTAGTAGCGATAACGTTGGCTCTACATTTGAGCCACTCGTTGATTCTCCAGTGATTTAGGACGAATGCTACTCAATGAAGATTGAATTTATGAAATAGGACGTAACATTAAGAGATTTACAATGAGTGATAACAAAGACGAAAAAATTGAAGATGTGTTAGTAGATTCGGAGTTGGCAAAAAAACTTGTACCAAACAAGTTTAAATTTACCAGCCAACAGGGCCGCGCACGTCGTCAAAAACTTTTGGCTGGTGCCAAAAAGTTGAGTGAAACACAAGCTATTAATGATATTACTCTAGCAGCTGTGTGTGAAGAAGCAGGAATACCAAGAGCTTCTGCTTATCATTTCTTCCCTAACATTGAAGCAATATTTTTAGCATTGCGCTTTTTGAATGCGATTGAAATATTAGAGATGGTAGAAACCGTTGATATCGGCAACTACGATAGATGGCAAGGATATCTAACCGCGCTGATTGATCAATGCGTGACGATCTTCCATAACGATGAGACCAAAGCCAAACTCATTTATGACACCAATACGCCTGATTTTGAAGGTGATGAATTTGGCGAAGATATGGACCATCAAATTGTTGACTTGGTCTATAAGCGTTTATCAGAGCGTTATGAGATGCCAAATTTTGAGGATATCCAAAACACGCTATTGATTGCTTATAGTATTGTTAATGCGATATTTACCTTGTCTTATCGTCGTCATCAGACCATTACGGATGACTATATTCAAGAAGCAAATACCGCATTTATCGCGTACTTACGCTGCTATCTACCAGAAAAACTACCACGTAAAAACCGCTAATTTTATCTATAGTAGACACAAAAAAGCCGACAACTCTGTCGGCTTTTTTACCTCTGTTATTTAGTAAGGCGCTTTAATTATTAGGCGTTAGATCTTGTCCGCGGCAGATATCATCACTGGCATCTAAAGGCGCATACTGCTTATAGTAGCTGACGATAGATTGCTCTAAAGCCACATTGGTCTGCGCATCATGGGCATTAATATAGGCTTCGCGTGCTTGCTCAAGCCAGCGGTCCGCCATACGAAAATGTATGCCTGACTCACGCCACCCTCGCTTACATTGATTGGTCGCCGCCCAAATTAATGCCACTTCACTAAATGCCATCTCACGTGGCGCTGACTCTATACCGCCACTGTCTTTTAGCGCACTCAGCGTCGCCCACAGATCAGGTCGCATTAGAGCAGAGGTAGTAGGGATATCTTGCTGTAGTTTGATGCTTTGCGCTGTATCGTTCTTTAGCGATTGTAAGATAGACTCTGCCGTTTCTGCCGCAACTATGCCCGCAGCTGAGCGGTTATTCATACTGTCTTGATGGATCGCATAAGTAAGCCATGCTTGTGCTTTGTAAGCGAGGTACTGCTGATGAGCGGTTTTGTCTTTTTGCTGATAGGGCTGTAGTTGCTCTACCATACAGTTGAGTACACGTTGCTGCGTGCTTTGATATTTATAAGAAGGGGCTTGAGCCTGAATATCATCACGACAGTCTACAGCACTATTCGCATCAACGATTTGAGCCGTGTCGTTAGCGATGCTATCTTGTGCTGAAGCAAGGGATACGACACTCAAAAGTAACAGTGCCGAGAGTGCAGTATGTACTGGTTGTTTATAAGCAGTGGTTTTGATGGCAGCTTTAAACATGATGCAAACCTTATCTGAAGGTAATGAGTGTGGGTATTTACCATTATTAGGGCTGACTCTGCGACTCCTGTCTAATCGCTTATTATATTGCCAGTAGACAGGAGTTAAGACGCTATCATTAGCTTACAAGGTAGTCGTATTAACTTGCGTAGAGTCACTGTTTAAACGCTTGTTCTTACGTGGGTCTTCACGCTTGAATAGATTTTCATCAAACTTAAAGCGCAATCTAAAGTAAGCCCCTTCTTGAGTACTGTCGTCATAGGCGATGTCTTCATCTTCAAAGCCCATAAAGTTATAGCCAAGTGACAACCAAAGGTTGGTCATTGGGCTATAGCCCACTTCAGCACCTAACATATAAGACAAATCATCTGCTTGCTTATTCCAATAAGTACCCGCTTGCAAACCAACATCCCAACGTTCGCTAATATCGTACAGACCGCGACCATAAACGGCATGAGCAGTATTGTCACTGGTAATGTTGTCTGCTTCATATTCTGTATACTTACCCGCATAGCGACCAGACAAGGTTAGGGCACGCGTTGGATGGTAGTTACCATTCCATGACCAAACAGTGGTGTCTTTTTGATAAGTATCATCACCCGTGTTATTGTCATCCAAACGATACTCAAGCTTTGCAAGCATGTCTAGTTGATTGCTGTCGTAATCACGATAAGCGGCACCAAGTTGGAAACGATTAATCGTGCGATCACCATCATTATAGTCGATGCGCGAATAGGTATCTTTGGCCAATAAGGTAATCTCATCGGTATAACGATAGGCAATACCTGCGTTACCAAGTAAGGTGTCGCTTGTCTCGCCCCAACGTTTCTCAACACGTCCTGATGCTTTGTAGTTTTCTTTGGCAAGATACTCAACGCCAAAACCTGCCGCCGTGGCGGTGTTGTTCTCTTCGCCTTCTAATGACTCAACGCGCTCAAGCAACGTATTTAGAGTCAGGCCTTCTTGTACATACCACTTGTTTTTCAGACCGATAGCGGCTTCCGCTTCACGCGCACTGATCGCGTCACGCATGCGGTATTCGCTATACACTTTACCGTCTTTCATATAATTGACGTCAAAGCCCACAACGGTACGTTGACGCTCATCAGTATCATCAAGACCATAGCTACCAGACAAGCTATTGATCAAATCATGACGTGCATACAGACGACCCAAGCCACCGATTGGCGTCTCACCACCGATGGACGTCGCGTTACGTGAGCTATTTTCGATATCTTGCTCATACTCTGCAAACACCAAGCTATTATTTAGCTTGGGTAGGCGAGAAGTGATACGGGCACGAACCGTTGTGCCTTCGATGTCTTTGTCAGCATCACTAACGCTATTTAATGCTGACTGGTTGATAATGTCATCGTTAAATAACGTATCGTCAGTAACGTCTACGACATCTGTTGCCGCTTGCGTATTGCGTGAGGCTGCCGTGGCATCTTGTTTGTAGTAACGCACACCGATTTCACCAACGACATTTTCACTCAAACGTTGCTCGATACTGGCTTGTACGCCTTCACGACTCGCGTCAGTAGTATGATCCTTGGTACGCACACCTTCTAACTTCAACGCTGTTTTTTTGTCGTTGAATGTATGGATGACTTCTACGCCAGACTCCGTACGTCCAGCAGTCAGTGGTGATGCACCAGTGACAAATCCTTCATCTGCATCATTGTAATAAGCCTTGGCACGCGTGTCTTTCTTATTATCAAAGTCAAGCTCGACACGTAAGGCATTGCCCTCAACATTATTATCGTCTAATTCTGTGGTGTTGATCTGATTGCTTGGCTGAAAATTAGGGTTCTCAGCTTTGTTCATCGCGTATTCAGCGATCAGCTTTAGCTTGTCGTTGAACTTGATAACGCTATTGACACTAGCCAGCTCTTCTTTGTTCAATGGGTCGTCGCTATTGATATAGCTACCACCGATAGCGACTTTATTAGTCAGTTGCTGTTTGGCAGCGATACCACCAACCAAATAGTCCTCACCACCTTCGTCCACTTCTACTGTGACACGAATGTAGATAGGATTGCCTTCGAGATCTTGACTCGCAATCGGTGATTTTAGATATAAACTGCGGCTAATCGGGTCTATCTCATAATCAGCAAAACGAGTTAGCGTCTCACGACTGATAATAAGACCAGGATTATTGGCATCACGAGTGATAACTTCGACGATTTCAGAGTTTTCTAGTACCGCGTCAAAGTTCTCCGCCAATGGGTAGGGACCTGAAATACCTAAGCCGCGAGTCTCATTAACGCGCTGGCTGGTACTGGTCTCTGCCAAAAACGCAGTCACGCGAGTATTATTATCTTCAAATTGCGCTTTTAGACCAGTCAATGTACGGTTGTACTGACCAAGCTCAATGCCTTCATCGTTGTCGATTTGGGTTTTTAGGTCGCCGTACATAGCAAACGAGCGGCCTTTGTCTAGACGCACATAGAGCTTACTGGTTGATTGGGCATCAAAGCCCTTAGCCGATGAGTCACCATAGACAGGATAATACTCGCCAGGCTCAATATCACGGAATAATCGCTCGCCTTTTTTGTCACTGTCATAAGCCAACGTCAGCAAGTAATCTCCGCGCACTTTGCCTTTCAAGAACATTGCCGCACGACCAGTGGCTGAATAATCATCATTGCCTGAGATTTCATGCAGCTCTTGCTCGAACGCGCCTTGTGCGTCTGTGATATTGCTGCCATCAAAGTCTTTGAGAGAGATAGCACCTTCGACGATACCCACAGCAATGAGTGGACGCAGCTTGGCAGTGAACTGTAGTGGAATGACTTGCTTGCTACTACCCGTATCGATGACCAGCTCACCTTTGCCTGGTGCGCTTGGCGCGATGACTGGTATTAATAGCTCACCCCCTGATACAGTAACTTGGGTACCGGCTTGATCTTGGCTGCTGTCTTTCAGATTGATACGACCGATATTAGTATCAAGTGTAAGAGAAGTAGTACCGATATAGGGGCGATTGTCGCGATCTTTTAGACTAATAACAACCTGATATTCGCTGATACCATCTGCTGGGACTAGTTGTGCTTGCGTACGATAATCAATCGCTTGCAGACTATCAGGTGTCAATACGGTGATGGTCTGCTCGGAAATAGTTTTGCCATTGATGTCAGTTGCCACACCACGTAGAGTATTGCGTCCGCGTTTTAGGTCAACCGCATAATAGTCAAAAGCCATTACATTTTGCTTTTCTTGCTCAGCAGTTTTACCGATTTGCTTCTCTGATATCGCTTTGCCATTGGCGTATAGAGTAAATATTGAACCAAGTGGTGCTTGTACCTGCACCATCTGCTTGTAAGTACTGAGCTGTTGACCTTCATTTAGGTTAATGAAGGTGACATTATTGTTAGCCACTTCTTTTAGATATTCTTCGAGCTCTTTTTCTACTGGAGGTGCAACCGTTGTCACGGCCATGTCTACACGATTGGTCGCATCCCCAATCATATCGTTGACAATAGCAGAATCACAGTTGTTACCAAGGTCTAGGTCGCCATTGATATTGCAGCCACTTGCATCGACATTATCAGTCGTGTCGGCATCGTAGTTTGGCTCTAATGTTAGCGCTGTTTTTACCGCTTGCTCTAGCGTATCATTCTTAGCACTCACTGATTTGCTACGAGCGATTAGCTCGGCGTTCAGACGCTCAGTACTATCGCCCATGCCGCCCACAATCGCAAAATCTGCACGATGTAGCTCGCCATATTTTAGGTCAACGAAACGGCTGCCAGCATCACCCGCATTACGGTTGCTTTGGGTGAGCAGCTCTGTTTCTCTAGGGATCGTAGTGCTATCTACTTTTAGTACGTGTGTTTTGGCACTGACCCCATAAAAGTTGTACTTACCTTCAGGATCAGTAACGATGAAGTTGCCGTTCTCCATATAAATACGGACACCAGCAACCCCAAGCTCGCCGTCTTCTTTTTGCTGGATACCATCGCGGTTGATATCGTGATAGACCTTACCAATGATGATACCGTCAGTATTCATGACGCCGCGTTCTACGTCGATTTTCCACTGTGCTTCTCTTGATACTAAGCTTTGGCCTTGCTCATTGTTAGCAACTGCGATTGCGCGGTTGATACCATCACCACCTAGTGATGAAGCACCGACAAGCACACGATAAGTAATTTTTTTACTTTCGCCATTTGCCATGTTTCCTAAGTTCAATACCTGATATTTACCATCAGCTTTAAACTCGGTGGTCTGTGCTTGATTGATATCAATATCAGTCGTTGGACTAACACGTACACTATTCTCAACGTAGTCAAAACCACGTGGTAAGGCATCTTTTAGCTGTACATCGTAAGCAGTAGCGTTACCATTGTTCGTGATATTGATGGTGTAGCTGACATAATCGCCGAGTTCAGCACTTTTTACGTCACTTTCCTTTGTGACAACTAAAGCTGGGTTGTCATCGACGATATTAATTTGTGAGCTCAGGTCACTGATACGCACGGTGAAGTCAGACGCGTTCGGCAGTTCATCAGCACCAGTACCAACCGAAGGGGCGATACAAGCATCTAAACTGACAGTCAATGTGTCGTTGTTCAACGTTTGGATAAGCTTATCGTCAATAGCGTTAGCGTTATTTTGAGTGGCTGCTGATAGCTGATATTTACCTGTGTTATTACCGGTTTCTATAGCTTTAAGTGAATAGCTATCTCCAGTTTTTGGTGATTTGATGGTTACCCATACTTGATCAGGCTTGTCAGTTTGTACATTACATTGCGCATAGCTGGCACTGACATAAACGTCATCATTAATTTGTGAAATCGTTTTGCTTTCATCAAATTTAGGGGTGGTGAATTTGATACCAGATTCGATAATGACTAAACTATCGGTCGCACTCACGCTAGTCACTGACGGGTCTTCTAAGACAACTGCACCAATCTTAATGTCAGCCGTATCTCCATCCTTACCATTAGCATCTGATAGAGCTTGCACAATAAACTGAATGTTTTCACTCTGACCAAGCTTGATTTGGGCACTCATGTTATCAAGAATCAGTTGTGTATCACCACTATCGACAATGCCGTTTTTATTCAAGTCTTGATAAACTTTCAAATTAGATAGAGTTGGCGATACATCAAGCGTCAGCTCAACAGTCTGATCACTATAGCTAGTATTACTAAGAACATTAACCCAATTCACCAGTGTGTTGGGTGCAACAGTACGCACAGGTTGCTGAGTTAAGTTAATACCATATTCAGATAAGGCAGAGGCTTTGATTTGAACTTGGTTTGAAATGCTATTTTGTTTGATAGAATTGACGTCATAAGAAGCATTAGCGATATTGTTGATAGTTTGTACGAGAGTGGTGGGCGCAGCAAACGCCATATTTGATTGCATAAGCAACATTGCAGCCGTCAGCGCAGAGATCTTCGCTGTATGCAACGTAATACGATTAGACGGTGTCATTAAAGATTTAGTCATATGTCGCTTATCCAATAAAACATAAAAGGGTCGGATAGTAATTCTCCAGCTTGGCTCATCAAAATCAATTAGGTCAAGCTGGAGCGTTAGTCTATAAGCGTCTTGTGAAGCTTATAGACTTTAAAATGTTAAATATCAATTAACGAGCGTTTTTAATTTTGATTTTAAAAGTCAAGGTGCCAACGCCCTGAGGAACTAGGGTATAGTTAGTACCAAGAACTGCAGTACTGGTAGTACTAGCTATGCCTGCAGTAGATGAGGCAGTCGCAGAAGTAGCAGGTGAACCAGCTACTAAATCCGCACCAGCTGAAAAGTTAGACAACAAATCCGAAATGGTTAAATCGTTAAGATTAAAACCTAACGCTGCTGAAGAAGTATTAGTCGCCTGAATACGATAGATAACACACTGATCAGGTTTCGCATCGATCGCAGTCTGAATAAAGGTACTTGCAGCAACCGTACTTGAACAAGTCGCATCTAATGCTTGAGACTTCACTAAAGTTAAGCCTCTAACGTTAGTCGTATCAGTCACTGTAGTAGCAGCAGGTGCATTAATACCAGCAGGTGTTAGTGTTACAACAGAAGTTTCAGTGCTACCAACAGCTGCAGCATCAGCAACAGTTGCAGGAGCAGCTACATTGCCCGACGACACTTTGTAGTTGATTGCTAATGTGCCACCAGGTGCAATACCATTTGGAAATTGAGCGGTTGGTAGTGTAGTGCCATTAAGAGTATATGTATTACCACCAGCAACGGTAGGTTGCAGCGTTATAGTAACCGGAGCGCCATTACCAGGCGGCGTATAAGTAGCACTAACAGGACCAGTAACAGGTCTGACAGCCCCATTATTGCCACCATCAGCAATAGTGAAAGTCAATGGGTTAGCATTGGTACCTTCACCATCTTGACCGCTGTTAGTAATGAGAGTTGAATGAGTCGCTTGACTAGCAGTACCTGAGGCAGGGGGAATTTCTCTAGTCGTTGGATTGCTCAACACAACCGCTCGTCTGGTAAAGTTAGTCACACCAGGAGTATCTGTACCAGCGCCGTTACCTTCACCCGCATCATCAGGTACTCTAGTAACACCTATAGTGCTATCTGTACTATCCAAAATATCATAGTCAGTACCAAGTACAGGATTAGCAGGTAGCGGGCTAACCGGACCGACAAACTTATCGTAGACTTCTGCGTTGTTAGTTACTGAACTATTAGCAGATGTAAACTGATCTCTATCGACGTTAACCGTGAAAGTAATCGTGCGACTTGCGCCAACAGCTAAGTTCGCTACGGCAACATTAATAGCTTGTCGAGTACCAACAGTAGAAATTGTAGCGGTACCAGAACCACCAGTTACGGTCACGTCTGATGCTGTGCCATTAGGTAAACTCAAACCTACAGGAAGGACATCTCTGATAACAATATCAGTCGCATCAGCACTATAGTCAGTAGTCGCGTTAGTGACTACGATACTATAAGCAATCTGTGGGTTGGCGACTGTCAAATCGACAGTACTGGTCGCTGTTTTTACAATTTTAAAGGTAGGCAATCTCACGATAGTTTGGTTTTCGTTTACCAATGTCGCACCAGGTGCATTATTAGCAGTAAAGAAAGTACTGGTCGCTGTTAATGTGCCTACACCTTTGTCATTACCGTTACGATTGTCTGGCGTAGCTGCTTCGTAGCTTAAGTTAGCTCTAGTACCTGGCTGTAGTCTAATAGTACCGCCATTAGTTAGGGTACCTGTCTGTGCTTGAGTTCCTAAAGCGGTGACTTGAGCAGAAGTTAGAGCAGTACCATCTGCTTGTACAATAGTAAACGTAACAGGCGCAGTACCTAAAGGGTAGTCTGGAGTAGCCGTTACTAGTGATGAGTCATTACCTGTGGTGTTAATGGTATAAGTATCCGTCACGTTACCCGTGTTGGTTAAATTATGAGTAAAGGTAGTTGTACCACCTGGCGTAGCAGTCTGATTGATAGCAGTATCGTCACCAATACTACCATCATCAACAGTCGATGTGAGTGCAAAGTTAGCCGTTTCGCTAACGTTAACGGTTACTGTGTTAGAGGTTACAGATGGCTGACTGACGCCAGCAATACTGTAGCTTGCAGTTGCTACGTTATTAATTGGCGCAGCGCCTGCTGTTACAGCGGCAGCTGGGGTCGCTGCATTAGCGCCAGTAGACACACCCATTACTGCGGCGACACCGACAGCAAGTAAGCTGTAGTTAAAAGTATTTGATTTCATATAATGCTCCAGAGTTAAAATTAAAAATTGAAACGTTAAAAGAGTGAAAGTTTAATGTCTATTGAACTAATTAACGGTGGTATTGAGAGCAACGGCAGCTGACTTTTTCGCTGGCAATAACTTAATATTCCAACGCAAAGTACGGTACTCAGAATATGGAATCTTGACCATTTTGCCATCGACTTTACGCATAAGTGGTATATCAGCGTAATTCTCACCATCAATACTGGCTTGTGCACTTGCAGGCATCGCATCGCCAGTAAATGTCATATTGGCAGGAATAGGTAGCGTCACCATTAAATCGTTAATATCTTTATTGATGGTATTGGTATAATTCGCTTTATACTGAATCACAGTACCTGCCGGTGCGGTGCGTACCGGCGTATAGACTGTTTTACCTTCCGCATTCTTTATGACTTGATTGGCTGTTAGTTCCATTTTTAGAGCATCATCAGCATGTGCTACATTTAGTAAAGAGCTAGAAGCTATAGTAGCTAATAGAATATTGCGTAGAATCTTGAAACGTTTCATATAAAATCCTTTCTTATACCGTTACTATCATTGGGATATTGATGCTTTGGGCTGCCGTGAAACTGTCTATCATTTGTTATCAGGGTCGTCTGTAAAAAACATACATTCCCTTTTAAGCTATTGTAACGTAATCGATACAAGTATCAATTATAAAGATGATAAATGGTATTTCAAGATGACCAAACGGTAAAAGCCCTGTCTAAGAAGACAGGGCTTGATTGAGTACTCAGTAATTCGATACACAGGTGTTTAGTTACTAATGGTAGTACCATATTTAGTATTAAAACGAATGGCCTGACGGCGAGTGGCTGTAGTAGCACCTAAGGAAAAAGTATTGGTGATCACTGTACCGTTGTTGCCAATAGATACTGAGTTTGTTGCAAATGATGGAGTGCCACTATTTTCACCAATAGGTATTGGATTAACTAAGGTAGAAGTAATTAGCGAATTATTAGAGTCGTTTTTACTCTGTAGCTTATCCTTGATAACAATATCTGTCAGAGAAACATTACCTCGATTGATAGCTTCAATTCTATAAGCGATACATTGTCCTGGCACAATGCCAGATATTGGTTTTATACTATACGCGCTGCTAGCACTACCTTCATAATTAACACCAATTGTGGCAAGGTTATTTAGACTACAGTCATGAATATACTGACTTTTGATCAATACCAATGCAGCATTTTCTTGAATAACATCACCGAAATCATTGCTAGGATAGTTGTACTGACTATTAATGATGTTTATTTGTCGCACATCGCTTGTCGTGTCTACAGAATATGTATAATTACTAGGTTCATTCTGAGTGACACAGAGTCTTGTGTAACTACCTACTTGTGCTGGCGTCAAGCTAAAACTATAGGTTCCATCATTACCGATGTTTACCGTCTGAGGTGAGAACGTACCACTATCACCGGCACATTTATTCAAAGTAATGGTGTGACCAGTGGTAAAGGGGATCCCAGATTCAGTTGGTGAGTCGTATTTGCCATTGAAATAAAGGCTATTATTTAAGTACTTGCTAGATATATCATCCTTAGATGGATTTAAAACATTACCGTTATCGTTAAATACGGTGCCTGAGAATACGTAGTTAGATCTATCATTTGTGATTGTACATGTCCAACTATCTCCGTATGTAAGCTTTAGATTCTTTGGGTCTAAAGTCGTAACGGTTGTACCATCCGATCTTCTACATGCATATAACGCAGTATAGTCTGCTAAATTTGTCGTTCCTGAGACCGCCTCTGTCAATGTATAAGTCTTGGTAGGATTAACCTTGAAAGTTCCTGTAGTACCTGTGCCCGTAGTAACTGTATTACCTGAACCCGTTGTAGTAACTGAGTTAATACCACTGGTAACGACGGAGTTATCTGCATTGTCCTTGATTTGAACAGTGAATTGATCGGTATTTGTTTTACGAGAAGAAGAGAGCACTTTAGTATATGTTAGGCGTGGCTGTGGCAAGTAGCAGTAACCATCAAATACAATGTTGATTAGCTGATCACCAGGGTTACCGAAATTGCTAAAGTCATAATAGTTTAAATCAGGATTATTACCATAAGTTACATCTACTCTAACTACAGGTTGATTAAAAGCAACGGATACTTTACACCTTTCGTCCACAGAGTCTGTACTACACAAAACGCTACTGGTAGTGGTAGTTTGACGATAGGGTGCCGTAGTCGTTATTCCGGTGCCTCTATATATTAAAGTTGGCGTCACACTAGTACCTGCACTGGTAAAACCAGTGATAGTTACTTGATCAGAAAACTCGAAATACCTAGTTCCTGAACTTGTTGAACCTACATAGTTCACATCTATATCATAAATACTTAAACTGACATTAGTAAGGGCTTGAGACTCGTTGGTAAAACTGTTTTTAAAAGTATATGAGGCCGTACGAGATGACGCCTTGTTAGTAAAATCCTGGAAAAATTCAAATGATTGAAGGTTGCCCGCTAGCGTTTTAGGTCTATAAAAATTTGAGCCGCCTGCATCTAAACTGCCAGTAGTAATCAAACTGTTAGAAGCAACAGTGTAACTTTCACTTTTAAGACCATTTAAAAGTTGGTTTACACCAAGAATAGGGGGTGATGCTGTCGATCCTAAGTTGCTGTAATCAGTGCTTGAAAACTCATCAGAAATGTAACCAGCTGGACATGTTGTTATTGCTGCAAAAGCCAAATAATTAGGTATCAGTATTAATAAAGATGGTATAGCTATCCAACGCGTTACTCTTGACTTAAAAGCTGACAGTTCAATAGACGACTTCATAATAGCTCCGAGAGTAAGAATGGAATTTGGATGTAGCTTTGTGATAAGCATAACGTCTAAGTGACAATTAATATACAAAAATGAGATGAAAGTCTATTTATAGGGTATGAATAGCATAAAAGTTTAATCAAATAATATCTATTTAGTAATTATTTAGTAATTCAAACTGTTACTACAGAGACGATATTAATTTTTATACATTCAGCAAGGTTGAATAGATATAGTTTAGCAAATGATTGATAGTCATTTTTAAAAAAACTAATCATTATTTATTTAAAAAATACTTGTTATTTATCCATTTCTCTACAGCCATAAACAATTGCCTCGCAAACGCTTATAATAGAGTATCAAAATCATTCATGACTGAATATACAGGGACAACAGTATGATCTGTTTTGTAGTTTCGTCCATTTGATGCATATGTCAATTCTCAGTGGCACTATTTTGTATAATCTAGCTGTATCTCACCGTATGAAACAAGGGAATGCTTGGACATATCAAGGAAGTCATAAGTAAACCGATATCTCACTTCACACCAGTATTTAACAAAGCCTTACCGTCTAGATAGGTAGGTATGACTGATATAAAAGGATCGACAACAATGAATTATTACAAGGATGCTGACAGCACCGAAACCCAAGAATGGCTTGAAGCCTTTGAGTCTGTGATCAAACATGCAGACAAAGATCGCGCGCAGTTTTTACTAAAAGCCTTATACAATATGGCGGTGCAAGAAGGCCTGCCATTCAACCGCCTTGATACTGCTTATATCAATACCATCGCAGTCGAGGACGAGCCGATGTATCCTGGCGACTTGACCATTGAGCGTAAGATCCGTGCGCTGATTCGTTATAACGCTTTGGCGATGGTGATGCGTGCCAACAAAAACGATGACGATTTAGGTGGTCATTTGGCGACATTTGCCTCTAGTGCCACGCTGTATGAGACAGGCTTTAACCATTTTTTTCGAGCCGCAAGTGATCATTTCGGTGGTGATATGATTTATTATCAAGGTCACTCCGCGCCAGGTATCTATGCACGTTCTTATTTAGAAGGTCGTCTAACCGAAGATCAGCTTGATAACTTCCGCCGTGAAGTGGGTGGTAAAGGCTTATCAAGCTATCCTCATCCATATTTGATGCCTGACTATTGGCAGTTCCCAACGGTATCAATGGGCTTAGGTCCGATCATGTCGATCTATCATGCTCACGTGCATCGTTACATGGAAAACCGTGGCTTGCTCGAAAAAGAAGGCCGTAAAATTTGGGCATTCTTAGGTGATGGTGAGACGGATGAGCCAGAAAGCTTGGGCGCAATCTCTCTTGCTGGTCGTGAGAAGCTGGACAATCTAATTTGGGTTGTTAACTGTAATCTACAGCGTCTTGATGGCCCAGTCCGTGGTAATGGTAAAATTATTCAAGAGCTAGAGTCGGTATTCCGCGGTGCTGGCTGGCGTGTGATTAAAGTCATTTGGGGTGGTAAATGGGATAGCCTGCTTGCCAATGATGATACTGGCGTGCTCAAACATCGTATGGAAGAAGTGGTCGATGGTGAATACCAGCTATATGAAGCGCGTACGCCTGAATTTACTCGCAAAGAATTCTTTGGTAAATATCCTGAATTAAAAGAAATGGCAGATGCATTGACTGATAAAGACATTGCACGCCTAAACCGTGGTGGACATGATCCACAAAAAGTGTACGCTGCGTTTAGCGAAGCGATGAAAACCAAAGGTCAGCCAACGGTCGTACTGGTCAAAACTGTCAAAGGCTATGGTTTGTCAAGCACAACACAAGCGGTCAATAAATCGCATCAAATCAAGAAACTTGATCAAGAGGCGCTTGTTTATTTCCGTGATCGCTTTGATTTGCCATTTACCGATGAGCAATTAGAGACCCTACCATTCTACCGTCCTGAAGAAGGTTCGGCAGAGATGAAGTATCTAAAAGGTCGCCGTGAAGCATTGGGTGGTCATCTGCCAAACCGCCGTAGTGGCCATATTCCGCTGAACATCCCTGAGCTATCGATATTTGATCGCGTATTAAAGGGTAGTAACGGTAAAGAACAATCAACGACGATGGTATTTGTACGTCTGTTATCAGCCATGCTGAAAAACAAAGACATCCAAGATCGCGTGGTACCAATCGTACCAGACGAAGCGCGTACCTTTGGTTTAGAAGGTATGTTCCGTCAATTGGGTATTTACTCTGCGGTCGGACAAAAATATACGCCAGAAGATAGCGAAGCATTGATGGGCTATAAAGAAGCCATCGATGGCCATATGTTAGAAGAAGGTATCAACGAAGCGGGTGCGATGAGTACATGGATTGCTTTGGCAACCAGTTACTCTGTGAACGCGCTACCAATGATTCCGATGTACATCTATTACTCGATGTTTGGCTTCCAGCGCATAGGTGACTTGGCGTGGGCAGCAGGTGACTGTCAGGCACAAGGCTTCTTATTAGGGGCTACTGCGGGTCGTACGACTTTGAATGGTGAGGGCTTACAGCATCAAGATGGCCATTCGCAGATTTTGTTTAACACCGTACCGAACTGCGTGAGCTATGACCCTTGCTATGGTTATGAGTTGGCGGTCATCGTACATGATGGCCTACGCCGGATGTACGGAGAAGGCGAGCGCGTTTATTATTACCTAACGCTAATGAACGAAAACTACGACCAGCCTGCCATGCCAGAAGGAAGCGAGGAAGGTATCAAGCGCGGTATGTATTTACTTGAAGACAACGGCTCAACTCAGGTACAGCTATTGGGTTCAGGCGTGATTCTACGTGAAGTACAAAAAGCGGCTCAGATCCTAAAAGATGAGTTCAATATCACATCAAACGTTTGGAGTGTCACCAGCTTCAACGAGTTGACTCGTGATGGTATGGTTTGTGACGACTACAACCGTCTACATCCAATGGATGAAGAAAAAGTGCCATGGGTTACTGAGCAATTAGCACCGCACGAAGGCATCGTAGTTGCAGCCACTGACTACATGCGTAACTACTCAGAGCAAATTCGTGCTTGGTTACCAGACAACCGTCCTTATACCACGCTTGGCACAGATGGTTATGGCCGCTCTGATACACGCGAGAACCTACGCAGCTTCTTTAACGTTGATGCGGCTCACATCGTTGTCGCCACGCTTAAGCGCTTGGCGGATGAGGGTGAAGTCGAAATGCGCTTAGTCAAAGATGCGATTTCAAGCTTAGGCATCGATGCGGATCAGCCACCTGCATGGCACCAACAGTCTTATTATGATCATTCTCCAGATGCACCTGCACCAGGCAAAGTCAACCCAAGTCCTGTGCCTGAGTTCGTTGCTGAAGACGATGAAGATATCAGCAATGAAGGCCGCGCCGAAGATCAAGCAGATGCGCCCTTGCTCAATGACGGTGATGTCAAAGAATAATAATCATAAGACTAGGAGATAAAACATGGACATTAAAGCCCCCGATTTGGGTGTCGATAGTGCTGAAGTCAGCGAAATTATGGTAGCAGTGGGTGATGTCATCGCAAAAGATGACAACATCGTTTTGTTAGAGTCTGACAAAGCGTCAGTTGAAGTTCCAAGCTCTGCTGCTGGTAAAGTCACCAAAATCAATGTCGCCATCGGCGATCAAGTCAGCGAAGGCATGGTATTGATCGAAGTAGAGAGTGCTGACGCAAGCGATGATAATGACGATACTGCCGAAGAAGTAACTGATTCAGAACAAGCAGACGATAATAATGAAGACGCACCTGTTGAAGATGATGCAGATGCAGAAGAAGCGACTGATGATGCTGGCGAAGGCGCATCGACTACCCATGCACTGCCAGATATAGGCGTTGATGAAGCGCAAGTGGCTGAGATTATGGTGAGTGTAGGCGACACGGTCAGTGCCGATGAGTCTATCCTACTGATTGAGTCAGATAAAGCCTCAGTCGAAGTGCCTGCACCAGAAGCAGGCGTAGTTGAAAAAATCTTGGTTAATGCTGGTGACACTATTGCCAACGGTCAAGACTTTATCGTTATTAAAGCGGCAGGTACTCCTAAGGCAAAACCGAAAGCGGATACTGCTAAAACTGAAGATAAAGCGGACAAGCCTGCACCGAAAACTGAAAGCAAGTCACAGCCAGCCCCAACAGGCGAGCCAAAGCAAGCGCCTGCACCGACCTCAACTGCTGCACCTGCGGGCAAAAAATTGAGCGAAGCGGAAGTCAATGAAAAGTTGGTTGATGTATATGCAGGTCCTGCTGTACGTAAATTGGCTCGTCAGCTTGGTGTCGATATCACACAGGTAAAGGGTTCAGCACTAAACGATCGCATTCTAAAAGAAGATCTGTTTGCGCATGTTAAAAACCGTTTGACCACCCAACAAGCCGCACCAGCTGCTCAGGGTGCTGTTAGCTCAGGTCTGCCAAAACTACCTGATATGAGCAATGTTGAAATCTGGGGCGAAACAGAAACCCAAGATTTAAGCCGCTTGCAAAAAGTGTCAATCCCGCAGCTGAACTACAATACCTATCTACCGCAAGTGACACAGTTTGATTTGTCTGATATCACCGAAACTGAAAAACTACGCGGTGAGCTAAAGGGTGACATGAAGGCGCAAGGTATTGGCCTGACTATTTTGGCCTTTATTGTTAAAGCAACTGCTTACGCCTTGACTCAGCATCCACGTTTCAACAGTCATTTGAGCGACGATAATACACAAATTATCTTACGTAAGAGTGTCAACATGGGTATTGCGGTTGCGACTGATGACGGCCTAGTGGTTCCTGTGATTAAAAATGCACAGGACAAAGGCATCAAGCAGATCGCGATTGAAATTGGTGAGCTTGCAGGCAAAGCCCGTGATAAAAAGCTCACTACTAAAGATATGCAAGGTGCCAGCTTTACCATATCAAGCCAAGGTATCTTGGGCGGTACATCATTCACGCCACTGGTCAACTGGCCACAAGTAGGCATCTTGGGCGCATCAGAAGCGACCATGCAGCCAGTTTGGAATGACGCTAAGCAAACTTTTGAGCCGCGCTTGATGCTGCCATTATCATTGTCTTATGACCACCGCGTCATCAATGGTGCGGATGCAGCGGTATTCACTCGCTATGTTGCTACATTGCTTGCTGATCCACGCCGTATTTTGCTATAGCTGATACGCTACTTTAAAAACTAAAACCAAAAAAAGACTGCCTAAGGGTGGTCTTTTTTTTGAGCAGTACTGTATTAGATATGAGTAACTATCAGCCAAAAAAAAGCCAGCATCAGCGCTGGCTTTTTATACTTAGATCATCGAGTTTAATACGATTTGTGATTAAAACTGTTTAACAAATGCAATGCCATATGCCCAAGGGCTGATATCGATTTCACCGATGTCACTGCCATCTAAAGTAGCATCTGTTTTGATGTCCATATAACGCGCATCGATACGGAAAGCTTCAGTTGGTGCATAAGGGATATCAATGCCGACATGACCTGCAACGCCGACACTGTCATCAAACTCTAAATCTGCGCCGTTAGAAATACGCTCTTTAAAAAATGTGGTGTAATTGACACCCACACCGACAAAAGGCTTCACATTCATTGGCATCATGTCATTATCAAAGTGATATTGCACAGAAAGAGTTGGTGGTAAATGTTGGGTTTTACCTGTTAAAACTTGTGTGCCATCCGCACTGTTTAGATCAAAATCATGATGAAATGGAAGTGCTGCGAGTAGCTCAACACCGACATTGTTGGCAATGAAATACTCACCACTAATAGTTGGCTGTATATCGCCGTCAACATCAACAGACAAACCATTATCTAGAGTGCCATTATCACTTTTAGGGTCAACATAATGTGCACCAGCCGCAATAGACCAAGTGCCAGCAGGTACGGCAAAAGCAGTGGTCATGGTAAGGGCAGTGGCAGCGGCTAAAACTAGGGATTGTAGTTTCATGATTTGGTTCCTTAATATATTAAAAGGTTATCAGTGCTAATGAGGGATGACATTGCACACTGATACATAATGTTATAATGGATGATAAAGCGGTAACATTATGACTCTATTATAGTATAAAACCACAATTCCTGTAAGGTTTTAATTATGCTTTACTAAGTTTTATTTAATTATTTATAGTAAAGGCGATAACGGTATAATTATTTTGATTATTTAAAAAAATTGATTATTGTGAGGTAGGGTATAAGCCTGTTGTGATACTCTGAAAATGGGTAGATAAGAATTATAGTCAATCCACTAAAAAAGCGTTACAGCGTTAACCTCGCTTGAAGTATGACGTATACATCTGCACTCGGTTGCCTTGTACCACTCTTAAATTGGATCAACTATATATTGATTATTGCTAATGTCTAAACGGTAGAATTGGAAATAAATGGTGACGGCTTACTGAATTGATATTCATGATTTGATAAAAGGCGTACGTATTATGCTTGGTTATTGTAGCAACTCCCCACTACGTTGTAAGAACGCCCGTTCTACCAAAATATTGAATCAGGTAGATTCTTGTTGCCCTGAGTGCCATTTATTTTTAGTACCTGCTCAAGACATCAGCCAGCAATTGCCCGCTGATGAGCAGTTTTTACGATTATCAGTAGTAGGCACCGCATTGGTGCTATTAATAGCAGTCTATCTTTATTATCTACATGGGACATAATATAGTCGAACCACTATTAAAGTGTTACAGCGTTAGACTCGTTTAACCTACTACTGTAGTACTTGCACTCGTCTGCCTTGTACCACTTTTAATATTGATTGACTATAGCGGCTGCTGATGAACAGGCGATAAGCCAATGCCATGCTGGGTCATGTCAAATAGTTGATATTTTCGTATTGATCAAAGTGCATTGATAAAAGCGCATTGAATAAAGCGTGCGCTTTTGATGATAGAGCGCTTGAACACCTTGCAAGGCAGTTAATTTATTTTATTTATATAATACCGGTATTTCACCGAATAGGGACGGCATGCTACTCCAATCTATAAGGCGCTTACGTCATTTTGTTTATGATACGTTGCAAAATGATGAACATGACACTTTATTTAGCCGCTATATTGATTATTTTCTCATATTTTTGATTATGACCAATGTGGCAGCTGTGATTGCTGAGTCAGTTGACAGCTGGTACTACCCTTATCAAAATTATTTTACTTGGTTTGAAAACTTCTCTATTGTGGTCTTTTCTATTGAATATTTGCTGCGACTATGGAGTGTTGCTGAAGCCAAACCGGACAATACAACGTGGAAACAGCGTTGGGATTGGATCAGAAGTCCTTCCGCACTCATTGACTTGGTAGCCATTGTTCCAGCCTTCTTAAATTTCTTCGTCAATATTGATCTGCGTTTCTTACGTATTTTGCGTTTGTTCCGTATTCTCAAACTGACCCGCTATTTTGCGTCCATGCGTATCCTGCTAGTGGTCATCAGTAAAGAGCGCGGTTCGTTCCAAGCGGTTATTTTTATATTGATTATTATGATTGTGACTGCCTCGAGTGGCATTTATTTGGTCGAAAACCATGCGCAGCCAGAAGAGTTTGAGTCAATACCCAAGGCGATGTGGTGGGCTGTAGTAACGCTCACGACCGTGGGTTATGGAGATGTCACACCAATCACTAATGCTGGCAAGATATTGGGTGCTATTATTACGATATTGGGTGTGGGTTTGGCGGCACTGCCTGCAGGTATTCTGGCGACAGGTCTGGCAAATGAATTGGTACAACGCCGTGAAGAGCTGGAGCAGCATTTTCGTGAGCAGCTGATCGATAGTGATTTTGATTTGGTACAAAATCAGATGATGATTGACAAGATTCGCCGAGAGTTGGGACTGGATAAAGAGCAAGCACAAAATATTGTACTGCAAGTGCTACGTGAGCAAGAGCTTGAGCGGCGCGAAAAAGAAGTGGAGGTGCGTCAAAAGAATTTTTGCCCGCATTGCGGTGAGGTTTTATAGCTTAGTATCTATCAGGCAATCATAGAAATTTATGCTTAAGATTTCTAGAAACAAGTATATTTGTCAGGAAACATAAAAGGGTACTGTGTGGTTGAGATGCAGTACCCTTTTTAGATTTTATGATCGACTGACGCTATATTCCTTGAGGAATCGGTAGCGCCCGTGCCAATTCATGCGCAACTTCTTGCGCCGCTTTTGAGAGATCTTCTGCGCTCAGTGGTAAATTTTGTAGGGTTAAATGCCAGTCATCAACGGATCGGCGCAAATGAGCCACCCAAAGCGTTTTACAATCACGTGGGAGCTGCTTTAGGTTGACTTCAAAACAGCGGTTACCCTCATCATCACTCAAATGAATCTCACCTTTTTTAACCCTAGAGAGTGAGTGCCCGTGATAGGAGTTGGCAATCAAAGCGATATGAGTGATATGTAAGGGAATTTCTGCTAGCTCTAGTCTGATTTGTTCTTGATCAAGCGGAGCCAAATACATGGCTTGCTCTCCGCGATCCTTGCCATTTAGACTGTCTCCTTGGTGCTTGACGGATTCAGCTTTGTCACGTAATTGTTTGAACCAGACAATATCACTAATGATGCAATTGTCATCATATAATACACAAGCCAAGTCGATATCTACCGCGCTTTTGTCCTTTTTAAAACGTTTAAACAACCCTTTTGGCTCGATCTTAGTAAATTCATAGTTGAGCGCAAAAAATAACGTTCCCGTATCCAAGCCCAGTCCTCTTAAACTGTCGGAAAGCAGCGGTGATGGGGCAGCGGTTGGCATAATATTCCTTTTTTAATTTTTAGTGGTTAACGATTAGTGTCATTCGAGTGTTATTCGTTGTTTGTCATTGCAGGTTGGTCCAATACCGCTTGATAAAGGAGTGCAGGCTTGGCGTCTAACAGTCCACTGCCAAAACCACGTAACCACCAAACCAGCTGTGAGGTCAAATTAACGGTCGCTTTTATTGTTAGGGTGTCGTCGTCGTTTGATGTGACGATTTGATCATCACTCAGCTTGCTCTCAGTGAGGCTTCGGCCTGCTTTTTGGGTAAATTTTAGCTCAACGGCTGTGTTTTTACCACGCTCAGCCAACTCACCAAATAATGGATGACTAAAGCCCATACTGCCTTCATCCAAATACGTATCGAGCTGAAAGTTATCTGGTGTCTTTGCTGCGCTCTCTAAAATCTCGACTCTATCAAATCGATGTAGCGCAAAGGTACGAATGGTGGCATCGGGGTCATCGGTACGAGTCGCCAGTAGATAAATAATCACGCCACGCTGAATGATAGCAATAGGGTTTAGCGTATATTCGCTGGCCTCTGATTTATTGCTGCGAGTGTAGCAAGCATTAATTTGCAGCTGATAAAACAATGCATGGTAAATGTTGTCTTTGCTATCTAAATCTATATCTGGGGCAATAAGTGGCTGGGTCGCAGGCTCGATACGTACACGGTCTATCCATGAATGCGTGACTTTACTGTTTTTGAGCTGTCGTCTTGCTAGATCAAACCACGGAAATAGCTCATCTAAAATCACAGGCGGCAATAGCTGAGTGAGATTGGCCTCGACCATATTAAAAGCAACTGCCTGCGATAGATTCATATGCGGCAAGCTTTGCAGCGGTGCATCTTCCTTCCAGCGCCAACCTTGTGGATTGGCGTTGTTTTTTTCGATAGGAAAGCGTTTGGCCAATGCGTTCAAATCACGTTGCACGGTACGCAGGCTGATGTCAAAACCGGCCATCATGAGCTGTTCATAAATATGAGTCGTACCTACCCAGCGATTGCGCTGTAGCTGTGACAGTACTTGCCATTGACGAGCCGTTGTCGCTGCCCCATAACGATTATCCTGGGTCTCTTTTAACACATCATTTTCTGCCGCCTCTATTGCAACTGCTTGCTCATCAGAATCTGATTGAGCTTGAAGGTTATTGGCATTAGTAGAATGTACAGTCATCAAAAAATACCCTTTATAAAGTCACAGGTTATTGTTCTACAGATTTTGGCTGGTTGTTTATCATCTCAGAAAAGTATCAAAGCGTCTAGGGACGTTCGTATACATTTAGACATCGTTTAGGCGCCGTTTAAGCACCGTCTAAACACGTCCTAATTATCATTTTGGTGTGTTGTCATTGACACTTTAAGCTTCACTGTGCTCACGGTTGTCAGTGACGTCACTATCGTTATTTTCGCCTTTGCGATTTTCTTTTTCTATTTTGTCCTCTTTTTTTTGGCGCTTGGCTTTGCGTTTTTTCTTCTCTTTCTTTTTTGACTTTTTATCATCTACCTCATCGTCGCCGTCTTGGTTCTCATCCCATAACATCAGACGATTTAGGACTTTGCCAAATAGGGTGTCCTTGCGGTAGCGACCTTTTTTATTCATGGTATCGATGGGTAGGCCTGTCATCAAGGTCAATGCTTCACTCAAGGTATAAACGCCATAAATATGGAAGTCGCCGTCTTTTACCGCAGCAATGATATCGTCGCGTAGCATGAGTTGTTTGACATTGGCCATTGGAATGACCACGCCTTGAGCGCCCGTCAACTCTTGCTCACGGCACGCATCAAAAAAGCCGGCGATTTTGGCATTGATACCACCAACCGCTTGTACTTCGCCCAGCTGATTCATAGAACCAGTAATGGCAAAGGATTGATCAATAGGGACATTTGCTAAAGCGGATAGTAGCGCACAACCTTCGCTAACGGTGGCACTATCACCATCGATATGGGCGTAGCTTTGTTCAAACGCGAGCGAAGCGCTGAAGTTTAGTGCATGGTGTTGGCTAAATAACGCGCGCAAATAACTGGTCATGATCAACATACCCTTGGCGTGCAAGCTACCACCCAAGTCTACATCACGCTCGATATCAAGGATTTCACCTGCGCCAATATTGGGCTGAATAACGGCAGTGAGGCGCGCTGGCATGCCAAACTCACTATCGGCATAGCTGACGACGGTCAGGGCGTTGACTTGCCCAACTGCACTACCTTGGGTTTGAATCAGCTGCTGGCCGTTTTTGAGTTCGTCCCAGTATAGATCGCGCAAATATCCTGAGCGCTCATCCATGTCGTCAATTGCCTGAGTGACATGATCTGCTGTCACCATTATCTCATCATTTAAACGAGCGTGACGGTTTGATTCATGCAACAGTTTAATCAACAAATCACTGTGTAGGCTTAAACGGTCCTGCTCTTCAGCTTGCAAGCTTAAATGCTCAAGCAACGTGGCTTGCGCGCTACTATCGAATGGATAGAGATCAGCATAATCGATGATGTCTGCCATTTTCGCTACCAGTGCCAATTCATGCTCGCTGGTGCGCGTCACATCATCATGAAAGTCCGCGCGAACTTTAAACACTGCATCAAACTCAGGCTCAAGCTCAAGCAGCTCATAATATAAGTCTGCTTCACCTAATAAGATCACTTTGATATCAAGATCAATGGGCGCTGGTGATAAAGACAAGCTACCTGTTAGCGTTAGCATTTGCTCAAGGCTTGAGAGCTTAATTTTGCGTGACTGTAGTGCGCGCTTTAGACCTTGCCATGCATAAGGATGCTCAAGTAAATGGCTGGCTTCTAGCAGCAGGTAGCCGCCATTGGCACGGTGTAGGGCACCTGCGCGAATCATACTGACATCAGTCGTTACTGTCCCTAATTGAGTGATTTGCTCAACATGACCCAATAAGTTTAGATGGGTTGGTAAGTCTTCAAAGACAACAGGCGCGCCACTGTCTGGTGCGTGACTGACAATGACATTGACCGCGTAACGGCTGGGTGTTGTGGTCAATACAGCCGTCACAAACTCTTCGTCATCGCCGTTAACGATACGCTCTACATGAGTAACCATATCGGCAAATATGGCTTTGAGATAGTCAACCACAAGTGGGTGCGTGGCAAATTGCTCATAAACAGGCGCGAACAAAGGCTGTAGTGCACGGCGTGCGATACTGCGATGCAGTGATTCTATCGCATCGTTGGCTTCGTCTTCTAACTGCTCCAACGCAATGGTTAGTTGACTGAGGCGCTTTTGCATATGGTTTTTCTGTACGAAGTTATTTAACTCAGCCTCGTACTCACTGTTACCATACTCAGAATTTTGAGCGTTGTTTTGCTCTTCATCATGGTTAGTCTTATCGTTGCTCAATATATTGGCTTTTTCGTTATCATTTCTTGGTGATAAATTTGCACTGTTGCTAGATGATTCTGAAGCCTTTACAGGGTCGCTACTACTGTCTGTCGTCAACTGACTGGGATGGACGAAAACTGCCTTGTTATCAAACGAGCGAAACGTTAAGGCTAGATCATACTGTTTGCCCTCAGCGTTTAGCGCGTCGTAAGCATGACTCTCTTTTTGATGTGTATTGTTTTTAATCGCTTCGATTTTACTTTGGTATTGGTCGCTACGAAAGCGTTGGCTTAGTCGCTTTTTTGCCTGTTGCCACAAGTTATTGACCTGCTGTTGTAGCAAGGCGGCTTGTCCTGCAGGTAGACGCAGAGCCAGTGGCGTACGTGGATCGGTAAAATTGTGCACATAAACCCAATCATCAGGCGTTGGTGCGTCGGCGGCAATACGGGCCAACAGGCGACTGATGACAGTACGCTTACCCAAGCCGTTCTCACCAGCAGCAAACACATGATAGCCACTTGCATTGATGTCTAGCGCTGTATGCAAGGCTTTGAGCGCACGTTGTTGACCGAAGCCAACATCTAAGTCAGGCGCAGTACGTGTGTCTGTAGGCAGCTCATCAGGGTCGCTATAGCGTTTTAGTTGCTCAGCTGAAATACGGCAGCTTTTTTGAACCTCAGTAAAAATAGGATTTGGGGCGTTAGATATTACTGGTTTATCGTCTTGTGAGTCAGCGGTAGGTGGTACCATATTATTAGCGTCTTTTGATATTTGAGACATAAGGGGGTAGGGTCGTTCGGTCATAGGCGTTTAAGAGATCATCTTAGCAATAGTAACAGAGTTAAAGAAGCAGTACGGTATTATAAAAAAGCGCTTCTTAGATTTTTATAATCAAGCAGAATATCTTACAAGATATGGCCACAATTTAGCGAAATCATTGAGCATACTTTTGTATCATGGTGAGATAACTATGTAGCAATAGGCGACTGGAGCATAAATTAAGCGGAAGTTTTGCGCTATTAAAGTAGAATAACGCCTCACAAACCGTGCAGATAGTATAAGATGTCCCACATTGGCGCAATCTGCAACTATTCAATGAGCAGACTGCATGATAAAATAGGCGGTTCACATGTCAAAACTGGATAACTCGTTGTATGTCAGCTTCCGCTAAAACCTCTTCGTCGTCTACTAGCACGGGTAATATCAATATTGATCCGACTGGCTTTGTGAAGCTTGGCTCACAATTGCCAAAGCTGGCCAGTATCTTAGCCCAAGCCGTAAATGAGCTAAGTCTATCACTAAGTGAGAAACAGCAGCGCACGTTATTATTATACTTAGACCAGCTTTTGTTGTGGAATAAAGCGTATAATCTGACCGCCATCACCGATCCAGAAGAAGCGCTGATCAAACATGTGATTGATTGCTTGTCTATTATAACGCATTTGCCGACAGGGTCGCTGCTTGATATCGGTACAGGTGCAGGGTTGCCTGCAGTGATTATTGCGATTTGTCAGCCTGAGCGCTCGTGTACAGCCCTTGATAGTAATCAAAAAAAGATTCGCTTTATTAAGCAGATCAGCAGTGAGCTTGGCTTACGTAATATGCAACCGATCGCTTCGCGTATTGAAGCGCACGAAGCCAGCTATGATGTGGTGACTTCTAGAGCGTTTGCCAGTTTGATAGATTTTGTTGAAGTAGCGCAGCCGAGATTGGCAGATGGCGGTTATTTGTGTGCTATGAAAGGCAAAGTGCCAAGCGATGAAGAGCTACAAGCGCTTGATAGTGATTGGCACATTAAGACGATTAAGCTGACAGTGCCGCGTCTGCATGATAGTCGTCATTTGATTGAAATGTCTGCTAAAAATGCCTGAAAGGTAGATACTTCTCAGTCATGAAACAGCAGTCGTTTTTTGTGAAACGCAGTTTACGTTTGTACCTAAATGGCATAGTATTTAAAAGGCACTGAAAATATACAAACGAAAATTGGGTGATTTATAAAAGAATTTTTTTATAAATGGCTGACTTTCATGAAGCGCTGATTTAGTAGCACTGCATAAGCATATAAGATTGAGCGGCAAATAAATTAAAAGAAAAAGTCAGTAACAGACCTTAATAAAATTGAGTGAGTGTATGGAAATCATAGCAATTGCGAATCAAAAAGGCGGCGTGGGCAAAACCACGACGGCGGTAAACTTGACCGCCAGTTTAGCTGCTAAGCGCAAGCACGTACTACTGATTGACTTAGACCCACAGGGCAATGCAACCAGCGGTACGGGTGTCGACAAAAACGAGCTGATGCTTACCATAGCCGATGTTTTACTGGATGGTGTAGCGCTTTCAGAAGCGATTGTGACCAGTCCGGCAGGGTTTGATGTGATCGGTGCCAATCGTGATTTGGCTGGTATGGACATCACATTGATGAGTAAAACGGACAGTCACGAGCTGTTCAAAACGGCGATGAAAAATCTGGTTGATGCGCAGACATCCTCGCAACAGCCGCCATACGATTACGTGATTATAGACTGTGCACCCAGTTTGAACCTACTGACGATTAATGCCTTGGTTGCAACTGATAGTGTGATTATCCCAATGCAGTGTGAATATTATGCATTAGAGGGATTAGCGGATTTATCACAGACGATTGAGCGTCTTACTGAATTAAACCCTAAGTTATATATTCGCGGTGTTGTGAGAACGCTGTTTGATGCGCGTAACACGCTTGCCCGTGATGTGTCTGCTGAATTAGAAGCGCACTTTGGCGATATTATGTATAAGACTCATATTCCAAGAAACATTCGCCTAGCAGAAGCACCCGCGCATGGTCTACCAGTGATTGCTTATGAGAGATGGTCAAAAGGCGCGCGCGCCTATCAAAAATTGGCCGCTGAAGTGATGAAGCAAAGTAGCTAGTTTTTCTATAAAAGCTTTCGAACAATAAAGCACTTAACATTGTATTTAGTAAGCCGCAGCAGTAATCAATTGGCTTTTATTTTAGCGTTAGAGGATAGGTAATCATGGCGAAGAAAAGAGGGTTGGCTGCCAATCGAGGCTTAGATGCCTTATTAGGGTCAATCAAGAAAGAAAAGCAAATCACCGCCTCTGCCTTGCAAGATGATATGGCTGCACGCGATGTGGCCGTGCCAGCTGAAACGCTAGACACCAACATGCCTGTGAAAACTGCCCCCGTCGATGCGGCTGCGCCCAAAGCCAGTAAAAAATCGGCTGCAAAATCCACTGATAATGACACTACTGTCAGTAATAGTACTCGTTCATCACGTGTGACAAGCAAGACGGCTATCAACAAAACGCGTGGTAATAGCACAGACGTAAACGCTTCAGAGGATCAAATCAGCCTCGTGCAGATCGATGTCACGCGTCTACAAGCAGGTAAGTATCAACCGCGCCGTGACATGAGTGAAACGGCACTGGCAGAATTGGCATCTTCTATTGAGCAGCATGGCGTGATGCAGCCCATCGTTATCCGCCCATTGCTCGCCAATGAAGATAAGAGTGAAGTATTTGTCACTCATGAAATTATCGCTGGCGAACGTCGCTGGCGCGCGGCAAAAATGGCGGGTAAGTCGGTTATTCCAGCGATTGAGCGTGCGTTATCTGATGAGCTTGCTATTGCATTGGCCTTAATTGAAAATATCCAGCGTGAAGATCTATCGGTGATCGAGCAGGCAGCCGCGTTGCAGCGCTTTCATACAGAGTTTGGTATGAGTCACGCCATGATTGCTGAAGTGGTAGGCAAGGCGCGTACAACGGTATCGAATTTACTACGTCTAAATCAATTGCATGATACGGTAAAAGATCATTTGGCAAATAGCGCACTAGACATGGGTCACGCTCGAACGCTTTTAGCATTGTCTTCTGAGCAGCAGCCAATCATTGCACAAAAAATCATCGATGGCGGTATGACGGTGCGAGAAGCTGAAAAGCTGGTCAAATCCATTTTGAACCCTGTACCCAAGGCTAACCGTGTCGAACAAGCACAGTCTCGTGACGAAGAGCGTCTCACGCAAAGATTGACAGATATGTTGGGTGCTGAAGTCAAGCTTAAGCACAAAAAAGACGGGCAGGGTAGTGTTGAGATCTTTTTTCACAGTCAAGACCAGTTAGCTGCTTTGATTAAACACATAGAAGCACAGGCTTAAGACAATACGCAAGCTAGTAGGACTGATTTATTAGTAACGACTATTTACGTATAAATCCATCTACGTAATAACTGTTTTTAAAAATATGGAAGAGAGCAAATATGTGGGAGTTAGTAAAGGCAGGCGGCTGGCTAATGACACCTATTGTCGTCTGCTCTATATTGGCATTGGTTATCATTATTGAGCGTAGTCATACATTGCAATTTAGCAAGACTGTGCCTAGCAGACTGCGTGAGCAGCTCATCACTCGCCTACGCGAAAATGGCGATATCGGCCGTACACAATTGATGAATGTCAAAGAGAAGACAGCGCTTGGTGATATTTTGGCAACGGGGCTGCTCTATCGTCAGTACGGCCTAGAGTCTATGACCATGCATATGCAAAATCGTGCTAGCGTACAAGTCCACCAGCTAGAAAAAAATATCAATATGTTGGGTACAATTGGTGCCATTGCGCCATTGCTTGGATTATTAGGTACGGTATTAGGTATTATTTCTTCATTCTTAGCGATTACTGATGGTGCGATGCAAGATCCAACAATGCTTGCTGCTGGTGTCTCACAAGCACTAATTACCACGGCTGCTGGTATGATCGTCGCCATCCCAGCGCTTGTCGCGTATCGATACTTTCAGCGGCGTATCATCGACATCAATGCACAGTTCGAGACTCAAGCAGGGCTGATGATTCAAGAGCTATACGACTACCAATTGCTCGACAATACTTACGTAGCGGCACCTGCTAATAGTATGACTACTATTGATGAGCGTGCTACTGATCGATTAGATGTAGATAAAAGCAATATGGCGACAATATAATTGTCATAGTTTTGATCCTGAGTTTGATGCTCAAAGTACGTTCGTAATAGCAGGTAAGTAGAAGAGATTCATATGCGCTTTAGAAAACCGACTGTTGAGCCGCTTGAAATTAATCTGACGCCCATGATTGATTGCTTATTGTTTTTAATCGTCTTTTTACTACTGGCTACTTCTTTTAATCATTTTAGTCGTTTAAATATTATCCTTCCTGAAGCAGAAGGTGTGGCGCAGACAGAGCAAAAAAATAGTATAGAAGTAGCTGTACAAGAAGATGGCAGTTATTTGGTGAATGGTATTACGCTTGCTAGTAGTAACGAGGCTGAACTGACCAGCATGTTGCAGCAAGAAGCAGGAAGCAATCGCGATATGCTATTTGTCATCGCAGCGGATGCCAACGCTACCCATCAATCTGTCGTACGGGTGATGGATGTTGCTGGTAAACTCGGATTTTTGAACTTAAATATCAGCACCGTTGTCCCACTTGGTCAAACTTTGCCGCAATAATATTTGCCGCATCATTACTATAAACTGTGTATCAAGCACAGCCCATTCATGTCATGACACCTACATTGAGGCTTTTATGAGCCAAGCTTATACACCTGACTCTACAAAACCTTCTGCTAAAAAACCTTCAGCAGCCCCGTCTAATCCGCCAAAAAGTAAAACTTTACTGCGTCTATTAAAATATCTAAAACCGTATTGGTGGGCTTTGCTACTGACTGTTTTGGGCTTTGCTATCAACGCAGGAACTGAGATTTGGATTGCCAAGCTGTTGCAATACATTACTGATGCCATTAACCAAAGTGATCGAAGCAAACAGGCATTATTTCCATTACTCATCATTGCGCTATTTTTCGTACGCGGTTTGGGCAGTTTTTTGGGTAACTATTACTCGGCTTTGGTCTCACGTAATTTGGTTTATGAGCTGCGGGTCGAGGTTTTTAATAAACTACTGCGCTTGCCAAGTTCATTCTATTTGGCCAATCCTGCTGGTACGATCTCATCCAAGTTGATATTTGATGTTGAGCAAGTCACTGCTGCCAGTACAGACTCAATGAAGACCTTGCTGCGTGATGGTTTGACGGTTGTGGCATTGATAGGGTTTTTGCTTTATAGCAACTGGCGCTTGACTCTAATCCTATTTGTCGTATTGCCACCAATACTATGGCTCATTCGCATTGCCTCCAAGCGTTATCTTAAGCTCTCTAAAGGTATCCAAAAAACGATGGGTAGTGTCAGTCATATTACCAATGAGGTCATCAGTGGCTATCAGGTGGTAAAGAATTATGGCGGACAAGCATATGAAGCCGAGCGCTTTGATAAGACTTCAAAAAAGAACTTACGTCAAGGCATGAAGGTGGTCGTCACCAATAGCATCAATACCCCAGCAGTACAGCTGCTGATGGCGATAGCGATGTCGGTGGTGGTATGGCTTGCATTGAGACCTTCAGTTATTAGCGGTATTTCAGCAGGAGAGTTTATCTCTTATATTGCGGCAGCTGGTCTGCTCAGTAAGCCCGTCCGTTCATTGACTGATGTCAATCAAAAACTGCAAAAAGGCATTGCTGCTGGTGAGTCGATTTTTGCATTACTTGATGAGCCAGAAGAGGAAGACACAGGCACTATCAGCAAGGCGTTATCTGGTCAGATGTCTTTGGATAATATCAGTTTGGTATATCCAGATTCGACAGTTGCTCTACGTGATTTTACGTTAAATATAAAAGCAGGCGAGACGGTTGCATTGGTAGGACGAAGCGGAGCAGGCAAGTCCTCCTTGGTTAATCTCTTAACGCGTACTTTAGAAACCTCTTCAGGACAAATTACCTTAGATGGTGTGCCGATAGACCAGATTAAGCTAGAGAGCTTGCGCGCACAAATTGCGATGGTGAATCAGCAGGTTGTACTATTTAATACCACAGTATTTAATAACATTGCTTATGGGGGATTGGCCAACAAGAGCCAAGCTGAGGTCGAGGAGGCTGCAAAAGCGGCTTTCGCGCATGACTTTATCATGAAAATGCCAAACGGCTATCAAAGCGAGATTGGGGCCGAAGGGCTCCAGCTGTCTGGCGGCCAGCGTCAACGACTATCTATTGCTCGCGCGTTGTTAAAAGATGCGCCGATTCTGATTTTGGATGAAGCCACCAGTGCGCTTGATAATGAGTCAGAGTATTATATTCAGCAAGCGCTCGATAACGTCATGAAAAACCGTACGACGCTAGTGATTGCGCACCGCTTAACGACTATTGAATCTGCGGATCGTATTGCTGTGATGGATGGTGGTCAGATAGTTGAGCTTGGTACCCATAATGAGCTGATGCAGCTGCAAGGCCATTATGCGCAAATGTATGCTCGAGACTTTGAGTAGAATAGATTTATTTGATAAAGCGTCAACGCCTAAGCAGCGAATCGATAGGATACATGGCAATTATTTATGAGTATTGAGACGATAATTACTAATGCATGGCAACGTAAGGCCGCTTGGTTATGGCTGTTGCTACCTATTAGCTGGCTTTATGGACTGATCACCTTGCTTCGTCGTCACGCTTATAAAGTTGGGCTGCTATCAAGTTATCGCGCACCTATACCCGTCATGGTCATTGGTAATATCAGTGTGGGTGGTAGCGGCAAAACACCGTTAATTATCGCCTTGGTCAATCACTTGCAAAAACGAGGCATAAAAGTCGGCGTCATCAGCCGCGGTTATGGTGGCGATACGAGCCAAATGCCAGCATTGGTCAATGCCACCAGTTTGCCTAACGTAGTAGGCGACGAGCCATGTTTGATTGTTCATATGACAGGCGTTGCCATGGCAGTATGCCCGAATCGTCAGCAAGCAATTACTACCTTGTTGGATGCTGAACCTGATTTGCAATTGATTATCGCTGACGATGGTTTGCAACATTATGCGCTCAAGCGGGATATAGAGTGGATTGTGGTAGATGCCGCGCGAGGGTTTGGTAATGAGCAATTATTACCAACCGGATTTTTGCGTGAGCCAATGTCACGACTAGAAGGTGCTCATGTGATTTATCATGACAAGCCAAAAACAGACTTGTCGCATTATCATGAAAGCAGTAAAAATTCACACCCTCCTGAGCGCTTGAGCATGCATTTGCAAGCTGATGAATTGCAACATCTATGGAGTCCTCAATCACCTATTAAGCAAATAGATAATGTCGTTCCTGCCAGCAATAGTAGAGTACACGCAGTCAGTGGTATCGGCTACCCACAGCGTTTTTTTGATACGTTGGAGTCTCTTGGTTTTGACGTGATAGGGCATCCTTATCCTGATCACTATGACTTTAGTTTGGCTGAGCTTTTACAATACAGCGATTATCCTATCGTCGTTACCAGTAAAGATGCGGTAAAAATAAAAGCATTGCTGTCAGACTATACGGCGGAGCAAGCATCAAGTGATGAGTATGCACAGCTCGTTAGCAGGTTGTGGGTTTTGCCTGTGACGGCCGTATTATCCGATAACTGTTATGATAATCTAAACCAGCAATTAAAAGCTTTGGGTATTGAGGCTGACTCTGATGTTGGTACAAAAACGCCATCATAGATAATAGTCAATACGTCAAACTGACACAATTTTTAGGAATAAACCATGTCGCTTGTCACCACACCTGCCAAAACCCATATTGTGATTCCTGCACGCTTTAAGAGCACACGGTTACCCGGTAAGCCATTATTGAGCATTCATGGCAAAGCGATGATACTTTGGGTGGCTGAAAAGGCAAAAACAGCAACCTTTGCTGACGATATGTGTATTGCGACTGATGATGAGCAAATTGCAAAGGTCTGTATCGATGCCGGTTTTGATGTCGTGATGACAAGTAGCGAGCATGCTTCAGGCACTGACCGCTTGGCGGAAGTGGCGGCTATCAAAGGCTGGGCTGATCATGATATTGTGGTCAATATGCAGGGTGATGAGCCTCTTGTGCCGCCCTTACTGCTCGAGCAGGTACAGGCGCTTTTGGTAGCGGATGAGGCCAGCGTCATGGCGACACTCTGTGAGCCTATCGATGATTACGATACATTCCAGCGACCTTCTGTGGTAAAAGTGGTCAGCCAACATACGAATAATTTGCAGCGCGCGCTTTATTTTAGTCGAGCACCGATTCCTTGTGATCGTGATATCGTATTGGCGGATGACAATCAAAGACAGCCACCGAAGAACGCATATCGTCATTTGGGTTTATATGCTTACCGCGTTAGTCTATTACAGCAGTTTGTTGCATGGCCACAGACGCCGCTTGAGCAGCTTGAAAGCCTAGAGCAGCTACGAGTGCTAGAAAACGGTAAGCTTATCGCCATTGCAGAGGCCGCCTGTCAACTGCCGGCTGGTGTCGATACCCAAGAGGATCTAAACCGTTTAAATGCCATGCGCTTGGCTGATTTTCAAAACCCCACTAAATAATGATCTGAGCAAGCGCTCGCACATTATCCAGAGTATCATTAGCGTGCCGCATCCTAAATATCTAAAAACGTGATAGAGCTATTGTTATGAATGATCTGACAGCAAATGTAGGCGCGCAAGAGCGTTCAGATAGTATCTATTTTGCGCCCTTATTGCCGTGGCAACAGACATTGTGGTCGCAATTGACGCAGCGAGTATTGACTCAGCAGTCCTTGCCGCATGCATTGCTCGCTGCTGGTATGCAGGGAATGGGTAAACACGCCTTTGTATGGCGGTTGGTGGCTTGGTTATTATGCCGCGAGCATGATACGAATCCACTAGGCGCATGCGGCACGTGTGAAAGTTGTCAATGGCTCAAGTCGGGTACTCACCCAAGCTTGCAAGTGCTGCCAATCGTGAGTATGCCAATCAATGCGGATAGCGACACCCTCCAAGACAAATCAAGCAGCGCAAAAGACAAAAAAGCCACTAAGAGCACCAGCAACAGCGCGATTAAAATCAAAGTGGATGACATTCGTGCCTTGCAGCCTTTTATTTATCAAGGCGGGCAAGGGATGCGCATCTGTGTGTTAGATCATGCTGAGCAAATGACCGTCGCCGCTGCCAATGCGTTACTCAAAACCTTGGAGGAGCCGCAAGCGCAAGTTCATCTATTTTTAATCAGTGACACGCCTGCTCAGCTGCTTCCGACCATCAAGAGCCGTGTACAACAGCTGGCATTACAGACTATTGAGCCCGCTGTTGCTATCGATTATGTGACAAAAGCGCTCGGTCATACCATCAATCGTGAAGCCGTCAGTAAGATGGCGATTGAGCAGTTGATACAATTAGCAAACGGCGCACCTCTCGCTGCGGTAGCATTGGCACAGGCACCGTGGTACAGCAAACGTGCACTGTGGCTGACCACATGGCAGGCACTGCGAAGTGGTAAACGTAGTAGCGTAGCGGCAAGTGATTATTGGCAAAAACAGCTGAGTATTAAAGAGTTTATTCAACTGTCTGAACGGATGCTCCTAGACATAAAGCGCATCTGCCTAGGACTGAATGAATTACAAACAGATATCAACCTATCAGAAGCATTAGCCTCTTATCAACCCGATGCTCTCAATCTAGAAGTATTCGGCGATAGTTTGCAGCAAACCAAAGTTGCACTGCAACAAAATGTGCAAGAAAAATTTGCCTATGATAAGCTAATGCAAGAATTGGCCTGCTTGTAGGAGTGGTGACATAGCCTTTGTGAGCTATTGAAACTTATTGATATAAATTGCTTTTGTTTATATCTCACAATCATTTATAAAAATATATTTGACCCAATTGATAAAGGAAGCTGATTATGGCAATGCCAGGACGCGGCGGGATTTTAACCTGCCATATTGAGACTATCGAAACGTTGTATGCCAGCTATCTGTCTTTTGTGAACAATGGCGCTTTGTTTGTGCCCTCTGATCAGCCGCAGCAATTGGGTAATGAAGTTTTTATTGCTGTTACACTGCCCAACTCTAGTGAGCGTTTGCCAATGAATGGTAAGGTTGTTTGGATCAACTCCAAAACGCAGAGCGGTCGACCAGCAGGCTTTGCTGTGCAAATTGGTAGTGATATCGCAGGACAACGAATCAAGAACGAAGTTGAGCGTTTATTGGCTGGTAAAATAGATAGCCTGCAATCCACTTATACCATGTAGCCCATACCACTTAACCCAAAAACCTAGGCGTCTTTATCGATGGTCATCATGGCTATATTGTATGATTAATAAAAAAGCCTTATAACTGTATAAGGCTTTTTTTAGGATATATATCCATGAGTGCTAGTAGCGCGACGGTACGTACATATCATCAGGAATAGGCTCGCGGTAGTATTCGTCATCACGTTTGCGACTGGGCAATTCAACTTCCTCACGAGGTATCTCTTTATAAGGAATCTGGTCGAGCAGATGTGCAATACAGTTGAGCCTAGCGCGCTTCTTATTGTTGCCTTCAACCACCCACCATGGGGCCTCAGGGATATGAGTGCGCTCAAACATGGTCTCTTTTGCTTTGGTATAATCCTCCCAGCGCCTACGGGATTGTAAGTCCATCGGCGAGAGTTTCCACTGTTTTAGCGGATCGTATATTCGGCTCATAAAGCGTGCATGCTGCTCATCGTCAGTAATAGAAAACCAGTATTTCACCAAGCGAATGCCTGATCGCACAAGCATGCGTTCAAACTCTGGCACTGACTGGAAAAATTCCTCATATTGCTCATCAGTACAAAAGCCCATGACGCGCTCGACACCGCCGCGATTGTACCAACTACGATCAAACAAAACGATCTCACCTGCGGCTGGTAGATGCGCGACATAGCGCTGAAAATACCACTGGGTTTGCTCGCGTTCAGTAGGAGCAGGTAAGGCGGCAACACGGCACACGCGTGGATTTAGCCGCTGAGTGATACGTTTAATGGCCCCACCTTTGCCAGCAGAGTCTCGCCCTTCAAAGATAACGACGATACGCTCACCATTTGCGACCACCCAGTCTTGCAGCTTAATAAGTTCTCGCTGCAATCGTACCAACTCATGGAAATAGGTACGCCGATCCAGTTTTTCTTGCTCACTCATCTCACGACCATTGAAGCGAAAGTCACGTGCATAGTCATCTATTTCGTTTTCTAGCTCTTCATCGTAGGTATCGATAAGGTCTTGATGCATTTTTCGACGTAGCTCATCATCAAGAATGTCTTTTTCGATGCGCTCAGCCAAGATGGCTTGTTCTCGGTTGTATTGATCTAATTGCTCCTGGGTGGTGAGTGATTGAAAGTCAGTGGTTGTAACGGGTTTTGTCATTACCAATTTATCAGAGCCAAAAATGATTTGTCTCATTTTTCTTAATAGAAACTTTTTTTTAAGTAGAAATTCTGTCTTACCCATAAATATTACCTTTGTTTGGCGTGTCAGCTTTTTTAAGAGGCTACTATCTAGGTCGGTTCTATCATAGCAAAGTACAGACAATAAAAAATGCCCTTTAACTATTTAAAGGGCATTTTTTATGAGAATAGATGAGCTGATAAAAATGATGAATCAAGTACTCATTTTCATTCGTTACTTACCGAACTTATTTTTCTAAGATGCAAGTCACGCCTTGACCACCGGCTGCGCAGATAGAGATTAGCGCACGGCCTGAGCCTTTTTGGTCAAGTAGTTTTGCGGCGGTGGCTAGGATACGACCACCGGTCGCGGCAAATGGATGGCCTGCTGCTAGCGATGAGCCATTCACGTTTAGCTTGCTGCGATCGATCGAGCCTAGTGGCGCATCAAGACCTAGGCGCTCTTCACAGAATGTCTCATCTTCCCAAGCGGCGAGTGTCGATAGCACTTGTGAGGCAAACGCTTCATGAATCTCATAGAAATCAAAGTCTTGTAGCGTGAGGCCAGCGCGCTCAAGCATACGCGGTACCGCATAAGCGGGTGCCATGAGTAAGCCTTCGGTAGTACCAGATTTACCGATAAAGTCTACCGCTGCTGTCTCTTGGTGCACGATATAAGCCAGTGGTTTTAGACCATGCTCTTTTGCCCATTCATCAGTACCCAATAGGACACAAGATGCGCCATCAGTCAGTGGCGTTGAGTTAGCAGCAGTCATCGTTGGATTGGCGTTCTTTTTGCCAAATACTGGCTTTAGCTTACCCAGTTTCTCTAGCGTGGTGTCTGGACGTAAGTTGTTATCACGAGTCAGACCTTTGTATGGGGTGATCAAGTCATCAAAGAAACCTTCGTCATAAGCGCGTGCTAGGTTTTTGTGACTGTTAAAGGCAAGCTCGTCTTGAGCTTCACGAGTGATGTTCCACTCAAGCGTGGTGATGGCTTGGTGCTCGCCCATCGATAGACCAGTGCGCGGCTCGCCATTTTGCGGTGAGTCAATCAAGTCTTTTGGATTTAGACCCATCAATGCCTTTAGGCGTTGCTTGTTGTCTTTGGCGGCACCAAGCTTGATCAGTACTTTACGCAGACCATCACCAATAGCGATAGGCGCATCTGAAGTAGTATCTACGCCGCCTGTAATGGCTGAATCGATAATACCCAGTGCGATTTTGTTCGCAGAAGCAAAGGTCGCTTGTAGGCCAGTTCCGCACGCTTGTGAGATATCATAGGCTGGTGTGTGTGGGTTCAGCGCTGTGTTCAATGTTGCTTCGCGAGTCAGGTTGATATCGCGGCTTAGCTTCATAACGGCACCAGCGACCACTTCGCCGATGACTTCGTCTTGTAAGTTGTAGCGCTCAACCAAGCCGTCTAGAGCCGCAGTCAACATATCTGTATTGCTGACGTCAGCGTATGAGCCATTTGAGCGAGCAAATGGAATACGGTTACCACCTAAGATTGCCACACGATTCTGGTTTGTAGCAGGTTTGGTTGTACTCGCTTTTTTAGTTGCAGTCGCTGGTTTTTTAGCTGCTGTGGTTTCTACTTTTTCATCATCTGGTTGTTTGCTAGTGGTATTTTTAGTCTCTGAGTCGTTGGTATCAGTTCCTTTAGCGTCAGATTTTTTAGTAGCTGGCGCTTCTTTTTTTGTGTTGTCAGCTTGTGTGCTATCAGCCTTGGTATCGTTGGCCTTAGTATCAGCTTTAACGTCAGCAGTTTTAGCAGGTTCATTGTTTTCAGCAATTTCTTGTGGTTTTGCATCGCTGGCTTTAACAACAGTGCTTTCGACAACTGGACTATCAGGGTGGTTATTTTTATTACTCATAATATTATCCTTAAAAAGTATGGGCAGAAAATTTGAAGGGTAAAAATAAAAAAAGTGGCAAAGTCATGTTAAGCAAAAATCAAATATTATCATTTATCGCCTAGTGTCGCTGTGTATGATAAGTCGTTTTGTGCTCGTTTAATGTATGTCTTTAGCAAACGATGTGTCGCTTGTATAAGTTCAATGACAGCTTTAAGCGTACTGGTTAAGGCGCTGATAGACTGACGAGTACCAACGAATATCAGATAGTAGCATTGCATAATGATATGTTTGATAATATATTGTTATCAATAATTATGTTTGCCATAACTTATACGTCAGATTTTAACATGTTATGATGGTCAGTAAGTGGGTAAAAAGTCGTCAGCTTGTATACTGACTTGTTTACAGATTGTTGTAGACATTGTCTGTTTTTGGACATGTTTTTAATGGCAGTGTATAGTTTGGCCAGTTTTAAAATGATTTACCAAATATCAATAATTACAATGTTGATGAGTCTATATAATAGGCGTATTACATTTAGTGTTTATTATTATTTCAACCATTCATTATTTATAGGGAATATATTATGTCAGACCGTTATGGTGATTTTGTTCAATCTTCTATTGGTAAAAAAGTCGCAAAGAACTTAGGTTTGCCAATGCCAGCGACGCTTGATCGTTTTGAAAGCGGTGAGCGTTTGGTTCGTGGCAGTGTACTAGTTGGCCGTGCTAATGGTGAGGACAAAAGCATTAGTGAATCTGTTGCACGTATTTTGTTAGATGTGCATGCTGATGTATATGTAAACAGCAGTGATGATGTTAAAGACGCCCTTGCTGATGCAGGCGTTGAAGCAAAAGCCAATACAGGTGGTGACGATCAGTTCAAAGTATTGCTTTTTGATGCAAGTAATATCAGCAATGCAGATCAGCTAAAAGAAGTGTACGAGTTTTTTCATAGCGTTGCGCGCCGCGTTGAAAAATCAGGCCGTGTGATCGTTATTGGTCGTACGCCAGAGGACATCACTGATATCGAAACTGCCATGGCACAACGGGCACTTGAGGGCTTTGTAAAATCAGTAGGCAAAGAGTTCAAGCGCGGCATTACAGCTCAGCTTATCTATGTAGAAACAGGCGCTGAGCAAAACCTAGACTCGACCTTACGCTTTTTCACTTCAGCACGTTCAGCTTATGTCTCAGGACAAGTGGTACGCGTGAGCAAGGGCGACTCAGTTGATGTCGATTGGAATCAGCCTCTAGGCGGTAAAACGATGCTAGTGACGGGCGCAAGTCGCGGTATTGGCGAAGCAATTGCTCGCGTCTTGGCTCGCGAGGGCGCGCATGTAATCTGTCTTGATGTACCGCAGCAGCAAGCTGACCTACAAAAAGTTGCTAGCGAAATCAGTGGCTCTGTATTGACAGTAGACATCACTAGCGATGACGCTGGTGCAGAAATCGCAGATGCGGCGCAAAAGCGTGGTGGTCTGGATTCAGTCATTCATAATGCTGGCGTGACACGTGATAAGACATTGGCCAGAATGGATGAGAAAAAGTGGGATATGGTCATCGATATTAACTTGGGCAGCATTGCTAAGCTGAATCGCTACTTGCTTGATAATGACGTGCTAAAAGAAAACGCCCGTATCGTCTGTGTGTCATCTATTTCAGGTATCGCTGGCAACATGGGTCAGACCAATTATGCCACTTCTAAAGCGGGTGTTATTGGCTTGGTTAATGCGACTGCTAAGCAGTTAGAAGACAACGCAAAAGGCATGACCATCAATGCAGTAGCACCAGGGTTTATCGAAACACAAATGACGGAAGCGATTCCGTTTGCTATTCGCGAAGCGGGTCGTCGTATGAATTCAATGAGCCAAGGCGGTTTACCAGTTGACGTGGCTGAGACCATCGCATGGTTGGCTTCACCTGCTTCGGGTGGCCTAAATGGCAACACAGTTCGTGTTTGTGGTCAAAGCTTACTTGGCGCATAATACTGATTTGTTGGTGAGACTGTGTGGCAAATGAGGAGAAAGTAGCGTGATGGTATTATCCCTTGTTTTTGATTTGCCTCACATATGCTTACGAAATATTTGCTGATAATTTGTAATAAAGCTGCCCACGGGTGGCTTTTTTATGATAAAAACACAAGAGCCATCAGCCAAACTATTTTTTGCTATTAAAGATACTTGCAAAATTGATTGAATATAGTACTCATTGATAATAGGTATCAGTCAATGACTGCTTAATGTCTTTAGATACGTTAAAAATCTTGTTCAAGCCACATTTAGGATTTACTTATGCCAGACACCCATTATGACGCGTTGCCAAAAGCGCACACTACCTATGCCAATATTGTCAAAAGCTTACTACCGATTGGTAACAGCGGCAAAGTCAGTAAAGATCAATTGCCACAGGCCACCTATTACGTCGATGATTTGCATATCGATCATGATAATCTAAACGACTATCGTAAAATTTGTGGCTTTGCTGATAATAGTAAAGTTCCAGCGACGTACTTTTCAGTACTATCACAGACTCTACAGATGAATATGATGGTCAAAGAGCCGTTTCCGTTTGCGATGTTGGGTCTGGTACACGTAGACAATAGCGTCACGCAGCATCGTCCTATCGGTGAGCGCGAAACGGTGTCCATGTCGGTCACTTTTGATAACTTGCGTGACCATGCTCAAGGTCAGCAATTTGACTTTGTCACCACGGTCAAAGCAGAGGACAAAGTGATCTGGGAAGGAACGTCAACTTACCTATCACGCAGCAAAAAAACGGCCAGCAGCAAAGATAAAAAAAGCACACCGCGTCCAGTTGCTGTGAAGCCAGAAGTAGGTAAAAAAGACGTACACAGTATTTTTGAAGTGCCAGAAGATATCGGTCGCCGTTATGCTTTTGTTTCAGGTGACTTTAACCTGATTCATTTGCACCCACTATCAGCGCGCGCGTTTGGCTTCCCTAAAGCGATTGCACACGGCATGTGGTCAAAAGCTAAGTGTCTTGCTCTAATGGATGAGCTGCCTGATGCTTATACCGTTGATGTTTCTTTCAAGTTACCGATCTTTTTGCCAGCAGAAGTGGAGCTTATTGCGCAGCCAATCGCTCAGCTTGAAAGTGTCGGCGATACCTGTGATTTTGGCTTATATAGCTCCAAAAACAGTAAGCCACATTTGGCGGGTGTCGTGACGTTAAATAGCAAGTAGCAAGCATTGTACGACGTATTCAAACCGATATCTTAATAGCCATATTTAACCAACACGTTTATCATTATGACTGCACAAAACATGAATTCACAAAATAGCGCGACAAGTACGGATCAAGCTGACAGATCAATGACTATTGATACAGTAGCTGCTAATGACAACGCTGTCACTAATATCTCAATTAATGACCATAGCGATTCTGACAATGGTGTTGATTTGTCCGCTGTCTTTGAGCCTTATTTTCGTCCGGATGCCAATACTATTGTGTGCGGCGCGTTAAATGAGGAAAAAGTCGCCGCTCTAGCAAAAGCTGGCGTTGAGTTGGTGATTAATTTGCAGTCAGAGGATGAGTTGAGTTTTAATGAATCAGCGGCCGTTGAGCGTGCAGGAATGAGCTATGAGCACCTGCCTATTAATGGCGCTGAAGAGCTAAAGCAGCTTAAGATATTGGCTTTTGATAATATATTGCGTCAGTATCATGGTAAAAAGATGGCCATACACTGTGGTTCAGGCAACAGGGTAGGGGCTGCCATTGCACTACGCGCAGGCTGGTTGCGTGGTCGCAAGATGGATACGGCTATGGAGCGTGGACGTAGTCACGGCTTGACCAAGCTTGAACAAGAAGTCCATAATCGCTTGCTAGTACCGCGCTAAATTATCATAATAATTGAAGCATAAAAAGGCGACCGATAGGTGGCCTTTTTTATTGGTTATCAATGCATTTATACTGATCTCCAATATCTCTATAACGCATGTACCCAACTGATTTTAATACGAGGTCAGTTCACAATACTGGAGCAAGGTAGCAATGATGGACGACAACAAGCAAAATAATGATAAAAATATCGATACATCTATGAGCATAGATTTACAACGCCGCTTACAGCAGTTATTTACAGACTTACAGCTAGATGACGCGCCAGCTGGTGGTGCTGTGGTTGTGTATCAGGCAGGCGAGTGTATTGCACAGGCAAGTACAGGTATGGCGCGTTTGGATGCATCATGGCAGTCTGATACGCTTGCCATCAATTTTTCTACCGGTAAAGGCATCTTAGCGACGCTACTGCATGTATTGGTTTCGCAGCAGCTGCTTGGTTATGATGTGCCTATTGCTCACTATTGGCCAGAGTTTGCCGCAACAGGTAAAGACAAAATTACCTTGCGACAGGTGATGTCACATCAGGCGGATTTGTTTTCGATCACCAGTATCGATGTCGATAGTGACACGATGCTCGATTGGCGCGTTATGCTGAATCATATTGAAGAAATGCCTATCACAGCACCTGAGGACGCCGCTGTATATGACAGCGCTTATAGCGCGTTGGTCTATGGTTGGGTACTTGGCGGTGTGATAGAAGCCGTAACGCATATGTCATTAGCCGAAGCTTTACGTCAGTATCTAACCGAGCCTTTAGGTATTGCAGACAGTTGCTATTTTGGTGTACCAGATAGCAAAGTAGATCAAGTAGCAAAGCTTGCCAAAGACTTTGAGTCATCAAATGAGGATAGCGTACAACTGCGTAACAAGCGCCAAAAACCAACCCTAAAATCCGACTCACCAAGCACCTTACATACTTATGCAAGTCTGCCTAGCTATTATTGCTGGCAACAGAAAATGCTCAATGATGAGCGTACAGCTGAAACGCAAAGTAGCCTTAACGACGATCTGGACGATAAAAATATTGATAACATACAACCTGTATTAAATACTGCGCGTATTAATAGCCTATATTTTAATACCAGTCAGCTCAATCTTAAAAACTATAAAGCAGCGCTCATTCCTGCCGGAAAACAAGCACTTGATTATCACAATCGCAAGACACTACAGGCAATCATTCCCGCTGCTAATGGCGTCGCTTCAGCGGATGCGCTAGCCACTATCTATGCTATGTTGGCCAATGGTGGGGTTTGGCAAGGGCAGACGCTAATTGATAGTGCTACGTTTAAGCAGCTCTCCGCAATACAAGTCACAGGCCTAGATGCTGTCATGCCAGCGCCTATGCAGTGGCGACTGGGCTACCACAGATTATTCAGTATATGCAGTGGTAACGACACTATCGATAATAGCATTGATCCAGCACTATCAGGGTTTGGGCACATGGGATATAACGGCTCAGTCGCTTGGTGTGATCCTACGCGTCAACTGTCATTTGCCTTTATCCATAATTTTGATACCACCATGCTCAACGATATTCGTCAGTTTGCATTGACAGAAGCGGTTCTGGGCTGGGTTGATGAAGTACGCTGATAAAGGCAATTCTATAAATGAATCCACTTTATCAATGATAATAACAGCATGAGTGGTTAATGATGCTCTTTTGGTGTCATTTTAAGTAGCCTTGTTGCGCTCAGACCATGGATGAAGATGGAGGTCAGAATCACAATCGAGCAGACAATCCATAGTTTGAGCGCATCATCCTCAGCAAAGAAATCTGTGTTGAGCGCATAAGACAGATAGTACAAAGTACCAATACCGCGTATACCTAGTGCTGAAATTGCGTATTTTTCAGTACGGGGTAAATGAAGTCCTGATAACGCGATAAATCCGCCAATTGGGCGTATGAGTAGTAGGAAAGTAAAACTGACGATATACACACGCCATGTTAGCTCAACACCAGCTTGCAAACCTTGACCCAAGAACATACCAAAAATAACCAGTACTAACGACATCAACAAACCTTCTGATTGCTCAGCAAAATCGTGTAGTTTTTGATGGTAGGAGTGCTCACATTCTGAACGCCTAAATGCAAATGCAGCGACGAAGACAGCGATAAAACCATAGCTGTGCACATACTCTGCGACACCATATGCCACCAAAGTCAGAGCAATAACTACATATCCTTGCGATATCGTGGTCTCACGGGTGTGTTTAGAAAATACTACTTTGGCCATCGCCTTACCAACCAGCACACCAACCAATACCCCTGCGCCAATCTTCCACAAAACATCATGGGTGAACCATGACCACAGCATCTCACTGGTAAAAGCGTTTCCTTCACTAAAAGCTTCCGCAATTTTAATCGCCAAGTAAACAAAAGGAAAAGCCAATCCGTCGTTTAACCCTGCTTCTGAAGTCAACGTAAAGCGAGGTGTGTCTTCTCTTCCTGTATTAGGGGGGCCCACCTGAATACTAGATGCCAGAACAGGATCGGTAGGTGCTAATACCGCACCCAGCAAAATAGCAGCGCCAAGGCTCAAGCCAAAGGCATAATAGCCTAACCCTGCCATCGCAAAAATACCGATGGGCATCGTAATGAGTAAGAGCCTAACCGTCGGTCGCCACAGCTGCCAAGAGAAATCAGTATCAATTTTGATACCCGCACCAACCAATGAGACTAAAATGACAATTTCAGTCAGTTTTTCGATGATTATTCCATTATTGATAGGGTCCAAAAACGATAGAGACGTCCACCAGTAACCCATCATCAAGCCAAAACTCACTTGTAGCATAGGCAATGATATCGAGGTGCGTTTAAAGATAACAGGAAACAATGCCCCTAATAAAAAGGCGATACCGCAGATTAATAAAAATAAATTGTAGTTCTCAATCATAAGGTTTTCGCACGTTGTTATATTTTAAGGAATTGTTTTGAGAGGTTTGCTTTCGATATTGATAATGGTTGGTATAGATGTTTAATATCTAGCCTGCAATATGACTTATCATAACGATAAAAAAGAATTATTACCGAAAGAAATAGTTATCAGAACGACAGATGCGTTGTTTTTTGGTGAAAAAAAAGCCTGCATGGCGCAGGCTTGATAGATTTTTATAAATAAGTTATGAAAACGAAGGGTTTAGATAGAGTTCTTAGCGCTCAACTTGGCTTACGTCGCGCACAGCGCCAGTGTCCGCACTGGTCGTCATTGCAGCATAAGCACGTAATGCCGGCGAGACATGACGATCACGACTGACGGGTTTCCATGCGTCGCGACCGCGCGCTTCCATAGCTTCTCGGCGCGCGGCCAAGTCTGCATCACTGACTTGCATGTTGATAGTACGATTTGGAATGTCGATGTGAATGCTATCACCTTCTTCAACCAGACCAATGGCACCGCCTTCAGCAGCTTCTGGGCTAGCATGACCGATTGATAGACCGGATGTGCCACCAGAAAAACGACCATCAGTGAGTAGGGCGCATTCTTTACCCAAACCTTTTGACTTCAGATACGTCGTTGGATAGAGCATCTCTTGCATACCAGGGCCACCTTTAGGGCCCTCATAGCGGATGATGACCACATCGCCTGCAACGATTTTGTCGTCTAAAACTGCCGCGACAGCCGCATCTTGTGATTCAAAAATACGTGCGCGACCGGTAAAGGTTAAGATACTCTCATCGACACCAGCGGTTTTGACCACGCAGCCACGCTCGGCAATATTGCCATATAATACAGCCAATCCACCATCTGCAGAGTAGGCGTGTTCGGCACTACGGATACAACCTGACTCACGGTTGACGTCAAGGTTTGACCATTCTTTTGATTGTGAAAACGCCTCGGTGGTGCGAACGCCACCCGGTGCAGCAAGGAAACGCGCGCGTGCCTCATGGTTATCATGATTCATGATATCCCATTTATCAATCGCTTCTTTCATTGTCGTACTATGGATAGTCGGTACGTCAGTTTTCAACAATCCCGCACGATCAAGTTCAGCCAACAACGCAAAGACACCGCCCGCACGATGCACGTCTTCCATATGGAATTTTTGTGAGGCAGGGGCTACTTTTGCTAGACAAGGCACACCGCGGCTTAGACGGTCAATATCAGCCATTTTAAAATCAATTTCGGCTTCATTGGCCGCAGCAAGTAGATGCAAGATGGTATTGGTTGAACCCCCCATGGCAATATCTAAGCTCATTGCGTTCTCAAAAGCGGCTTTGGTCGCGATTGAGCGTGGTAATACTGAATCATCATCTTGCTCGTAGCGACGTTTCGCAAGCGAGACAATAGTGCGTCCCGCTTCTAAGAACAGCTCACGGCGTAGTGAATGAGTAGCGAGTAGCGAGCCATTACCCGGTAGGGCCAAGCCTAACGCTTCGGTCAAGCAGTTCATCGAGTTGGCTGTGAACATCCCAGAGCACGAGCCGCAAGTCGGACAGGCTGAGGCTTCGATAGTGGCCACATCCTCATCACTGATGCTGTCATCAGCTGCGTCCATCATTGCATCGACGAGGTCAAGCTTACGAACGGCACTGTTATCATTACTATCGGTATTGTGGCTCTTACCGACGGTACTGGCTAGGATTTTGCCCGCTTCCATTGGGCCACCTGAAATAAATACCACAGGTATGTTGAGACGCATTGCCGCCATCAGCATACCGGGGGTGATTTTGTCACAGTTAGAAATACAAACCAGCGCATCTGCACAGTGGGCATTGACCATATACTCGACAGAATCAGCGATCAAATCACGGCTTGGTAGCGAGTACAACATACCGCTATGGCCCATCGCAATACCATCATCGACCGCAATGGTATTGAACTCTTTTGCAACGCCGCCTGCTTGCTCAATCTCACGGGCGACCAGTTGTCCAAGATCTTTTAGATGCACATGGCCGGGTACAAACTGGGTAAAAGAGTTAGCAATCGCAATGATTGGCTTGCCAAAGTCGCCGTCAGTCATGCCAGTGGCACGCCATAATGCGCGCGCGCCTGCCATATTACGACCGCCGGTAGAGGTTTTTGAGCGATAATCCATGTGATATTCCTTACAAATAGGCGGGGTTGTTAAAATCTGCACCCTCAGTTCTGATAAGGATAGTGTGCTTTTTATAGAGGGTGAGGACTAGTGAATAATACTAATTCATTACCATACCATTAGATATGAATAATAAAAAATCATGTGCCAATAATAATGAAGTTATAACCATAAAAGATGGGTAAAAATGGACTATTCAAGACGCGCTAAGATGGCTTTTTCAAACCAAGGTAGTTCAGCTTTATCGGCTTCTAGCTTCATAATAACTGCCAGCGCATGGGTGGCCAAAAGCTGTTGATAGCCACTACTCGCATCAATCGTCAATAGCGATTCGGCAGCTAACGCTTGAGTGTTGGCATTTTGCGCATCAATACTGATTAATATCTGCTTATTATTTTTATAAAGGACGTCTACACGACCAAAAAACTGCCAGTCTTCAAAGGCGGCAATAATAGCGTCGGCGGCATCCTTAGTATAGATTTGCTGCGTCTTTTTGCCCGTATTGGTCCAATGCAGACGAACGGCTAACTGCAATGCCTCACTAAATACCACCAATGAGCCCATAATTCTTACATGCCAAGGACTGGTCAGCAGCTCCTCGTCAATGCCAATTAACTGAGCCGCTTCACGAGCGGACATAGGTGTATTGAATTGAAGCAGTAATTCAGGTGTAAGCGGATGCGACTGCTTGACGGCATCGTCTAAGCTATCATAATGATATAGAAAAGGCAGTGGCAAATCTTGCGTGACGGTCTTTTTGATGATTTTACAGTTGTGTATCTGCCAGCTAATCGCCTTGTCAGTCAAAGCTTCTGCTAAGATGATAGCGTTTGGATCGATAGTTTGAGTACTGCTTTCACTCTCAATATCAGAGTGTTCTTCCTTATTATCAAGTGTTATAGCAGTATTATCCATATCTGTTTGAGTTGGCAAAGTAGACGAATCCATAAACATAGCGTTATTAAAGTAGAGGGTTAATATAACATTTAAAAGGCATGACCCGCCAATAAATTAGTGGGATAAGCTAGGGAGTGTACAGCTTGATTTTATCAACGACGGAAATGATAGCAACTTGTACTAAACTTATATTTCGTCCACTATATGACAAGCGCTCTAAACCATTTTAAAAGCTGTTAAGCATCCAACAATCAAATAATCAAAGGAAAAAATAATGACTGAAGTAAATCAAAAGACTGCTTATGACGACAATAATATTTTTGCCAAAATGTTAGATGGTGATATTCCTTGTCATAAAGTCTATGAAGACGATAAGACCCTTGCTTTTATGGATATCATGCCGCAAGCCGAAGGTCATGTATTGGTGATACCTAAGCAAAAGGCAGTGGACTTGGTAGATCTTGAGCCAGAGTATGCCGCTGCTGTCCTGATGACTTCTAAAAAGGTTGTGCAAGCACAGCGTCAAGTGTTTGAGCGTGAAGGCGTTATTCAGATGCAGTTGAATGGCTCACAAGCCGGTCAAACGGTTTTTCATTATCATGTGCATTTGATTCCATCGAGTATTCATGAGTTAGGACGTCATGCAGTAACGCAGGCTGATCAAGGTGAGCTTGCAGATATTGCTCAGCGACTTGCTACAGCTATTAGTGCTGCCTGATATCGAGGCATAAATTTTTAGGATGATAGGTATATAAGATTGAAGGGCAACTAACAAGTTGCCTTTTTTATTGCCCAGTAATCATTGTGTAATAAACGTTAAGTTATTGTTGTAAACACGCGTTTATCTTGGGATTCGGCTAAAGTTTATGTTACATAGTATTCCCATCTATACAGAATGCGTCGGTATTATTGCTAACGTGCTGTTTTAATATTGATGACATCTATTGTTTGTAGATTGATATCTATTATGTTGATGAGTATCAGGGATAGGATTCTTTATCACTTATTTTTACGGATTTGAGGACATCACTGCTTATGATTAACGGTTCACGCTCTACCATTTTACTACCAGTCTTTATACCCGCAGCTGTGATTATGCTGCTGTTGGTCATCGGTACCGCCATCAATCCTGAGGCAGCGGGTGCTCTGTTCAGTGATGTGCTTAGTTTTACGACCGAGACCTTCGGCTGGTTTTACATGCTGGCGGTTGCCCTGTTTTTGATGTTCATTATTGTACTGGCGTTTTCGTCTTATGGCAGTATCAAGCTGGGCCCTGATCATGGGGAGGCGGAATACGGATTCCTTGAATGGTTTGCCATGCTGTTTTCGGCAGGCTACGGGATTGCGCTACTATTTTATGGAGTAGCGGAACCAGTGATGCATTTTTCTAGTCCGCCAATGTCGGATCCGCAAACTATCGCCGCGGCAAAAGAGGCGATGCAAATTGCGTATTTCCATTGGGGTTTTCATATTTGGGCGATTTATGGTGTTGTTGGTCTATCCTTAGCGTATTTTGCCTTTCGCCATGGTTTGCCCCTATCGATACGCTCAACACTGTATCCACTCATCGGTGATAAGATTCATGGTCCTATTGGGCATATTGTTGATGTGTTTGCGATATTGGGTACGATGTTTGGTATTGCTACCAGTCTTGGTCTGTCAGTATCGCAAATCAATGCAGGTCTAAACTACTTGTTACCTGATATTATCCCCGTGAATACTACCATACAGGTCGTGGCGATTGCATTAGTGACATCAGCAGCACTGGTGTCCGTATTGGCAGGGATGGATAAAGGGGTAAAACGCTTGTCTATTCTAAATATGGTATTGGCAACCGCGTTGATGGTGTTTGTATTTGTAGTAGGGCCGACGATCTTTATCCTAAATGCCTTTATGGAAAATACGGGTAGTTATTTGGGTAATATCGTTGAGCGTACCTTTAGCTTACAAGCGTACGAGAATAGCGATTGGATCGGTAGCTGGACCTTGTTTATCTTTGCATGGACGATTGCATGGGCGCCTTTTGTCGGTCTGTTTATCGCCAAGATTAGCCGTGGTCGTACCATCCGTGAGTTTGTACTCGGTGTGATGTTGGTGCCAACGTTCTTTACGTTCTTCTGGTTTTCGGTGTTTGGTGATACTGCCCTACACATGATTATGGTCGATGGCTATAACTCACTCATCAGCGAGGTACAAAACAACCAAGCGATTGCTTTATTTAAATTATTAGAGCGGTTACCGTTTACCGAATTTGTGTCGTCATTGACTATTTTGTTGATTATTACGTTTTTTGTGACGTCATCGGATTCTGGCTCATTGGTGATCGATTCGCTGGCGGCTGGTGGTCGTAGTGATACGCCATGGTGGCAGCGCAGCTTTTGGGTAGTGACTGAAGGGGCCGTTGCCGCGGTGCTTTTGATTGCAGGCGGTCTCACAGCGCTACAAACGGCAGCAATCGTTAGTGCACTACCATTTGCGATTATCATTCTGATCTCCATGTTCGGTATGTGGCGCGCATTGCGTATCGAGGGACATCGTAATCAAAGCCTTGATCAAAATAACAAACTACCGCCGCACTTACTTAAACCGTCCGCATGGCGTGAGCGTATTGATTATATGACCGACAAGCCCACACGTGACAAGGTGCTAAACTACATCAAAGAAGTAGTGATGCCCTCGATGATGGAAGTGTCGTCTAAATTTGCAGAAACAGGTTGGACGACTGAGGTGAATTATGATGCAGCCAATAACCGTGCCGTGCTTGAGTTGCAACGTGGTGACGATGTCGAGTTTTGGTATGAAGTGCGCTTGTCTGAACATGAAGCGCCTGATTATTATACTGAAAGCAGCGCCGACACCTTGCCGCAAGAACACTATCATCGCGCTGAGGTGTATCTGCGCCGTGGTGGTCAGACCTATGACTTATACGGTTATAAGTCTGAATCGGTGATCAATGATATCATCGATCAGTTTGAGAAGTATTTGCACTTCTTGAATGTGTCACCTGATAGCCTACCGTGGCGTATGCAAGCGCATGATGATGCTATCACGCTAGAGCAGGGCAGTGTGCTTGATAAATAATGAATAGAATGTATCAAAAATGAGTAATGCTTATGCAAGCTATTCACGTTAATCGCTTGCAATAAATGTAAGAATCCTTAGAATAACGGCTTGTTTTCCTTACAAATCAAGCCGTTTTTTTATGTCTATTGATTCTCCTGTGTTACCTTCATCCTCGACTTCGTCCGACCATCCATTGTTGCAACCCTTAAATATAGGTGGTCTGACGATTGAAAACCGTTTGATGGTTGCGCCGATGGCGGGCGTGACGGACAATCCTTTTCGCCGATTGTGTAAGTCATTTGGCGCAGGTCATGCCGTCAGTGAGATGATCATCGCTGATACCGCACTTTATGCGCGCAAAAAGTCCCTATATCGTGCGAACTTCGATAACGAGATAGCACCTATCTCTGCTCAGATAGCAGGTGCAGAACCAGATAAATTGGCTGAAGCGGCTCGCTATCAGATTGATAATGGTGCGCAGATTATCGATATCAATATGGGCTGTCCGGCCAAAAAAGTTTGTCGTAAGCTGGCAGGCTCAGCGCTGCTGCAAGATGAGGATTTAGTAGCAAGATTGCTTGATGCTGCAGTCAATGCCGTTGATGCGCCTGTCACACTAAAAACACGTTTGGGGTTTGAAAACGGTCGTGAAAACATCCTGCGAGTCGCCAAGCGGGCAGAGCAAGCAGGTATTGCCGCGATTGCGATTCATGGGCGTACGCGCGAGGATATGTATACGGGCGAGGCGCGTTATGAGTTAATACGCGAAGTCAAAGACAGCATTAGCATTCCTGTCATTGCGAATGGCGATATCGATAGCGCGCAAAAAGCGCAGCATGTTTATGAGATGACAGGCTGTGATGCGGTGATGATTGGGCGAGCCGCGCAAGGGCAGCCGTGGATATTTCGTGATATTGAGCGCTTTTTGCGCACAGGTGATGTGCTTGATGCCCCAAGTGTGAGCGAGATTAAGGAAGTTGTACTGGCGCATTTGCAAGAGCTGTATGACTTTTACGGCGAGTACTCTGGCTGCCGTATCGCCCGCAAGCATATTGCGTGGTATACGACAGGCATCCCCAACTCCAACGCTTTCCGTCAAGCGATGTATGGCGAGGAGAGTACAGCAGGGCAGTTCCGCGTGGTTGAGCGTTTTTTGCAGACGCATGAGTAGTAATGATCTGTACAGTTTCATCACGCTTATCATAAGCATAAATCACTGATACCTCTTTCAGCTCTATTGATTAGAGCTATATTTTATCAGCAGGAGCGGCTTCGTTAAAAGGCATAGCATCAGGGTTTTTCTCAGATGTTGGCTTTTCTTTTTGCCAAGGGAATCGGCCTTCTAGCTCAACTTGTAGTGATAAACTCAAAAACGTACGAATAAGCACGATAATACCCAATACTAAGACTCTGCGTAATGTCGGCTCTGTCACCACCGTTGCCATAATGTCTGCGGCAATCAGTACCTCAAGTCCCAAAAGAATGGATTTGCCAACGGTCTGCCTGCTCTCTACATAGGTATTATGGTTCAGGCCGCCCGATATCCGAAATGCTTTGTAAAAGGCAAAGAGGAGTCCAAAGAACATAATCAAGACACCAATGACTTCGACTATCTTGGCAATCAAGTCAATATAGTGGGTTAGGTTTCCGATCAAAATAATGTCTCCTCTGTATCAGTCAGCAAAAAGTATGGCGCTAAATATCGTCACTATTATATGATGATATATCACTATAAACCTCTAAAACCGTCAAGTTAACTATCAGCTATTGGTGTTTTGTTCACTGTATGCGATATTTTTTTGCTATGCTGTAAACGAATTTTCATTGGCATAGGACAGACAAAAAGGACTTTTTATGGCTAATCCCTCGAAAAAAGCAATAACAAAAGCAGTAAAAGGCAAGAATATTATCATTACGGGTGCATCAAGTGGTATTGGCGAGCGTACGGCTTTTTTATTAAGTGAGTGCGGGGCGCATGTTATTTTGTTGGCGCGTACTGAAGACAAACTAAAAACCGTCAAAGAAAATATTGAAATATTGGGTGGCAGGGCCAGTTATTATCCATGTGACCTCACTAATATGGATGAGATTGAAAAAATCAGCGAACAAATTCTTGCTGATTTTAAACATGTGGATGTATTGGTCAATAATGCTGGTCGTTCGATTCGCCGTTCAGTCCATGAGTCGGTCAACCGTTTTCATGACTTTGAGCGCACCATGGAAATCAATTATTTTGGCGCGGTCAAAATTATTTTGGGTTTCTTGCCGACGATGATTAGCCGCCAAACGGGTCAAGTCGTCAATATCTCTTCGATTGGTGTATTGGCCAACAGCCCTCGTTTTGCCGCGTATGTGGCGTCAAAATCTGCACTAGATGCGTTTAGTCGTTGCTTAGCCGCGGAAGTCAAAGGCGATAATATCAAGGTCACCAATATCTTTATGCCTTTGGTACGTACCCCTATGATTGCCCCCACCAAGCTATACCGTTATATGCCAGCTTTGATGCCTGATGAAGCTGCATTAATGGTCGCAAAAGCGATTGTCCATAAGCCAAACAGTATTGCCAGTAATATGGGCAAATTTGCCTCAGCCACTTATTCGTTGGTGCCAGCATTTAACGTCGGTATTCAATCAATTGGTTATCGTATCTTCCCAAGTTCGACAGCGGCGCAAACGACTGATAGCAAGCCTAACTTTGCGCAGCGTGCCTTTGCCAGAATTCTCCCTGGTGAGCATCACTAAGATAGGTTTACTCTCAATTATTACGAAAACAAAAAAAGGATACGATGGTATCCTTTTTTAATGCCCTATCTATTTGTATTAATGTTCCTATAATATAGATAGGTAAGGCGTTAGTAGCCTTTTGTTCTTAGCAATCTGCTTCGGTTAAAGTTTATTTGCCATAATGTACCTTTATAGGAATAAGAGTGGTTCCCTAGTGAGGAATTGAATATTTGGCTGTAGACCACTGGTATCAATAGTTTGAATTCTTGTGATAACTGTAGTGTACTTCACAGTGTACTTGTTGAACAATCTAAGATTGTTCAAAGCTAGGGAAGGTTTCATTCCATTTGCCTTCATCTTGGTATGAATAAAGGAGTTGGAAAAATTAGATCCAACTTAATTAGTTAGGCTTTATGATAAAAATCATCAAGCATCTTCTTCATCGCTCAAATACCAAATCATAAATTCATAGAAGCTATCCCAATGCGGTAATGTACCGTCGGCTAGTTGCTGTAGCTGTCCCATCTGATAATCCCATACACTATCATCTTCTATGTTGTACAAATACCCCCCTTCACCTTCGCCTGTACTGAATAGAATATAGTTCTTAGGAACTCCCCAAACTTCATGTGCGAATTTTACTCCAAGAATGAAACTTCTTGTCGGTAGAGGATCAACTATTTCAGCAGCACCAGAACGTAAAGCTCTTAAAAAATATTTTGTATATAATTTAAAAAATCCACTGTCTTTTTTGACACCATACGCCTAATGTAACCCCTATAATAAACTGCCTTCTTACAGTGCTAACCCCACTCCAATTTTAGCTTTAGACATAGTCACAAGGGTTTTAAAGCGTTTGATATTAGGATTTTGAAAAAATAACTCGCGGGTTAAATCGTTATATTGATCCATACTTTTCACTGCAAAAATTAAGACAAAGTCCCATTCCCCAGTTACGTAATAGCACTGTTGAACGAAGGGGCAGTTTTCAAAATCTTGGCGCGTTGCATCCAGTTCATGTATTTTTTCTGACTCCACTTCAATATTCGCAATAATAGTCAAACCAAACCCTAATGCTTCTTGATTGAGTAACGCGGTGTACTGCTTGATCACACCATTAGCCTTGAGCTTCTTTAATCGTCGATTTATAGCAGCTGTAGACAAACTAACTTTCTCCCCAAGTTCACTTTGAGGTATGCGCGCATCCTTTTGAATTGCACGTAGTATTTTTAGATCAAATTCATCTACTTCAATCATAAGTATTTGCACTTAATGGTAAGAGTTGTCTTGGCCAATTGGGACATTTCTGTGGCGTTCACTATTTTAGTTCATGCAAATAGCATTTTATTCCTTTGTGTTTAAGAAATGCTTTTCATCAAATATTTTGAAATTATTTTACTTATAAATAAAGAAAAGCTGTTCTTAGGAATAGTGTAACGCAATAAATTTGCGTTTAGATGGTCAATTTAGAGAAATCATACTACAAAGCCTTCTTATACTAGTCATATCGCAACAGACTATTTACTCAAAAGTATGGGATTTATATGACAGTACTTACTTTAGATGCAAACACACTCCTTCAAAATATTGAAACCTTAGGAAATATTGGTATAGACAATCAGAATGGTGGTCGTTCACGTATTGCCTTAACGAATGCAGAAAAGCTTGGGCGTGACCAAGTAGTGACATGGATGAAAGCACTTGACCTAACAGTCCATATTGATGAGATTGGCAATATCTTTGGTATTTTGCCTGATCAGTCAGGCAATACAAGAGAAAATGCTTTGATGATTGGTTCTCATATTGATAGCGTATACAACGCTGGCGCATTAGATGGCTGCTATGGTGTATTGGCTGGATTGTCAGTCACTAAAGCCTATCGGGATCTAGGACAGACTCCTTCAAGGCCGATTATCGTGGCAGCATTCACCAATGAAGAAGGTGTGCGCTATCAACCGGACATGATGGGTTCGCTTGCTCATGCAGGGGGCTTAAGCGCGGAACAAGTCTTGAACAACATTGGTTCCGATGGCACACGTTTAGGAGATGAATTAAAACGTATAGGCTACCATGGCGATATGCCACTAGGAACTTTAGTACCAAGCCAATATCTTGAATTGCACATCGAGCAAGGCCCAGTTTTAGATAAAGAAGGCATTCAGATTGGTGCAGTGGCTAACTTACAAGGTATTTCTTGGCAAAAAATCTTCATCAAAGGAAAAGCGAATCACGCTGGCACTACACCAATGTCAATGCGGCATGATGCAGGCTACGTAGCCGCATCTATCATAGCATTTTTGCGTAACCACACTGATAATAACGCAGATACTTTAGCAACGGTAGGTAGTATTCAATTTGAGCCAAATGCCATCAATGTGATCCCTCGATCAGCTGAATTAACCGTAGATTTACGTAATCCTGATAACGCTAAATTGGGCATTGCTGAGCAAGCGTTAGTTGAGCATCTGAATATATTACGCCAAAAAGAAGGGGTAACGATAGAAACGGAAGTATTGGCTCGATTTGATCCCGTTATTTTTGACGAAGACCTGGTTCATTCTATTGAGCAGGCCGCCAATGCACTTAATATTCCACATCGTCGCATGACATCAGGTGCAGGTCACGATGCTCAAATGATTGCTCGTATTGCTCCAGCTGCAATGATTTTTGTACCAAGTAAAGATGGTATAAGTCACAACCCTAAAGAATTCACTGAAACTTATGATTTAATCCAAGGTGCCAAAGTGCTGCTAGCGACTGTAGAGTCATTACTGAATATCACTCACCCATAACCTACTTTCCATTTTGAGAGAATTAATCATGTTATTTAAAAACTTAGATTAACACACCAAGTGCAACGCTAATTAATATTATAGAACGCCTGCATAGGCGTTTTAAACCCTAATCGTTTTCTTGGTCTGTTGTTTAGTTTGTTCTCAATGTCCTGTATTTCATTATCAG